>JAEWKP010000021.1 GCA_023393655.1 Pseudomonadota bacterium | reverse complement strand
CCCGGCACCAGCCAGATCAGCGCGAAGGACATCAGCGAGACCAGCACGAGCACGAGAAAGGCGCCCGCGAGCCGGCGGATCAGGAAATGTCCCATGCCGCTCCTCGTCGAGTGAAAGGTGAAGGCGCCGCCGCCTAGACGGCCCGCAGGATCAGACCCGCGGGCCGGGTTTCGCTTTCTGGCTCAAGGCTCCAGCCAGACGCCCCACATGCGCGGGATGCGTTAGGGCTTGAAGTTGTTGAGCTTGGCTGGGGTGGCCTGGATGCTCCCGTAATTGCCGGCCTTCATCGCCACCGCCGCATCGTACATGTGCTTCTGGAAGGCGTCGTAGAGCGCCTTGCGCTTGCCCTCGTCCATCTCGGCGTTGAAGGCGGCGGCGATGCGGTCGATCTCCGGGTCCTTCGCCTGCTGCGAGAGGCCATTGACCCAGGGCGCCATCACCGAGCCCGGCCCCTCATAGGGCTCGATGCCGAAGCCATGGGTCCAGAAGGTCCAGCCCGTCGGCGTGAAGCCGATCTTCGAGACGGTCGGCCAGTCGGCGACGGAGATGTCGACCTCGACGCCGATCTCCTTCAGCTTCTGCTGGACCAGCGTCGCGGTGTCGACATTGGGGCGCAGATTGTCGGTGATGAAGGTGACCTTGTCGCCCTTGTAGGAGGATTTCGCGAGGAGTTCCTTGGCGAGCTTCAGGTCGTGCTTGTTGTACTTGTCACTGCCGGCCGTCGAATGGAAGGCGGAGCCGGGATAAAGCCAGCTCGGGTCCATCTGGTAGATATCGGCATAGGAGATCGCCATGATCTCCTCCATGTCGAGCGCCGCCTGGACGGCAAGCCGGAAGTTCACGTCATTGGCCGGCGCCTGGGCCTGATTGAACTTGATCACCTGCAGGCCGAACGGCACCATCTTGTGGATGGTGAAGCGGTTGTCGGTGCCGAGCCGCTTCGCGGTCGGTCCGTCGACGGTTTCGTTGAACTGGATCTGGCCGGCTTCGAGCGCCGCGGTGCGGGCGCCGCCTTCCGGCATGAAGCGGAAGGTGACGGTATCGAGGAAGGCCTCCTTCTTGCCGGCGAAGCCGTCGCGGCCGGTGCCCTTCGGATTGGGCGCATAGCCGTCATAGCGGGCAAGCTTGACGTGGCTGTCCGGCCTGTACTCGACGAACTTGTACGGACCCGTGCCGATGATCTCGATCTTGCCGGCTTCCTTGGCGGCTTCACTCGCGGGATAGATCGCGATCGGAGCGCGCGGCGAGGAGAGATTGTCGAGGAAGGTCGATTGCGCCTGTTTCAGCGTGACCGTGACCTCGTGCTCGCCGCTCGCCTTGATCGTATCGATGGCAGCGACCAGCGCCGGCGAGGCGCCGACCTTGCGGTAGCGCTCCAGCGAGGCGACGACATCGGCGGCATCGAGCTTCTTGCCGTTATGGAAGGTCACGTCCTTGCGGATCGGGAAGACATAGGTCTTGCCGTCGGGCGAGACCGTGACGCCCTCGGCCAGCTCCGGCACCGGCTTTGCGTTCTCGTCGCGGGCATAGAGCGTCTCGAAGATATGGAGCGTGACGTTGCGCGAGGCCTGCGCCGAGGTGATCTGCGCATCGAGTGAAGGCGGCGCCTGGCTGATGCCGATGACGATGTCGCCGCCCTTGCGCTGGGCCAGCGCGTTCTGGGCCCCTCCGAGCATGAGCGCCGCCGCGAGTGCCGCGCCGGCGATGATGTGCTTTGCCATGTTCTTGTCCCCTCAGGATTGATGGTCAGGCACGTGGTGGTTCAGGCGTAAGCTTGGTCAGGCGGCAGCGCGCACCGCGTCGTAATCCTCCATCAGCACGGCAACCGCATCGCCGCGCTGGACACGGCCGGGCCCGGCGGACATCCAGAGCATGCCGTCGCGGCGGTAGCGCACCTCCAGCGGCTCGCGGTCGATGTCCTCGATGAAATGCAGGTAGCCCGCGAGATCGCCGGCGCGGCAGATATCGCCGACGACGTTGCGCGGCTCGAACAAGCCGCCGGCCGGCGCGAAGGAATAGCCGGCGGCATCGCGCACCATCATGTGGCGGGTGCCGGGCGAGCCGTCGCGCTGGCTCGTGTCGGGCTTGCCGTCCATCAGGCCGCAATGCTTGAGGATGTTGGTCAGCGCCCGATCGGCGATGCGCACGCCCTCGACATTGACCCGCCCCCAGCCGCCGAGCTCGGTGCCAAGCGAAAGGATGCCGCGCCGCTCGACCGATGAGGTCAACGTCGCGCCCTCGTCGACGCCCCAGAACACGACATTGTAGGGCGCGCCAAAGGCTGCCGCCGCCGCCATGGTGCGCTCGCGCAACTTCGCGTCGGCGACATAGTGCATGTTGGTCGAAAGAGCCGAGTCGCCGGAATGGCCGGCGGTGTGAAGGTCGACGGAGACATCGACCAGCGGCAGCACCACCGTGTCGACGAAATGCGCCAGCATCTCGGAGAAGGTGCCGCGCGGATTACCGGGAAAGCAGCGGTTCATGTCGCGATTGTCGACCGGAGAGAGTCGGGTGTCGTTGAGCACCGCCGGCATGTTGAGCGCCGGGATCATGATCACCCTGCCCTGCACCTTGGCCGGATCGAGGCTGCGGGCGAGGCGCGAGACGGCGATCTGGCCCTCGTATTCATCGCCATGCACGCCACCGGTGAACAGGATGGTCGGGCCGGAGCCGTTCTTCACGCTGATCACGGGGATTTCGACGACGCCCCAGCCGGAGGTGTTGCGCGACAGGGGCGCCCGCAGGTAGCCGGCCTGCCGCCCGGATGCCTCAAAATCAATCTCGCAACGAACCCGGCTTTCGGACGCCATGGCGAACCCCTCTCGCTCTTGCGTTTCGTATGATTGTATACGATCATACGATCTGTCAAGCGAGAGGCAGAGAGCCGGATGACGGATACGGGCGGACCAGTGCGGGCAGCCGGAACGGCAACACAGGAGCGGGCGAAGAGCGCCGCGCCCGATTGGCAGCCGCTGCAGCCGCAGACGCTCGTCGACCACGCGATCGAGGCCATCATTGCCGGAGCCGCCGCCGGATTGATCCTGCCGGGCGACCGGATCATCGAGGTCGATCTCGCCCGCAAGCTGGGCGTCAGCCGCGTGCCGGTGCGCGAGGCGCTGCGCCTGCTCGAGAGCCAGGGTGTGGTGATCAGCGAGCCCTACAAGGGCATTCGGCTCCGTCCCGTGACGAACGAGCGCGTCTCGGACCTGATCGAGGCGCGCATCGCCCTCGAAGCCAGCGCGGTGGTGCGCGCCGTCGCGGCCGGTCGCAACCGCGGCCATCATCTCGACGAATTGCGCCGCGCCGTCGCCGAGATGGAACTGATGGCGGCGCGCGGCAGCGCCTATGGCGTCGCGGTTGCCGATACCAACTTCCACCGCGCGCTCTGCCGGCTCGGCGGCAACAGCGTCACCTTCGACCTGTGGGAGACGCTGGCGCCGCAATGCACGATCATCTTCGGCCTCGCCACCTTCGGCAAGCCGATGGCCGGCGTGGTCGAGGAACATGTCGACCTGCTCGCGGCCTTCGAGGCCGGCGACATCGCAGTGATCACCCGCACGCTCGACGAGCACATCACCGTCATGAACCACGCGATGGATTACGAGGCCATCGTCGCCCAGCGCCGCAAGGAAAGGGATTTGCCGTGAACGACCAGCCCATCCAGACGCGCGCAACCGGCCGGGCGGCGGGGCTTCCGCCCTTCCGCATCACCCGCATCGAGGCTGCCCCCCTCTTCGGCGAGAGCCCGAAAGGTGGCTGGTCTGCCGAGATCCGGCCGGAGGATTCGATCCATGCGCTGATCGCGGTACATACCGACCAGGGCCTCACCGGCTATGGCAGCGTCTTCACCGATGGCCGGCTCGTCCAGGCCGGCCTCAAGGTGCTGGAGCCGCTCTTTCTCGGCACTGACGCGCTCTCGCCCGATTTCGTCAGCGAGAAGCTGCACCAGAACACCTTCTGGATGGGCCGCGGCGGCACGCTGACCCATACGATCAGTGGCATTGACATCGCGCTCTGGGACATTCTCGGCCAGGCGACGGGCCTCAGCGTCGGGCGCCTGCTCGGCGGACGCTATCGCGAGCGCGTGCAGCCCTATTGTTCGCTCCTGATGGAAGAACCGGCGGCGATGAAGGATGTCGTCGCAAGCTACCGCGAAAAGGGCTTCAGCGCCTTCAAGATCGGCTGGGGGCCGTTCGGCCGGGCGCTCGACGTCAAGCTCGACGAGGCGATCGTCCGGGCCGCACGCGAGGCGGCCGGCGAGAAATCCAAGCTCTTCGTCGATGCCGGCGCCAGCGACGCGCTCTGGCCGCATGGGCTGAAATGGGCCAAGCGCACCGCCGAGATGCTGGCGGATTACGAGGTGGGCTGGTTCGAGGAGCCGGTACGGCCGGACGCCATCGACGATTATCGCGAGTTGCGCCGTTCCTCGCCGGTGCCGATCGCCGGCTGCGAGGTCCTGACCCGTCGGCAGAGCTTCATTCCGTGGCTGACGACGGGCGCGCTCGATATCGTCCAGCCCGACGTCACCAAGGTCGGCGGCATCTCCGAGCAGCGCCGCATCGCCTGGATGGCCTATGATCTCGGCATCAAATATGTCGGCCACGGCTGGAACACGGCGCTCGGCCTCGCCGCCGACCTGCAGATGGCCGCGGCCTTCCCCGATGCCGATCTCGTCGAGTTCATCGGTGGCAGCCCCTATGTCGACGGTATCCTGGCCAAGCCCTTCGCGCTCGATGCCGAGGGCTGGCTGACGATCCCCGACCTGCCGGGGCTCGGCGTCACGATCGATCGCGACAAGCTGGGGCGCTATACGCCGGACCCGCAGGCGCTATTCGGGTGAGTCTCACTCACTCCGTTATCGCATAGGCCGCCCGGTCGATGCCGTGGCGGGCGAGCTTGTCGTAGAAGGTCTTGCGGGGGATGCCGAGCGTCTCCAGCGTCGCGCGGACATCGCCGCGATTGGCCTCCAGCGCCTCGCGGATCAGGTTCGCCTCGATCGCGTTGAGGCGATCCGGCAAGCTGGCGACCGGGGCATCGGAGCGGTTCGCCTGTACCGGCAAATCGCTGGGAAGGCCGAGCGCGACCCGCTCGGCGAAATGAACGAGTTCGCGGACATTGCCGGGCCAGTCATTCTCGACCAGATGGCGCTCGACGGCGCGATCCAATGTCGGCACCGGCCGGCGATACTTTTCCGCCGCTCGGGCAAGAAACCGCGTGAAGAGCAGCGGAATGTCGCGGCGGCGCTCACGCAATGGTGGGATGCGCAGCGTCACGACATTCAGGCGGTAATAGAGGTCCTCGCGAAAGTCGCGGCGCTGGGCGGGATCGGCGAGATCGGCCTTGGTCGCGGCCACGACGCGGAGGTCGACGCGGCGCAGGTCGTTCGAGCCGAGCGGGGCGATCTCGCGCATCTCCAGTACGCGCAAGAGCTTGACCTGCGCCGAGGACGGCATGCTCTCCAGCTCGTCGAGGAAAAGCGTGCCGCCGCTGGAATGCTCGATGCGGCCGATCCGCTTTTTCTGCGCGCCGGTGAAGGCGCCGGGCTCGTAGCCGAACAATTCGCTCTCGATGACGCTGTCGGGCAGCGCGCCGCAATTCAGCGCCACGAAAGGTTTTTCGCGGCGCCGCCCGAGCCGGTGCAGCAGGCTGGCGACCACCTCCTTGCCGGTCCCGGTCTCGCCGAGCACGAGCACGTCGACATCGACATCGGCGAGCTCGCGGATGGTCTGGCGCAGACGCGTGATCGCTGCGGTCTCGCCGATCAGCGCCGTCTCCTCCTCGCCCTGCCCGGCCAGCGCGCGCAGGCGCCGGTTCTCGAGGACGAGCGCGCGTTTCTCGGCCGCTCGCCGGAGCGTCTCGACGAGGCGCTCGCCGGCATAGGGCTTGGCGATGAAGTCATAGGCCCCCTCGCTCATCGCGCCGACGGCGGTGGCGATATCGGCATGGCCGGAAATCATGATCACGGGAATATCGGGATCGAGCGCCCGCAGGCGTCGGAACAGTTCGATCCCGTCCATGCCGGGCATGCGGATATCGGTGACGACGATACCGGCATAGTCCGGCCCGATTCGCGCCAGCGCCGCCTCGCCCGACGGCAGCGCCACCGCCGAGAATCCGGCTAGGCGCAAAGCCTGGACATTGGCGTCGCGCAGGTCGGGATCGTCATCGACGAAGGAGACTTCGATCTCAGCGATGGAGCCCGCGGAATCGCTCATGCCGCCGCCCTTTCGAGAGTGATGACGAAGCTGGCGCCGGCGCCGGGCCGGCTCGTCGCGGTCAAGGTGCCGCCGAAGGAAACGATCATGTCCTGTGAGATCACCAGCCCGAGGCCCAGCCCCATGGGCTTCGAGGTGCTGAACGGGGTGAAGAGCTGCGCCAGCGCCTGCTCCGACAGGCCGGGCCCGCGATCCGTGATCGCGATCTCGACCCGCTCATCCTCTGGCGTGACCGTAATAGCCAATGCAGGCTCGCCGCCCTGCCCGCCTTCCATCAGGGCCTCGATCGCATTGCGCAGCAGGTTGACGAAGACCTGTTCCAGCTCGATCGGGCGGGCGATGACATGGACTTGCTCCGGCGGGACGGTGACGAGCGGCGTCACGCCGGCCTGACGCAAGGGGCCTTCGAGCAGGGTCAGGGCGCCCTCGATGATCGTGCCGATCGGGACCGGGGCGAGCGGCTCCTTGCTGCGCCGGGCGAAGCCGCGCAGCGTCTCGGTGATCGCGCCGATCCGGTCCGTCAGCGAGACGATGCGAACCAGCGCGCCGTCCGCATCCGCTGGCTCCGAGCGCTCGAGGAAGGTGCGGGCGTTCTCGGCATAGGTTCGCAACGCCGCCAAGGGCTGGTTGATCTCATGCGCGACACCGGCCGTGATCTGGCCGAGCGTCGCGAGGCGGTTGGCCTTGGCCAGTTCCTCGCGAAGGTTGGACAGGCGTTCCTGCGCCCGTGTGCGCTTCGCCATCTCGGCCACGAGACGTTCATTGGCGCCGGCAAGCTCCGCCGTGCGCTCTGCGACGCGCTCTTCCAGCTCGGCCTTGGAGCGGGCATCGGCCTCCTGCCGGGCGAGGTTGCGCTGGCGGCGATAGAGCGCGAAGCCGGCCAGCGCCGCTCCCGGCATCAGCAGGAGCGCGACCAGCGCCTGCGATTGCGAGCGCCCTGCCATGATCGCGGCATCGACGGGCTGGAGCACTTCCAGCAGCCAGTCCGTCGTCGCGACCGGCTGGCGGATGCGGACATAGCGGCCGGCGAAGGCGCCGGCGCCCTGAACGAGATCGCCGCGCTCCTGCAAGGGCAGCAAGGTCAACGGCGCGGTGCCGAACTGGAGGGAATCCCGGATCGCGGCCGCGGTCGCCGGATCGAGTGGCGCCTCGACCCCGAAACGCCAGTCCTCGACCGTCGAGAGCAGCACGACGCCGCGCCTGTCGACGACATAGGTCTGGCCGCCGAGTGCGCGCCAATCGGCCTCGACGCGGTCGAACTCGGCCTTGACGACGATGACGCCGAGGCTGCGGCCGCCCTCCTCGATCCGCCGGGTGACATAGAGGCCGGGGCGCTGGCTGACGGTGCCCAGCGCGAACTGCTCGGCCGCGCCATTCGCGACGGCGCCCCTGAAATAGTCGCGGAAGCTGTAGTCGTTGCCGACGAAGCTGGTCGGCTCGTTCCAGTTGCTGGCCGCGATTGCGACACCGTCCGGGCCGAGCAGGTAGATCACCGCTGCCCGGGCCTCCTTCGCGATCGCCTGCAGCTTGAGGTCGAGCCCGTGGCGGCTGCCGCCGGTCAGGGCCTGCCTGACATCGGGATCACGCGCCAGGATGACCGGGAGCGCGCGCTGCTTCTCCAGTTCGCCACGCAGGATCGCGAGCGCCAGCGTGCCGCCATCCGTCGCCCGGCCCTCCGTCGCAGCGATGGCGCGGCTGCGACCGATCTCGCCGGCGGCGAAGAGCGAGGCGATGGCCAGCCCTGCGACGACCAGTCCGAAGACCAGCCAGCGCAGCGTCACGGCACTTTTCCACGGATCACGCCCGGCGCGGCTCATAGTCTGTCGTTGTGCGGAATCCCGCACAAATCAAGAGGCCGCGTGCGGATTTCCGCCTGCGACGCTCGCGAGCCGATTCCAAATTTACGCGGAAAATATTGATTTTATTGAATTATCTTTGCGTCCACCGGTTGGCACACGGGTTGCGAAAGAAGGGCAGCGGTTTCGAACAAAACCAACACGACCGCCGACCCAAGGAGCAGACCATGGCGACCCCGATCATCGCGCCCGCTCACCCGGCGCATCCTCGAAAATTCTACCAGCACCTCTATGTGCAGGTGCTGTTCGCCATCGCGGCGGGCATCCTGCTCGGCCATTTCTGGCCGGAACAGGGCGCCGCCCTGAAGCCGCTCGGCGATGCCTTCATCAAGCTGGTGAAGATGATCATCGCGCCGGTGATCTTCCTGACGGTCTCGACCGGCATCGCCGGCATGACCGACATGAAGAAGGTCGGGCGCGTCGCCGGCAAGGCGATGATCTATTTCCTGTGCTTCTCGACGCTGGCGCTGATCGTCGGCCTCATCATCGGCAACCTGATCCAGCCCGGCGCCGGCCTGCACATCAACCCCGCCAGCCTCGATGCCAAGGCCGTTTAGGGCTACGCCGCCAAGGCGCATGACACGAGCATCGTCGGCTTCCTGCAGAATATCATCCCGGACACGATCGTCGGCGCCTTCGCCTCCGGCGACATCCTGCAGGTGCTGTTCTTCTCGGTGCTCTTCGGCCTGTCGCTGGCGATGGTCGGCGAGCGCGGCAAGCCGGTGCTCGACTTCCTGCAGGCGCTCTCGACCCCGATCTTCAAGCTGGTCGCGATCCTGATGAAGGCCGCCCCGATCGGCGCCTTCGGCGCGATGGCCTTCACCATCGGCCGCTACGGCATCGGCTCGGTCGCCAATCTCGCCTTCCTGATCCTGACCTTCTACATCACGGCGGCGGTCTTCGTGCTGGTCGTGCTCGGCGCCGTCGCCCGCTATAACGGCTTCTCGATCCTGGCGCTGATCCGCTACATCAAGGACGAGATCCTCCTCGTCGTCGGCACCTCGTCCTCGGAAGCGGCGCTGCCGAGCCTGATGGAAAAGATGGAAGCCGCCGGCTGCAAGCGCTCGGTCGTCGGGCTGGTCATCCCGACCGGCTACTCCTTCAATCTCGACGGCACGAATATCTACATGACGCTCGCGGCCCTGTTCATCGCCCAGGCAATGGATATCCACCTGCCGCTCGGCGACCAGATCCTGCTGCTGCTCGTCGCGATGCTCTCCTCGAAAGGCGCGGCCGGCATCACCGGCGCGGGCTTCATCACGCTCGCCGCGCCGCTTTCGGTCGTCCCGGCCGTGCCGGTCGCCGGCATGGCGCTGATCCTCGGCATCGACCGCTTCATGTCGGAATGCCGCGCGGTCACCAACTTCATCGGCAACGCCGTTGCCACGATCGTGGTGGCGCGCTGGGAAGGCGAGCTCGACGAGAACCGCCTCAAGGCCGCGCTGTCCGGCCAGTTGCCCGACTTCCTCGACGAGCCCTTGATGACCCCTGCCGAATAAGGCGTACGACAACCAAGCAAAAGCCGCCGCCGGCATCCCGGCGGCGGCTTCGTTTGTTATTAGGCCGGGGGTCGCGCGTCA
>JAEWKP010000425.1 GCA_023393655.1 Pseudomonadota bacterium | reverse complement strand
GCCGAAGGCGGCGCGGCCGCGGCCGCGATCGCCCAGTGCCGAGAGCGCCGCGCCGATCTGGGCGCGGGCCAGCGGCGTCGCGAAATCGCCGAGCTTATTATCGGCGAGATAGCGCAGGTCCCCCATCACCGGCCGGCCGTTGCGGGCGAGCACATAGAGCGCATAGGCGATGCCGGCGGCTTCCTCCTTGTTGATCTCGCCGGTGTTGACGACCTGGTTGCGCAGGCGGTCGAGCGCGAGATTGAAGGCGATCTGCGGCACCGCGAACTGCTTCTCGCGGGCCCGCGTCAGGAAGTCCGCGACGAAGGCGTCGAGCCAGAGATCCTCGCCGCCGACGCCCCAGAGGCCGAAGGAGCCGTTGCCACCCTGCCGGGCCAGCACCCGCTCGATCGCGTTCTGGACGCGCTCGTCGGCCTTGTCGTCCAAAGCGAGCTGCTCCAGCGAGGCGAGCTGGTTGACGGCCAGCAGCGGCAAAGCGCGCGAGACGGTCTGCTCGGTGCAGCCATAGGGATAGCGATCGAGCGCCTTGAGCAGGGCCGGCACGTCGAGCGAGCCGAAGGGCGAGACCGTGACCGAGACCTGGCCGGAATTCGGCACGAGATCGGCGAGCAGGTCCGAGGAGACGGTGATCGCCCCGCCATTGCCGGGGATTGCGCGGACGATCCGGCGCGCGATCGTCGCCGCTGAGGGCTGCACACGTACGGCGAGGTTCTGCACCGTACTGAGTCCGTTCGGGCCGGAGACGCGCACGTCGAACTCGGCGCGACCGAGCCCGGCGGCGGTGACGGGGATCGTCATCTGCGTCTTGGCGCCGGCGCCGAGCTGCATGGTGCGGCGGGTGGCGTCGGCAGCGACCAGGACGGGGCCCTTGACGTCGAGATCGACGGTATAGGCGCCGGCCGGCCCCTCGACATTGTCGACCTGAAGGTGGAAGCGCGACTGGTCGCCGATGGCGAGGAAGCGCGGCAGCGTCGCCTGGGCGACGATCTGGTCGCGCACGATCACGTCGGCGCTGGCCTGGCCGGTGCGCCCAGCCGACCAGGCGCCGCCCATGACGCGCACCGAGCCGTTGAAGGCCGGCATGTCGAAATCGATCTTCGCCGTACCGTCTGCCCCGACCTTGATCACGCCGGAATAGCGGGCGAGTGGCTCCTGCGTCGGCTTCTCGCCGTCCATCTGGGGCGCGGCGTCGCCGCCGGTGCGGATCGCACCGCGGGTGCCTTGCATCCCGTCGATCAGCAGCCCGTAGAGGTCGCGCAATTCGTGCCCGAGCTGGCGCTGGCCGAAGAAGAACTTGCTGGGATCAGGGCTCTCGTAACGGGTCAGGTTGAGAATGCCGATATCGACGGCGGCGAGCGTGACATAGGCCTCCTCGCCAGCCTGCATGCCGCTGACCTTGACCGGAAGCGACAGCGTCGTGAGCGGACGCACCAGCTTTGGCGCGCCGAGATCGAGCGCCAGCGTGCGCGTCTCCTTGCCGATCTGGAACCAGGACAGGCCGATGGCGCGGCCGGGCAGCCGTTTGGCGGCGGCGTCCATCGGGCGGTGGGCGAGCACGACGAGATAGGCGCTGGCGCCCCACTCGGCCTTCACCGGAATGCTGGCCGAGGTGCCGCCCTCGGTAATGTCGATGGTGCGGATATCCGCGACCTTGTCGGTGACGACGGCGAGCGTCGCCTTGCCGGCGAAGCGCGGGGAGAGGCGGACCTGCAGGCTCTCGCCATCGGCGTAGGAGGCCTTGTCGAGCGCGACGTCGAGCACATCCGGTGTATCTGCCGTCTTGTCGCTCTCGTAGCCGACGCTGAAGGAGACCGAGGTCTCGGCCGCCTCAACGCCGTCCGAGGTCACGTCGAGCCGGTAATTGCCCCATTCGACCGGCGCGGCGATCTTCGCGCCAGCGGCTTCCGCCACCGCGATCTCGCCATCGGCGACGCGACGGGTGGTCTTGACGCCCTCGTAGTTCCAGCGGCCGTCCTGGAAGAACCACTGGTAGTTGCGGCGGACCTTCGACAGCACCCATTTCACGCCGGGCCGGGCGAGGCGCTTGCCGTCCCCGGTCGCCATGATGACTTCGAAGGTCGCGGTCTGGCCGCTGCCGAGATCGCCGTCCTTGAACAGCTTCTTCACGCCGATGGCGGCGCCCTTGGGCACGATCGGCAGGGTGACCGAGCGGGCGATGGCACGCCCGCCGGGCTCGCCGACGCGCACGGTCATCTCGACCTCGAGCGGGCGGTTGGTGTCGGGCTGCTGGACCGGGTTGGAGATCACCGCCTTGCCGGCGGCATCGGTCGTGGCGCTCTCCTCGAACTCGCTCTGGACCGGCTCGAATTCCTCGTCGGTGAGGCCGACCTGATAGTCCTTGAAGCCGGGGATGGCGCTGGCCTCGGCGGCGCGGATCGTCATCGCGCCCGTGACGTCGAGCTCGGAGCCCGGCGCGCCGTAGAGATAGCGCGCGTTGACGTCGAGCTCGGCCGGCTCGCCGGCCTGGAGCAACGGCGCCTTCGGCGTCAGCGTCAGTTCCAGCCGCTCGGGCACATAGTCTTCGACGAGGAAGGAGGTCTCGCCGATCGCCTGGCCCTTCGGGTCGGAATAGGCGAGGACGCGCCAGGTGCCGGTCGCGGAGCCGGAGACGAGCTGGATCGAATGGGCACGGCCGCCCGCACCCTGATCCTCGAC
>JAEWKP010000412.1 GCA_023393655.1 Pseudomonadota bacterium | reverse complement strand
ATCTCGGAAGGCAGCAAGCTCTCCTTCGTCGCCTGCGGCTGCATCGAGAGCGACGGCTCCCTCTCCCTCGGCCAGCGCCTGCGGCAATTGCACGAGGGCCTGAACAAGGTCCTTGCCGCGCATCGCCCGCATGAGGCCGCCGTCGAGGAGACCTTCATCAACCGCGATCCCCAATCGGCGCTGAAGCTCGGCCAGGCCCGTGGCATCGCGCTGGTCGTGCCGGCGCTGGCCGGGCTCGATGTCGCGGAATACGCCGCCAATCTCGTCAAGAAGACCGTGGTCGGCGTGGGCCATGCCGACAAGAAGCAGGTCCAGGCGATGATCCGCGTGCTCCTGCCCAAGGCCGAGACCTCCTCGGCCGACGCGGCGGACGCGCTCGCCGTGGCGATCTGCCATGCCCAGCATCGCGGCATGAAGGCACTGGTCGCGCAGATGCGCGTGGCGGGTTGATGAAGACGGCCGGGGGAACGAGACGATGATCGGCAAGCTCAAGGGCCTGATCGATTCCTATGGCGAGGACCATGTCATCATCGACGTCCAGGGCGTCGGCTATGTCGTGCAGTGCTCGGCGCGCACGCTCCAGCGCCTGCCCCAGCCCGGCGAGGCGGCCGCACTCTCGATCGAGACCCATGTCCGCGAGGATGCGATCCGCCTCTACGGCTTCATGTCCGACAATGAGCGCGACTGGTTCCGCCTGATGCAGGTCGTGCAGGGTGTCGGCGCCAAGGTCGCGCTCGCGATCCTCTCGACGCTTGAGCCGGGCGCGCTCGCCACCGCCATCGCCACCAACGACAAGGCGGCGGTCGCGCGCGCGCCCGGCGTCGGCCCCAAGCTGGCGCAACGCCTCTGCGCCGAGCTCAAGGACAAGGCCCCGGCCTTCGGCCATATCGATCCGGGCGTGGCGCAGCTCGCGGGCGCGTTGGAGGACAGGAAGCTGCCGCAGCCGATCGCCGACGCCGTGTCCGCGCTCGCCAATCTCGGCTATCCTCAGGCGCAGGCGGTGGCCGCCGTGGCGGCTGCCGCCAAGGCCGCCGGCGATGGTGCCGGCACGGCCCAGCTCATCAAGCTGGGCCTGAAGGAGCTGGCGAAGTGAGCGAGGCGCCCGACGAGCTTCAATTGCGCGTCGTCACCGACAAGACCGAGCTTTGCCGCATCATGCTGGCGAGCTGGGGTTCGCACAGCATGATGATCGGCCTGCATGTCTACGACGTCGCCGAGATCGATGCGCTCGGCCTGTTCGACAGCTCGGGCAAGACCGCGGCGCTGGCGAGCTGGACGGTGCGGGGCGACAGCGCCTATCTCTGCGCACTCCATTCGCTGAAGCCAGGCGAAGGCGTCGCCATTCGCATGCTCGACGCCATCATCTTCGCCGCGCGCAAGGCCGGTGCCAGCAAACTCAAGGCCATGCTGACCAATGACAACATGCCCGGCATGACCTTCTACCAGCGCCGCGGCTTCCGCCTCTCCGGGCTTTATCTCGAGGCGATCGACGCCTATCGCTCGGTCGTGCCCGGCATCATCAAGACGGGGTACAAGGACATTCCGATACACGACGCCATCGAGCTGGAGATCGCGCTGTGAGCGAACCAAAACGCTCCGGCCTGATGACGGCCGATCGCCGCGACGACGACAGCGAGACCTCGCTGCGTCCGCTTTCGCTGTCCGATTTCACCGGCCAGGCGGCGGCGCGCGCCAATCTTCAGGTCTTCATCAACGCCGCCAAGAGCCGCGGAGACGCGCTCGACCATGTCCTCTTCGTCGGCCCGCCCGGCCTCGGCAAGACGACGCTGGCGCAGATCGTCTCACGCGAGCTCGGCGTCAATTTCCGCTCGACCTCCGGCCCGGTCATCGCCAAGGCCGGCGACCTCGCCGCCCAGCTCACCAATCTCGAAGAGCGCGACGTGCTCTTCATCGACGAGATCCACCGCCTCAACCCGGCGGTCGAGGAAATCCTCTATCCGGCGATGGAGGATTACCAGCTCGACCTGATCATCGGCGAAGGCCCGGCCGCGCGCTCGGTCAAGATCGACCTGCCCAAGTTCACCCTCGTCGGCGCCACCACCCGCGCCGGCCTTTTGACCACGCCCTTACGCGACCGCTTCGGCATCCCGATCCGGCTGCAATTCTACACGGTCGAGGAATTGCAGGGCATCGTCGCCCGCGGCGCCCGCGTGCTCGGCGTACCGATGTCCGACGACGGCGCCAACGAGATCGCCAAGCGCTCCCGCGGCACGCCGCGCATCGCCGGGCGCCTGCTCCGGCGCGTGCGCGACTTCGCCATCGTCGACGGCGACCCGATCGTCACCCGCAAGGTCGCCGACAAGGCGCTCTCGCTGCTCGATGTCGACGCCATCGGCCTCGACCAGATGGACCGGCGCTATCTCACCACCGTCGCGATCAATTTCGGCGGCGGCCCGGTCGGGATCGAGACCATCGCCGCATCGCTCTCCGAGCCGCGCGACGCGATCGAGGAGATCATCGAGCCCTTCCTGCTCCAGCAGGGCTTCATCCAGCGCACCCCGCGCGGGCGCCTGCTGACGCCGCACGCCTTCCGCCATCTCGGCATGCCCGAGCCTTCGCGCGAGACGGCCCAGTTCGGACTGTTCGGGGATGGAGAGGACGGCGAATAGGATCGGGCTATCGTCCCGCATATGAAGGACGCAAGCCTTGCGTCCTTCGCGCTTGATCGCATCGGATCGATCGCTTTCGGAGTCCGTGCATGTCCGCCTCTCGCTTCACCGCATCGGCTTTGCTTGCCCTCGGCCTGCTGGCCGGTGGCGCGGCCTTCGCTGCCGACACCACGCCGGACGGGCCAGTGAAGGATGCCTATGCGATCACGGTGAAGACGCTGGCCGCCTCGGGCGAGCCGCCCTGGCGCCCGCCGCATCGCGACAGGCTGATGAGCAAGAGCCTCGCCGCCCTCTTCGCCCGCGACGATCTCTATCAGGATGAGGCCGGCGAGATCGGCCATATCGGCGCGGACCCCTTCATCAACGGCCAGGACGGCGAGGTGAAGAGCCTCAAGGTCACCGTCATCGAGAAGCCCGCGAACGGCCGCGCTCTGGTCAGCGCCGCCTTCCGCAGCTTCAGGCAGCCGGTCACAGTGCGCTTCCGTATGGTCTCGGAAGGCGGCGGCTGGCGCATCGACGACATCGTCAACCGCGTCGAAGGCAAGGACTATTCGGTGCGCGACGAGCTGTCGAAGCCCTATGATTGCGGCTCCTTCATGAACAAGCCCTGCAAGCGCTGAGCGCCGGCAGGGCCTGCTATCGGGCTACGACTGACGCGCGATCTTCGAGCGCATCAGCGCGGGCCGCGCCCCGGCATCGTTCAATGCGCCGGATTTCGCCGCCTTGGGATTTTCCACCGGGCGCATGCCCTTGCTCGCGGTGCGGCTGACGGGCCGCTCGGCCGCAAGCTGCCGCTGCTTCAGCGCGAGTGCCTTGCGCGCGAGGCTGCGCTGGCTCGGCAGCTTCGCCTTCTCCGCCCGGCGTGTGCGCTCGGCACCGACGCGCTTCAGCGCTGCCGTCAACGCATCGGCCTTGGCCTTGGTGCCGCTGTTGTCGCTGGCGGCTTTGGCGCCCTTCGGCTCGGCCTTGCCGCGCATCTCGCGCTTCTGGCGCCGCGCACCGTCGCGCGCCTTGTCGCGGCGCTCGCGCAGCTTGGCGGCGAGGTCGCGCAATTCATCGTCCGGGACAGCCCCGATCGCACCACGCTGGCTTCGGGCGACGAGATCGGCCTCGGCCTTGTCGAGCAGCCGCGCGGTCGCCTTGCTGGATTGCGCCATGACAGGTCTCCCTTGCTGTGATCACGCAACGGGCAACGCTTCTCGGGCGGAGCAGTTCCAGCCTTTCCGAAGCTGCCTCTCCTGGTTTATGGCAGCGGCAAGCATTCAAAACCGCTCCGGAGCACCATGAGCAGGGTCCATCGCATCGAGGTCCGCGTCTATTACGAGGACACCGATTTTTCCGGCGTCGTCTATCACGCCTCCTAACTGCGTTTCATGGAGCGCGGCCGCACCGAACTGATCCGCGCGCTTGGCGTCGAGCAGCGCGAGCTCTTCGACGGCGAGACGGCGCTCGGCTTCGCTGTGCGCAAGATGAGCATCGATTTCCTGCGGCCCGCGGTGATGGACGATCTGTTGACCGTCGAGACCCGCTCGATCGCGGCCCGCGGCGCCACCATGGACCTCGAACAGCGCGTGCTGCGCGGCGAGGAGGTGCTGATCACCGCACAGGTCATGGTCGCCTGCGTCGGCGGCGGCCGGGCACGGCGCATTCCGGATGGTTTGCGCAAACGGTTGATGCTCGACGACTGAGCGCGCGCAACAGTCGACGCGACGCCCGCGCTCATGTTAGCGCTCCTTACATGAGCTGGAAGCGCGAACGCCCCGAGACACCCCGCGGCTATCACCACGGCAACCTCAAGGAGGAGCTGGTGCGGGCCGCGCTCGGGTTGATCCGGGAGAAGGGGCCGAACGGCTTCACCTTCGCCGAGGCCGCTCGCATGGCCGGCGTCAGCCCGGCCGCGCCCTATCGCCATTTCCGCGATCGCGACGAACTTTTGGCTGATGTCGCGGCCCGCGGCTTCCAGGCCTTCGAGGCGGCGTTGTCGCGCGCCTGGGACCAGGGCCGGCCCGATCCCGAAGCCGCGTTCCACCGGCTCGGCCGCGCCTATCTCGCCTTCGCCCATGACGAGCCCGCCTATTACTCGGCAATGTTCGAGGCCGGCGTACCGCTGGATGCCAGCACCGAGCTGCGTGCCGCCGCCGACAGCGCCTTCGCCTGCCTGCGCCAGGCGTCCGAGGCCCTGATCGCGCAATTGCCGCAGGGCAAGCGCCCGCCTGCCCTGATGATGGCGCTGCATATCTGGGCGATGTCGCATGGCATTGCCGCCTTGTTCGGCCGCGCCGATGGTGGCCGCCGCCCCTTGCCGATGTCGGCTGCCGACCTGCTGGAGGCCGGCACGCTGATCTATCTTCAGGGCCTCGGCATCGGCCGCGGCAGCCCTTCGAAGCCCGACTGAATCATTTTCGCGAGCCGCGTTCTTGACAAGCGGCAGGGTCAGGCGCATCTATGTAAATGTGATTTACATTCACGTTCATGGATGGTGAGGGAGCAATGCCGATCGTCGAGAAACTGGACGAATATGGAAAGGGTGCCTGGATCGCCTTCGCGGTTCTCGGCTTCATCCTGTTCTGGCCCTTGGGTCTGGCGACCCTGGCCTTTCTTTTCTGGAGTGGACGCATGGGTTGTGGATATGCCGGAGACCGGTACGAGCACCGGATGAACCGCCTGCAGGGCAAGATGGACCGCCTGCGCGAGCGCATGACCGGCCGCGAGGGTCGCTTCGGTGGCGGCTTTGGTGGTTGGGGTGGCCGCGGTGGCCCGACCAGCGGCAACCGCGCCTTCGACGAATACCGCGACGAGACGCTGCGCCGTCTCGAGGACGAACAGCGCGAGTTCCACGACTTCCTGGGCCGCCTGCGCATGGCCCGCGACAAGGCCGAGTTCGATCAGTTCATGAACGAGCGCCGCAACAACCCGCCGGCCAACACCCCGGCCCAGCCCGGCGCCGCCTGACGCCGCGCGTACCGGCCAAACTTCCAGCCCGCCCCAGTCCACCGGGGCGGGCTTTTCCGTGAGCCGGGCAAGAGATCGGACCGCAAACACGCCTCGCAGCCGATCGCAGGCTGCTTATGCCGAAGCGTGGAGCGAACCGGACGTCATCTGAGCGTGATGTAGAAGCCCTCTTCGAAGCTCAGGTCGACCATGTCTCCCCGCCTGAACTTCTGCAGCCTGGCCTTCACCGCAGGATCTGTAACGGTCAGCGAACGCGGGCCCAGAGGGCCGACATAGCTCACCACGCCGCTGGCCGCATCGAAGCGCTCGAACTGGGCGGTCAGCTTTACCGAGCGGGCGACGAATCGCTCCGGCAGGTTCTGGAACGTCCCTCCTTGCGCCATCTCGGTATAGGTGATCCCGGGCTTGGCACCGCGCCTGTTGGGCCTGACCTCGACCACGACGCCCTCCACGCGGCTGATATCGACCATGTCTCCTTCGCGGATGTTCTCGAGATTGCCGAAGACAGGCGGAACATCGACGAGCCAGGTATGGCCGCGCTGCTCGACGATGACGGACCGATTGGGTCGGTCAATCGACACGACCCGGACATTAAGGCGCTCGATAGCGACGGGCCCCACCCCGGCGACGATAACGGTTTGAGTAGAGATCTCGGGACCGGTGGCGCAACCAGCCACGCCCACTGCAATTGAAATGGCGACGATCAGACCGATACACTTCGACATGGGAATCCCTCCCTTCAGAAAGCAATCCGGTTCATTTTTCCTGTCTTGATGCGGGTGCCAGCCGCGAAAGCAGTCGTAGTGCGTTTCGACGAAGATTTCAGTCAGATTCTTATCAGGGCACACCCCTTCCCCAACGGGACATTCCTGCAGTGTCGCTTGGTCAGGCTCGCACAGACTCTCCGCGAAAGCCCGCATCATGTCACCGCCCTAGCCCTCGCCGGCCCGCACCGGCCGCCGCCTGAGCCATCGGTTTGATCAGGACGGTCCCGCCCTTGCCGGAGCGGGCCTTCTGCTTCGCAACCGCGTCGCTATGAAGCGACGGCCGGTTCCAGCACAGCGAGCATTTCGCGATAGGTCGGCGCCAACGCCCTCAGGTGAGCCGCCGCCGCTGCGTCATCCCCGGCGACCAGCGGATATTGCAGGGCGCCGATCAACTGCGCCTGGCGCCCCATGATGGCGGCAGCTTCATCGAGCCCGATCCGTGTCAGGCAGCGCGCGGCATCGGCAGCCCGCCGCGCGCCGACGCGCACCGCGAAGTGGATGAGGTGACCCCTGAGGTCGTCGTCGCAGCCGGCCGCGACACGCTCCGCCAAGACGAGTGCCGCCGATTCGTTGCCGAGCGTCCCCGCCGGCGGCCGGAGCTCTCGGTCCATGGCGAGCCAGCGAATACCCGCGGAAAGCGCCCGCCGGATCGCCTCCTCCTCAGGCACGATCTCGATGCGCCGGAAGCCCGTCCGCATCGTGAAGGGCTCGCCGTAATCCACCGTCTCGCCGCGCCAGGCCGCCATGAATTCGGCAAGCGGCAGTGTCGCATGCGGATAACCTTGCGGATCGTGCATCTCGACCATGCCTTCACGCAAGGCGAGCACGACGACATAGTGATCGGCACCGATCGCCCCGCGCATGCCGGGCTGATGGTGCAGATGGCCCATTTCGACCGGCCCGATCCAGACCGGTCCCACAGCAAGAGCTTCCGTCAGCCGGGCGAGTGCCTCTTCCTCGCTACTGCCCCTCGTGACGACGGAGGTCCAGCCCATGGCCGCCAGCGCGTCCTCGAAACCCGCTTCCGGCGCCCAGCCATAGGGATCGAAGAATGGCATCGCCCCGCCATGCAATTGCATGCCGAAAGGACTTCCCGTCGCGAATTCAATGACGGAGGGAGACAGGGACGCCTCGCCGAACATCATCGAAAATGAATTGGCGTAACAATACGGCCCGGAGCCGACATACGGAAAATAGTTCATGATCTTTATTGGCCTTCCCGTCTTGAAGGCCTGCACAGATCTGCAAATTGAAATTTTCTGTCAAGCACTCTGTTTTCGGGGCCTGCCTCCAGCGCGCCGCCCGCGATCTCACTGCGTTTCAAGCATGGCCAGCCAGACGACGAATAGCCGGCTTCCCGAAACTTCGCTCCCTCCCGGTCCCCACGTATACCCGACATTAACCTTGCCGGATGCTTAACTCGGTCTGGAGCATGCGTTCCGTGGGAAACCCCGTTTCGGCCCATCTTTCGCCGGATTCACGCGCGATTGGAGGGGTACGGCATTTCCCCGGATCGCGGATCGGGCGGCGGCGTGGGGCTCCCGCGACGCAAGCGGCGGGGTTTGGACCGGGGCTGGAGCCTTGCGGCGTCCAGCAACGGCGCACCGCCTGGGTGAGAAGGATGACAGGATGAACCCCGCCGACGTCGCGCAGGCCGCGCCGCAGATCGACATGTCGTTCTGGACGCTGTTCTGGCACGCACATATCGTCGTCAAGCTGGTCATGATGGGCCTGATCGGCGCCTCGGTCTGGTGCTGGTCGATCATCGTCGACAAGACCCTGCTCTATCGGCGTACCCGCCGCGACATGGACGCCTTCGAGGAGGTGTTCTGGTCCGGCCGCTCGCTGGAGGAACTCTATCGCGACCTCGCCGGCAAGCCGGTCAACGACATGGCCGCCGTCTTCGTCGCGGCGATGCGCGAATGGAAGCGCTCCTTCGAGAATGGCGGGCGCTCGGTCGCCAGCCTGTCGCAGCGCATCGACAAGGTGCTCGACGTCACCATCCAGCGCGAGACCGAGCGGCTCGAATCGAAGCTGCTCGTGCTCTCGACCATCGCCTCGGCGGCGCCCTTCATCGGCCTGTTCGGCACGGTCTGGGGCATCATGACCTCGTTCACCGCCATCGCGGTCTCCAAGAATTCCTCGCTCGCGGGCGTCGCGCCCGGCATCGCCGAGGCGCTCTTCGCCACGGCGATCGGCCTCTTCGCCGCGATTCCCGCGCTGATGGCCTACAACAAGCTCCAGGCCGAGGTCGCCAAGGCCCAAGGCCGTCTCGAAGCCTTCGCCGACGAGTTCTCCGCG
>JAEWKP010000387.1 GCA_023393655.1 Pseudomonadota bacterium | reverse complement strand
TCGCTGGCCTTTCCTGGCCGGCGCGCACGCTCGGCCTGCTGGTCGCGGTCGCTGTTGATCTGGCAGGCGTCGCGCTCGCCTGGGGGGCGGGCTACCTGCTGGTCCTCAACCTGGTGGGCACAACCGGGCGTATCACGCTGGAACAGACGCTGCTGCTCAACGCCTTCCTGGCTGTCGAGTTCGTCAAGGTGGCGATGCGGGCGGTTCTGGAACCGCGTCATCCGGCGTTGCGATTGATGCCGCTCGACGACACCACCGCCGCTTACTGGTATTTCTGGCTGGCGCGGCTGGTCTCGCTGCTGGGCTACACTTTCCTGTTCGTCGCGCCAGTCCTCGCTCTCTATCTGCCGCCGGCGCCGGTTCAGGCGCTCAAGACACTCATTGTGATGGGTGCTCTTGTGATCACGATCATCATCATCTTGCAGAATCGCGTTCAGGTCAGGCGCCGCTTGTTCGCAGCCCGGGAGTCGGGCCGGCAGGATCTGCTGGCGCAGGCCAGCCACCTTGCCGGGCAGTTCTGGCACGTCGTGGCAATCCTCTATCTCGTCGGTGTGTTCTTCGTCTGGCTGGTCAACCCGCTGCGCGCGCTGCCCTTCGTGCTCGGTGCCACCGTGGAGTCCGTCGTCATCGGTGTCGCCGGTGGCCTGGTAATCGCCTTCGTCTCGCGGCTGGTGAATGTCAGCGTGCGCCTGCCGGAGGATGTGCGGATGCGCCTGCCATTGCTTGAGACACGCCTGCAGGCTTTCGCGCCGCGCGTGATGCAGGTCGTGCGCATGCTGATCCTGCTCGCCGTGCTGCTGATGATCGCCCAGGCCTGGTACCTGCTCGACATCCTGGCCTGGCTATCGAGCGCCTCGGGCCAGCGGCTTGCGGGCGCGCTGGTCTCGGCCGCGTTGATCACGCTCATCGGGCTGGCGATCTATGTCGCCATGCTGTCCTGGGTCGAGTACCGGCTCAATCCGGACTTTGGCACCGTGCCGACGGCGCGCGAGAAGACGCTGCTCGCGCTCTTCCGCAATGCCTTCACCGTGGCGCTCGCTGTGCTGGTGTTGATGCTGGTTCTGGCGCAGCTCGGGCTCAACATCGCGCCGCTGCTCGCCGGCGCCGGCGTTCTCGGCCTGGCGATTGGTTTCGGTGCGCAAAAGCTCGTGCAGGACATCATCACCGGCGTCTTCATCCAGTTCGAGAACGTGATGAACGAGGGCGACGTGGTGCAGGTCGGCAGCAAGTCCGGCGTGGTCGAGCGGCTGACCATCCGCTCGGTGACGATCCGCTCGCTCGATGGCACCGTTCATCTCATCCCGTTCTCCTCGGTCGATCATGTCTCCAACATGATGCGCGGCTTCTCCTTCCATGTGGCCGAGATCGGCGTGGCCTATCGTGAGAACATCTCGGAGGTGAAGGAGGCGATGGAGGAGGCCTTCGAGCGGCTCCGGGAGACCGAGCATGGCGAGAAGATCATAGGGCCGCTGGACATGCAGGGCATCACGGCTTTCGCCGATTCCGCGATCACGGTGAGGGCGCGCATCAAGACGCTGCCCGGCGCGCAGTGGGCTGCCGGCCGCGCGTATAACGAGCTGATCAAGGAAATCTTCGACCGGCGCGGCATCGAAATCCCGTTTCCGCACGTCACGCTCTATATGGGCGAGGACAAGCAGGGCAAGGCTCCGCCGCTACATGTCGAAGCGCGTGGCGAGGCTCCTTCCGTCGCGGCCGGCGCCACCGCGGCGGGATAGGGAGCCGAACAGGCGGCGGCGACCGGTTCAGCGGCCGATCGCCGCCTTCATCAGCGCTTTCGCGTCAGTGCTCGCCCAGTCGGCCGGGCCCTGGATGATGCCGAGCTCGCAGCCGGCCTTGTCGACGATGATGCTGACCGGCATGCCTTCGACCTTGTGGGCGGCGCGCAGGGCCTGGAAGGTCGCGGCCTGCGGATCGCCGTAGAAGGGCAGGGCGGTCACCTTGTTGTCGGCGAGCCAGGCCTTGGGCTTGTCGAGATTGCGCGTGTCGATATTGATCGCGACGACCGCGAAATCAGGCCCGCCCATCTCCTTCTGGAGCGCGTCGAGCGCCGGCATCTCCTTGAGGCAAGGGGCGCACCAGGTCGCCCAGAGATTGACCAGCAGCGTCTTGCCCTTGAGGGCGGCAAGCGTCATCGGCTGCCCGTCCGGGCCGGTGAAGGAGAGTGCAGGCGCCGGCTGCGGGCGGGCGCGCAGTTCGACGGCCGCCACCTCGCCCTTGACCAGCGGCTTCATGCGTTCCGCGGCCGTGCGCGCGGCGGCGCATGATCCGTTGCCGGCATCGCCCCGGACAGAGTAGAAGGCCGCTACGCCAGCGAGGCCGAGCGCCGCCACGACCCCGAGGGCCAGTCCGATCTTTTTTCCAGACGTCATTATGCGTCCTCAAAAGCAGGAAAGACCGTCGTGAGCAATCGCATGTGGGGTGGGCGTTTCGCCACAGGTCCCGACGCCATCATGGAGGAGATCAATGCCTCCATCGATTTCGACAAGAAGCTCTGGCGCCAGGATATCCGCGGCTCGCTGGCGCATGCGGCCATGCTGGCCGAGACCGGCATCCTGACCAAGGAGGATGTCGCGACGATCATCGCCGGCCTGAAAAAGGTCGAGGGCGAGATCGAGAGCGGCGCCTTCACGTTCTCGCGGGCGCTCGAAGACGTCCATATGAACGTCGAGTCGAACCTCAAGGACAAGGTCGGCCTTGCCGCCGGCCGCCTGCATACCGCCCGCTCGCGCAACGACCAGGTCGCGACCGACATGCGGCTCTGGGTGCGCGACACGCTCGACGAGATCGACGGCCAGATGGCCGATCTCCAGCTCGCGCTGGCCGAGAAGGCCGACGCCTATGCTGGCGCCGTGATGCCGGGGTTCACCCATCTGCAATCGGCGCAGCCGGTCACCTTCGGCCATCACCTGCTCGCCTATGTCGAGATGCTCGGCCGCGACCGCAGCCGCATCCGCGATGCGCGCGCGCGCCTCAACGAATGCCCGCTCGGTGCGGCCGCGCTCGCCGGCACCTCCTTCCCGATCGACCGGCACATGACGGCGAAGGCGCTCGGCTTCGCCCGGCCGACGGCGAATTCGCTCGATTCGGTCTCGGATCGCGATTTCGTGCTGGAGACGCTTTCGGCCGCCTCGATCTGCGCGATGCATCTCTCGCGCTTCGCCGAGGAGATCGTGCTGTGGTCGACGCCGCAATTCGGCTTCGTGCGGCTCTCCGACGCCTTCTCGACCGGCTCCTCGATCATGCCGCAGAAGCGCAATCCCGATGCGGCCGAGCTGGTGCGCGGCAAGGCGGGGCGCGTCTTCGGCTCATTGCAGGCCCTGCTGACCATGATGAAGGGGCTGCCGCTGACTTATTCCAAGGACATGCAGGAGGACAAGGAAGGCACGTTCGACGCGCTGCAGACGCTGTCGCTCTGCCTTGCCGCGACTGCCGGCATGGTCCGCGACATGCAGCCCGACCTCAAGGTGATGAAGAAGGCCGCGGGCCTCGGCTATGCGACCGCGACCGATCTCGCCGACTGGCTGGTGCGTGTGCTGAAGATGCCGTTCCGCGACGCCCATCACGTTACCGGCCGCCTGGTCGGCATCGCCTCGGAGAAGAAGGTCGGGCTGGAGAAGCTCTCGCTCGCCGAGATGCAAGGCGTGGAGCCGCAGATCACCGAGGCCGTCTTCGCCGTGCTCGGCGTCGACCAGTCGGTGAAGAGCCGCGTCAGCTATGGCGGCACGGCCCCGGCCAATGTCCGCAAGCAGGCTCGTCGCTGGCTGAAGCAGCTCGCGAAGGGTTGAAGCGCGCTGGAACCTCCATGTCATCCCGGGCCTGACCCGGGATCCATCGAAGGGCGTTGCGCTCTATGATGGATCCCGGATCTCCGCTTCGCTGCGTCCGGGATGACGGCTCCCCGCCACAAGCGCTCGCGCTCCGCCGCATCCTCCGCTAAGGTCCCGCCACGTTTCGCCCGAGGGTTCGTTTTCGTGCTTGATTCCCGCCTGAAACTCGGCCGCACCTTGCTGGTCGTCGGTCTCCTGGCCGTTGCTCTCGGTGCCTGCGGGCGCAGGGGCCCGCTGGAGGCGCCGCCCAACGCCGCGGCCGCCATCGACCTGCCTGACGACCAGATCGGGGCGAAGGAGAACGATCCGTCCTCCCTGGGCTCGGCCTCGGTCCTGGCGAAGCCGGCCAAGACCAACAAGGCGATCGTCATCCCGAACAAGCCTTTCGTCCTCGATCCGCTGATGTGACGGCGGGCGCCGTCGCGACGTTCCTATCCTGCGTCGGACTCAGGTGCGTCCTTCGCTCCGCCCGAGAATGACGCCTGCCTAGCCTGACTGCGAGCTCATCCCATGCATCATTTCGCCTATCGCGACGGCTTGCTCCATGCCGAGGGCGTCGATCTCCAGCGGATCGCGGCCGAGGTCGGCACGCCGGTCTATGTCTATTCGAGCGCGACGATCGAGCGGCATTACAAGCTGTTCGAGGCGGCGATGAAGACGACTGCGCCGGCCGGCAAGACCCATGTCTTCTACGCCATGAAGGCGAACGGCAATCTCGGCGTGCTCAAGACGCTGGGGGCGCTCGGCGCCGGCATCGACACGGTCTCGGAAGGCGAGGTGCGCAAGGCGCTGGCCGCCGGCATCCCGCCGGAGAAGATCGTCTTCTCCGGCGTCGGCAAGAGCGAGCAGGAGCTGCGCTTCGCGGTCGAGGCCGGGCTCTACCAGGTCAATATCGAGAGCGAGAGCGAACTCGACCTGCTCTCCAAGGTCGCGGCATCGCTCGGCAAGCGGCAGGAGGCGGTGTTCCGGGTCAATCCGGATATCGGCGCTGGCGGCCATGCCAAGATCACGACCGGCTCCTCCGAGAACAAGTTCGGCGTCTCCTTCGAGGAGGTCGGCCGGCTTTATGCGCGCGCCGCCAATATGCAGGGCGTCCGGATCATGGGCCTCGCCGTCCATATCGGCAGCCAGATCCGCGAAATCGACGCCTTCGAGGCAGCCTACACCAAGATGGTTGCGCTGGTCGGCGACCTGAAGGGCGAGGGCCACCGGGTCGACCGGCTCGATCTTGGCGGCGGGCTCGGCATCCCCTACGACATCCCCAGGACCTTCGATTACGGGCCGGGGCTGATCGAGGCCTATGCCGCGATGGTCGCCAAGGTGACCAAGGGGCTCGATGTCGAGCTCGGCTTCGAGCCCGGCCGCCTGATCGTCGGCAATGCCGGTGTGCTGCTGACGCGGGTGCTGCATCTCAATCCGCGCCCGACCAAGCAGTTCCTCGTCGTCGACGCGGCGATGAACGATCTCGTCCGGCCCGCGATGTACGAGGCCTATCACGAGATCTGGCCGGTGACGGAGCCCGAGATCGGAGGGCCGGAACTCGCCTATGACGTGGTCGGGCCGATCTGCGAATCGGGCGACACCTTCACCACCGGCCGCACGCTGCCGCAGCTCCGGCAGAACGACCTCGTCGCCTTCATGACGGCCGGCGCCTATGGCGCCTCGATGTCCTCGACCTATAACCAGCGCCTGCTGGTGGCCGAGGTCATGGTCAAGGGCGACCAGTATGCCGTGACGCGGCCGCGCCAGAGCTATGAAGAGCTCATCGGCACGGACAAGCTGCCGGGCTGGTTCGCCTGAGTCAGGCCGGCATGCTCGCCCTTGTGGCGAGCATCCACGTCTTGAACACGGCCTTCGATCAGAGAAGACGTGGATGGTCGGGACAGGCCCGACCATGACGGAGGCGAGATTTCCGCGAACTCGCTCTCTGGCATGACGGCCTGTGTGTCCGTTCACGAAAGGCGGAGCGCTGTGCGTTGGCGCCTCTTCGCACTGGCAATGCCACATTCCCATGCTAGCCTGATCGGGTCAGGCGAGTTCAGACAGGAATGGGGGCTGCCCGGAGCGATGGCATGAGCGAGGCAGAGCGCCGCAAGGCGCCCGACACGATCGACGGCATCCGGCAGCGGCTCTCCCGTCTCGCGCTGGCCTCGCGCGTCTCGCTCGGCTGGGAGCTGCTGTGGCCGCGGCTGTGGCTGCCGCTCGGTATCGTCCTCGCCTTTCTCGCCGTCTCCTGGTTCGGCCTGTGGACGCATCTGCCCTGGTATGGGCGGGTCGTCGGCGTGCTCGCTTTCGCAGGTGCCTTGGCTATCAGCCTCTGGCATGTCGCCCGGCTCGTGCTGCCGACGCATCGCGATGCACTGGCGCGGCTCGATCGCTCGTTCGCCGATGGCCATCGCCCGGCTTCTTCGCTGGAAGACAGTCTCGCGATCGGCTCGGCCGATCCGGTCTCGCAGGCCCTGTGGAAGCTGCATGTCGAACGCCAGAGCCGGCAGGTCGCGGCTTTGCGCGTCCAGCCGCCGCAGCCGCGCATGGCCGGGCACGACCGGCGGGCGCTGCGCGCGATCCCGCTGCTCGCCGCGATCACCGGCTTCTTCGTTGCCGGCCCCGAGATCACGCAGCGCCTTTCCGCCGCCTTCGACTGGAAGGGGCCGTCAGCTATCGCCGCCTCGACCCGGATCGATGCCTGGATCGATCCCCCCGCCTATACGCGGCTGCCGCCGATCCTGATCGATTTCGCCAAGCTGGCGAGCCCCAATCTCAGCGTGCCCGAGAAATCGGTCATCGTCGTGCGCATCGCCGGCAAGACCAACATGGACGTCGCCACGACCGGCCGGCTCGACCTGATCAAGCCGGAGGCCAAGGAGGGCGAAGCCAAGGATGCTCAGGCGAAGCCCGCTCAACCGTCCGGGCCGCAGCAGGCCGTGCTGGAGAAGCGCTTCACGCTCGCCGGCAACGGCACGCTGAAGCTCACCGGCAGCGGCGCCCCCGGCACCACGCTCGCCATCACATCGGTTCCCGACCAGCCGCCGACCATCGCCTTCACCGACCCGCCGAAGCCGGTGACCGGCGCGCAATCGGGTGGCTTGGGCATCACCTACAAGGCCAGGGACGATTACGGCATCGCCTCGATTGAGGTGAATGTCTCACGTCCCGACGTGGCCAAGGGCGGGCGCTCGCTGGTCGAGCCGCCGAAGCAGAATCTCGCCGTGCCGTCCTCCGTCTCGGGTGAGGAGGAGAACAAGAGCACGGTCGATTTCTCGGCCCATCCCTGGGCCGGCGCCAAGGTCAGGATGGTGCTGATCGCCAGGGACGAGGCTGGGCAGGAAGGCCGCAGCGAGCCGCTCGAGGTCGTGCTGCCGCAGCGCACCTTCACCAAGCCGCTGGCCAAGGCGCTGGTCGAGCAGCGCCGCAAGCTCGTCATGGATGTCGAGGACCGCTCCAAGGTGCAGCTCGCCATGGACGCGCTGATGATCGAGCCCGGCCTGTTCATGAAGGAGCCGGGTGTCTATCTGGGCAGGCGGATGCTGACCGAGCGCCTGCGCCGCTCCGGCAGCGACGATGAATTGCGCGAGGTCTCCGAGCTGATGTGGGCGATGGCGCTCCAGCTCGAGGACGGCGACATGTCCGATGCCGAGCGGGCACTCCGGCAGGCGCAGGAGAACCTGCAGCAGGCACTGGAGCGCGGTGCCTCCGAGGAAGAGATCAAGAAGCTCACCGACGAGATGCGCCGGGCCATGGACAATTTCATGCGCCAGCTCGCCGAGCAGATGATGCGCCAGCAACAGCAGAACGGCGACCGCGACCAGGCCCGCCTGCCCGAGAATTTCCGCACGGTGACGCCGCGCGACCTGCAGAACATGCTCGACCGCATCGAGGAATTGTCGAAGCGTGGCGACATGGCCGAGGCGCAGCGCCTGATGGAAGAGCTCAACCGGA
>JAEWKP010000335.1 GCA_023393655.1 Pseudomonadota bacterium | reverse complement strand
AAGAGCATTGTCGAGCGCATCGAGCGGCTCGAGGAAGAGAAGAAGACGATCGCCGACGACATCAAGGAGGTCTATGCCGAGGCCAAGGGCACCGGCTACGACGTCAAGGTGCTGCGCAAGGTCGTGGCGCTGCGCAAGCGCGATCTCGACGAGCGCAAGGAAGAGGAAGCGATCCTCGACCTCTACCTGCAGGCCGTTGGCGAAACCGCCTGAGACCGCTTCGCACCTCTACTGCGGCGGTCGACTGACGGTGTTTTCTGCGCTTCCGGTGCTCACGTACTGAGGTACGCTCCGCTCCGGTT
This sequence comes from Pseudomonadota bacterium, assembly GCA_023393655.1. GTDB lineage: Bacteria > Pseudomonadota > Alphaproteobacteria > Rhizobiales > Beijerinckiaceae > Allobosea. The sequence continues at coordinate 35,417 of JAEWKP010000335.1, read as the reverse complement.
CTCGAAAACACCGCCATTCGCCTCCCCGCAGCGAGGTGCCAAGCAGTCTCAGCAACTGCCAGCCAGATATGAAAAAGCCCCGCATCGGTCTCCCGATGCGGGGCTTTTCGTTGGAATGGGCGTCAGGCGACGAGGGCAAGCTCGGCATTGGCGTTGCGGATCGCCTCTTCGCGCGCCTCCGGGCCGTAGCCCAGCTTCTCGGCGCGGATGAAGGTCACGTCGGTGATGCCCGCGAAGCCGAGCATGGTGCGCAGATGCGGCTCCTGCGAGTCCATGGCCTGGGCCGGGCCGCTGCTGTAGAGGCCGCCGCGGCTCTCGACGATGATGGCGCGCTTGTTCTTGAGCAGGCCCTCGGGGCCGGCTTCACTATAGCTGAAGGTGATGCCGGCGCGCAGCACGTAGTCGAACCAGCTCTTCAGCGTCGAAGGGATGCCGAAATTATACATGGGCGCGCCGATGACGATGGTGTCGGCGACCTTCAGCTCCTCGACAAGCGCATTGGACAGGTCGAGCGCCTCGCGCTGGGCCGGGGTTTCGGTGATGCCGGCGCGCACCGCCGCTGTGGTCTCGGCGTTGAGATGCGGGATCGGATTAGCGTCGAGATCGCGTTCGAGGACGTGCACGCCGGGATTCTGGCTGCGCAGCCGTTCGACGGTGCTCTGGACGAGGAGCTTCGAGACTGAATTCGGGCCGGAAGCACTGCTGTTCAGGACGAGGACGGAGGCCATGACGATGGTTCCTGTGACGGAATGATTTCGATGACCGGCAAGGTAGTGGTTCACGAATGGCACTAGAACCGCCATAATCGGAACCAGACTGTTGCTGCTGGAGGAACGCCGATGGCGGAACTCGACGATATCCGAAGCTTCATCGCCGTGGTCGATGCCGGCGGTTTCGGCCGGGCGGCGCAGAGCCTGGGCCTGGCGAAATCGATTGTCAGCCGGCGCGTGAGCCGGCTGGAGGAGGAGCTCGGCACGCGCCTGCTCAGCCGCACGACGCGCGGCGTCGCCCCGACCGAGGCCGGGCTCGAGTTCAAGGCGCGCAGCGAGCGCATCCTGGCCGAGCTCGACGAGGCGCGCGAGGCGGTGGCGCAGCGGGCCGGCGGCGTTGCCGGGCGGTTGCGACTGGCCATGCCGATGACCTTCGGCAACCGGCATGTCGCGCCATTGCTCGGCGAGCTCGCGCAGCTCTATCCCCGCCTCGAAATCGACGTGCAGGCGAGCGATCGCTATGTCGACCTGATCGGCGAGCGCTTCGATGCCGCGATCCGGATCGGCTCGCTCAAGGATTCCAGCCTGATCGCGCGGAAGATCGCGCCAGTCCACGCGACGGTCGTCGGCAGCCCGGCCTATCTCGAACGGCGCGGACGCCCGGCGATCCCCGCCGATCTCAACGATCATGACTGCCTGCTCTATAGCGGCATGAACGATCAGGACTGGGTGTTCCGCACCGGCAAACGCTGGATCACGGTGCGGCCGCCTGGCCGGATGCAGTCCGACAGCGGCGACACGCTGCTGTCCTGGGCCGTGGCGGGGCTCGGACTGACGGTGCTGCCGACCTTCATCGCCTCCGATGCGATCCGTTCCGGTGCAGTCGAGCCGATCCTGCTGGATTATCCGATGCCGACGCGGGCGCTCTATGTCGTGCGCCCGCCCGGCGCCTATGTTCCCGGCAAGGTGCGCGTGTTGATCGACCTGCTGGTCGAGCGCTTCGGCGGCACGCCCTATTGGGATCCCTGCCAGATGGAGGCGCATCGGCGCGGCCTGCGGCTTGACGAGCCCCTGAGCGAACAGCTCACGCCCGCCGTTCGTTCCGAGCATCAAGCGGCGTGATCCCGCGCATCACGCGAATTCGCGTGGCTTTGGCATGGGGATTCGGCACTCTGCCACCGCGTTGAAACGGAGGTCGCGATGCTGCTCGTCGGAATGCTGGATAGCCCCTATGTCCGCCGCGCGGCGATCACGGGGACCTTGCTGGAGGTGCCGTTCGAGCATCGCTCGGTCTCGGTCTTCCGGCACATGGCCGAATTCCGGGCGATCAACCCGCTGATCAAGGCGCCGACGCTGGTGACCGATGACGGCATCGCCATCAGCGAATCCCTGCTGATCATCCAGCATTTCGAGGATGTCGCCGGCCGGTCGCTGCGCCCGCTCGAAGGCGTGGCGCGGCGGCGCGATCTGGCGCTGACCGGCATCGGCATCGTTGCCGCCGACAAGGCGGTCTCGATCGAATACGAGCGCAAGCGCCCGGAGGCACAGCGCTATGCACCGTGGCAGGAGCGCATCGTCGCCCAGTTGCACGTCGCGCTCGACCTGCTCGACGCGGCGGCCAAGGAGGGCGAGCTGACGGCCGGGCCGGAATTGCTGCCGAGCGATATCGCCGCGGCCATCGCCTGGGGTTTCTGCCGCTTCGTGATCCCGGAATTCGCCCCCGAGGAGCGCTGGCCGTCCCTGGCCGAGCAGGCGCGGGCCTGCGAGGTGCTGGAGGTATTCAAGGCCTGGCCGATCGACCGGGAATAGAATCAGTTCTGGACGAAATTCGTCGGCAGCGGGCGGACGGCCGGGCCGGTGAAGGTGCCGGGCTTGGCGTCGAGCGGGTCGGCATGGCTGAAGCCCAGCGCCGCTGCCGGGCTCGGGCCGGCGATCGGAGTGCCCGACGGTCCGGCCGCGCGGGCGCGGGCTGTCGCGACATTCACCGGCTTGCCGGGCGCTCTGCCGGTGCGGGAGACCGCGGCGAACAGGGAATTCAGGCCGCCCCGGTCCATGTCGGCCGTGTCCTCGGACTCTTCCGCGACCGGAACGGAGTGCTGGGTCGCGGTCGCGAAGCTGACGCCACCCTCACGCGGACGCACCGGCGGCAGCGAGGCGGTGACGAGGCGCCCCGCGGAGGCCTGGGCGAGGGGTGATTCGGGAGCGTCGGTGCCGCGCAGCGAAGCGATGGCCGCATCGGCCAGGGCCGTCGGTCGCATCGGCGGCAGCGGGGCATTGATGGATTGGCCGGCCACGATGATCTCGTTCGGGCTCGCGACCTCGCCGGGGCGGCGCGGCGGCAGGGACGCGAGCACCAGTTTCTGGTCGGGCTGCGGGGCAAAGGCCAGCGCGCCGCCGGCCGAGGGCAGGGCGGCAATCTGGACGGGAGCGCCGTCTTCGGCGGGCACGGGCAGGCCGCGCGGCCGCGCCAGCGGCAGTGGCGCATCGATCAGTTGCGGCCGGTTCTCCTGCCCGCGCTGCGGCGGGGCCGCGGCCACGGCCGGCTGGGGCGCAGGTTCGGGGGCGGGTGGCGGTTGCGGCGCTGCCGTCGTGATCCGCGGTGCCAGGCGTTGCGAGCGCTCGCGCGTCACCGGGTCGGCAACCGGGGCCATGGCGACGGCGAAACGGCCGCCATCCGCCGAATTGCCGTCGTTGTAGCCTGTGTTGGCATAGGCCATGACTGTCGGCTGCTGGCGCGGCGCCCCGCGCCGGCCGCGCGCTGCCGGGCGGGCATCGGCCTCTTCGTCGTCGCCGCCGAACAGCGAGGCCCAGAGGCTCTTGCGGCCCGACGCGATGACGGCGCCTTCGTCGAGATCGGCGGTGGCATAGCCGGCAACGGCACCGCCGCCGGAGAGGATCTCGGCCCTGGCGAGATCGTAGCCGGCCAGCGGATGCCCGTCGGCGGGCAGGTGCACGGTCTTCTGGTCCGGGAAGAGACGCACGAGCTGATCGCGGGTCATGCGCGGCCAGGACCTGACCGAGCCGACATCGAGATGAACGAAGGGCGTGTGTGCGTTCGGATAGAAGCCGACGCCGCCGCGCTGGAGCCGCATGCCGACCTCGCGAATGCGGGCCGTCGGCGTATCCGGCAGGTAGAAATCCAGCGCCTTGCCGAGCATGTGCTGGCTGTGCTTGGCGACGGCGCGCGAGCGGCGGCGCAGCATCGCATTGGTCCCGGGCGCGCGATAGGAGGAGACGACGTGGAACGGCTGCTCGGAGCCGAGCTGGCGCTGGACCTCCCAGATCACGTCGAAGAGCCGGGGATCCATGCGGGTCGGCTCGTCGGTGCGCCAGTCGCGCAAAGCCCAGTTCAGCTTCTCCAGCGCAGCCGAATCGTAGCGGCCGTCACGCTTGAAGGTGACGGTCGTCACTTCCTTCGTGTGCATGTGCTGGATCGTGATGGTGCGGGTGTCGCCATTGGCGGCGGCGTTCTGCGTGCCGCGGACGCCGATGAGCGACGCGGCCAAGGCCAGGCCGAGCGCCAGCGCATGTCGCACGACTGGCTTCGTGCCGGACGGCGCGCATCCTGCAAGCGTGGCGGTTGTCCTGCCCAATCTGTCTGACCCGTCTCGGTGCCCCGCCGAAGCGGCGTGGTAAACGTGAACGAACAGTTGCGGAGAAGCGTTAACGACTCGTTAGCGAGCCGGCAATCGCCGCGCCAAGAATTTCCCAGGGAAGGTGGCTAAAGAGGGATCATGGCGAAATGGAGCCCGCTGCGAGCGGGCTTCCATTCAACCACCCTGATGCTCCAGGGCCTGCGTGACCAGCCTGTGGAAACCATAGACGTCGGCGAAGCGGTGGATCTGTCCGTCATCGCCAACGACGATGGTGTTGTAGACGAGGTGGATCGGCAGCGGCTGCGGCAGGTTGATGCGGCGCTCGCCCTTGCCGATCAGGCGCTTCAGGCGCTCATGCGTCCATTCCGGGCCGAGCACCTGGTCGGCCAGCGCGAACGGGTTCTCGACACGGACGCAGCCATGGCTGAGCGCGCGCCGTTCGCCGGCGAACAGGCGGCGGTTGGGCGTGTCGTGCAGATAGACCGCATGTTCGTTCGGCAACATGAACTTGATCCAGCCGAGCGCGTTGCGCTCGCCCGGCGGCTGGCGCACCGAAATGCCGCCGCTCTTGGTGCGGGTGACGATATAGCCGCGCTTGGCGGCATAGTTCGGATCGGCCGCGAGACCGGGCAGGAATTCCTTCCTCAGGATCGAGGGCGGCACGTACCAGGACGGGTTGACGATGACGTGGTCCATCTTGTGCGAGAAGATGGGCGTGGCCGAATCCGGCTTGCCGATGATGGCGCGGGTCTCGTGCACGACCTTGCCGGAGCGGATGACGCGCACCCGCATCTCCGGCACGTTGGCGATGATGTGGTCGGTGCCCAGATCGGGCGGCAGCCAGCGCCAGCGCTCCATCTGGGCGATGATGTCCTCCTCGCCACGTGCGCTCGCGGGCTTGCCGAGCGCGGCCAGCGTGCGCGCGCTGAGGATGCCGTTGGCCGGCAGGCCGGCCTTCTTCTGGAAATCGGCCAAGGCCAGCGCGGTCGTGCGATCGAAAACCGGCTCCTCGCTGGGTCCAAGTCCGAGACGCGCACGCACGAGCGCCACGCGCTCGTCGCGCATGCCGAGCTTGAGCGGCGGGCCGGCGGGAATCCGGACCAGCGGGGTGTCGTCGAGATGCTCGCGCATCTCCGCGAGCTTCGCCTTGAGGCGGCGGTACTGCTCGTGGGGCGGATTGTAGGCGGCGAGCACGGCGCCCGCGTCAGAGGCACCCGCGAGTTCCGAGAGGACCTCGGTCGCGGAGGGCAGGTAGAGCGTCGGCGTGATCAGCTTGGAGAGCTGGCGCGGGTTGAGGCGGCCGCCGCGGGCGTCGCGCGCATAGAGCACGGCCAGCGCCGAGAGGCGGATATCCGCCTCGGCGAGCCTGGCCTTGTCGCTCGCCTCGAAGACGGGGAGAGGGTAGTCGTTCGGGCGCAGGCCGTCCTCGGCGGCGCGGCCGAGCTGTGTCGCGATCTGCTTGCCGGCCTCGTTCCAGCCCTTGCTCCCGACCCAGAAGGGGCGGTTCTCATTGGCCTGGTAGGCCGCGGCGATTTCGTTGCGTTCGCGCTCGCCGAGGCGGCGCAGCGTCAGCGCGTCCGGCAGGGCGGCTGCGACGGCTGCCGCGAACTCGGAACCCGGCGGCAGCTCGACGACGACCTTCGGGATCTCCGGCAGCGGCACCAGCGGCTCGACGGTGCGCAGCAGCCCAGGCTCCGGGGCGGTCTCGGTCGGTTCGGGCGTTCTGGCGGCAGGGATCAGGGCCGGGTCAGCCGCCGGCATCTCGATCGCGGGAATATCGAGCGTGACCGCTTCCTCGGTTGGATCGAGGGGAGCGGCGGCATCCTGCTTCGCCGGGCCCTGCAGCCGGTTACCGGTCGCGACCGTTCCGGTGACGATCTCCGCGTCGGCCGGCCGCACCACGTCGGACAGCCTGAGTTCCGGCTGCTCCGGCAGCGGGATGCCGAGCGTCGTGTCGGTGGCGGCGGGGATCTCGGCGCGGAGCGGGAGGCATCCCAAGATGATGGCCAGGGCGGATGCCGAGGTCAGTTTCGCCCAATGGCGAGGACGCATGGTCGCTATCCCGATTACTGCCGAATGACGCCATTTCTGCGTGACTCGGCTGGTTGAGACAAGATGCGGCGGTGCAACAGACCGCCCCATTCGGCTAAGGTCTGCAATGATGACGGGCGTTATTCTGACGCAGGGCATTTTGGTCGGCGGGCAGGAGCGCGGCCGCAGCAAACCGTCCGGTTTGCAAGGCTGCGCGACGCACCAGCCGCCCAAAATGCCCGCGCCCCTTCGGGGTCGGACGAAAACGGGCGATAGCTGCGTCGGTCCTTTGCCCGATACCTTGGGTATCGGGCGGCGGGCTCCTCCTTGCTCTCGACCGTTTTGGTCCGATCAGAACAACGTCCGTCATCGTTGCAGACCTTTGGTTGCAGCTCAGGCCGCGTCGGTTTCGTCGCCGTTGGATTCGCCCTCGATCAGCCCGTATTCCTTGAGCTTGCGGTAGAGCGTCGAGCGGCCGATGCCGAGCTTGCGCGAGACCTCGGACATATGGCCGCGGTAATGCGCGAGCGCGAAGGTGATGATCTCGCGTTCGAGATCGTCGAGCTTGCGCATGTCCGAGCCGGCGACCATGTCGAGGGCGTTGGGGTCGCGCACCGGCATCTGGATGATGCGCGGCGGTGGCTCCCCTTGCGCCTCCGGCCTGGCCAGCGGCGCGGGGGCTGGTGGAATCCGGACGTCGTAACCGTCCATCTGCGCGGCGATCTGCGGGAATTCGGTGATGTCGAGCTCAGGGCCGTCGGCCAGCACGACGGCGCGGAACACGGCGTTCTCGAGCTGGCGGACATTGCCCGGCCAGTCATAGCCGGTGATCAGGGCGGCGGCCTCGGCCGTGAGCCCGGTGAGCTTGCGGCCCTCCTCGGCGGCGAAGCGGGCGAGGAAGCCGCGCGCCAGGTCGGCGATGTCCTCGCGGCGCTGGCGCAGCGGCGGTAGCGTGATCGGGAAGACGTTGAGGCGGTAATACAGGTCCTCGCGGAACTCACCCCGCTTCACCTGGTCGAGCAGGCTCTTGTTGGTAGCCGAGATCAGGCGGATATCGACGCGCACCGATTTCTTGCCGCCGACGGGGTCGACCTCGCCTTCCTGGATGGCGCGCAGCAATTTGACCTGTGCATCGAGCGGCAACTCACCGACTTCGTCGAGGAAGAGCGTGCCGCCATTGGCCTCGACGAACTTGCCGAGATGACGCTCGGTCGCGCCGGTGAAAGCGCCCTTCTCATGGCCGAACAGGATGGATTCGACGAGATTATGCGGGATCGCGCCGCAATTCACGGTGACGAAGGGCTTGCCCTTGCGGTCGCTGGAGCCCTGGATGGCCCGCGCCAGCACCTCCTTGCCGACGCCGGACTCGCCTTCGATCAGGATCGGGATGTTCGATTTCGCGGCGCGCTCGGCTAGCCGGATGACGCGGGCCATGTCCGGGCTCTTGGTCGCGAGGTCGCGGAAGCCCAGCGTGTTCGAGGCGCGGCGCTTGATATGGCGCAGCTCGTGCTCGAGCGCGCCGAGCTTGAGCGCATTGCGCAGCGAGACCTGCAGGCGTTCGGCGCCGACGGGCTTGACCACGAAATCGGCGGCGCCGGCCCGCATGGCGGTGACCACGGTCTCGATCGAGCCGTTGGCGGTCTGGACGATGACAGGAAGCTCGCTGCCGCGTTCGCGCAAGGCTGCCAGCACGCCCAGGCCGTCGAGGCCGGGCATGTTGAGATCGAGGACGATGGCATTGAAGCGCTCGCCTTCGGGCGCGCCGAGCAGGGTGAGTGCCGTTTCGCCGTTCTCGGCGGTCGCGACGTCATAGCCGAAGCGCTTGAGCATGGCGTCGAGCAGGCGGCGCTGGACGGGATCGTCATCGACGATGAGGACGGTGTCGGTCATGGCACCTCGAAGCGCGGGCAATATGAAAGGAATCTTGGCTACCGGCGGAATCGCCTGTTCCGTTCTGGGGCATGGTCGGCCAGAAGAGTTAAGCGGGGTTTAAGCCGAGGCGGATCGCCGGGGCGACGAACAGCCGCCGTTGATCCCCGGGCCCGTGCCGGCCTATGGATGGGGCTCGTTTCAGTGCGCAGAGGTATCGAGCGAATGGGTTTTCATGAAACCGTCCTGCGTTCCGCCACAAAGGCGGGGGCGGCGAAATCGGTCCAGGCTACCGGCGACCTGCCGGAATGGGACCTGACCCATCTCTATCCCGGCATCGAATCACAGGCGTTCAAGGGCGATCTGGAGCGCGGGCTTGCCGAGGCGCAGACGCTGGCCGGCCGCTATCGCGGCAAGCTCAGGGACCTCGCCGCCGCGCCTGATGGCAGCGCGACGCTGGCTGCGGCAGTCAAGAGCTATGAGGGCCTGAGCGATCTGCTCGGCCGGATCGGCGCCTATGCCGGCCTGGTCTATTCCGGCGACACCACCGATCCGCAGCGCGCCAAGTTCTATGGCGACACGCAGGACAAGCTGAACGCAGCGATCACCGAACTCCTGTTCTTCGAGCTGGAGCTGAACCGGATCGAGCCGGCGCTGCTGGCGAAGGTCGCTGCCGAGGCGCCGCTCTCGCATTGGAAGCCCTGGCTCGACGACCTCGCCAAGGACAAGCCGCACCAGCTCGACGACCGGATCGAGGCGCTGTTCCACGAGAAATCGATGACGGGCGCGGCCGCCTGGAACCGGCTCTTCGACGAGACCATCGCCTCGCTGCGCTTCAACCTCGACGGCGAGGAGCTGACGCTGGAACTCACCCTCAACAAGCTGCAGGACAGCGATGGCGAGATCAGGCGCAAGGCGGCGGAGGCCCTGAGCCTCGTGTTCCGCAAGGAGCTTCGGACCTTCGCGCTGATCACCAACACGCTCGCCAAGGACAAGGAAATTTCCGACCGCTGGCGGAAATTCGAGGATGTCGCGGATTCCCGCCATCTGGCGAACAGAGTCGAGCGCGAGGTCGTGGACGCTCTCGTTGCCGCCGTGCGCGAGGCCTATCCACGCCTGTCGCACCGCTATTACCGCCTGAAGGCGAAGTGGTTCGGCCGCGAGGAGCTGGATTTCTGGGACCGCAACGCGCCGCTGCCGCAGGTCGAGCAGCGCACGATTCCCTGGACCGAGGCGCGCGAGACCGTGCTCTCCGCCTATGGCGCCTTCTCGCCGGAGATGGCGGCGATTGCGAAGCGCTTCTTCGACGAGCGCTGGATCGATGCGCCGCCGCGTCCCGGCAAGGCGCCCGGAGCGTTTGCTCACCCTACAGTGCCATCGGCGCATCCGTATGTGCTGCTGAACTACCAGGGCAAGCCGCGCGACGTGATGACGCTGGCGCATGAGCTGGGGCATGGCGTGCACCAGGTGCTAGCGGCGCCGAACGGGGCCTTGATGGCGCCGACGCCGCTGACGCTGGCCGAGACGGCGAGCGTCTTCGGGGAGATGCTGACCTTCCGCAAGCTGCTCGACACGACCTCCGACCCGAAGCAGCGCAAGGCGATGCTGGCGGCGAAGGTCGAGGACATGATCAACACGGTCGTGCGCCAGATCGCCTTCTATACCTTCGAGCGCAAGGTCCACGAGGCCCGCCGCGAGGGCGAATTGACGCCAGAGGCGCTCTGCGAACTCTGGATGAGCGTACAGGCCGAGAGCCTCGGCCCGGCGATCCGGCTGTCGAGCGGATACGAGCCCTATTGGTGCTACATCCCGCACTTCATCCATTCGCCCTTCTACGTCTATGCCTATGCCTTCGGGGACTGCCTGGTGAACTCGCTCTACGGCGTCTACCAGAACGCCGCCGAGGGCTTCCAGGAGCGCTATTTCGCGCTGCTCTCGGCCGGCGGCAGCAAGCCTTATTCGGAGTTGCTGGCGCCCTTCGGGCTCGATGCAAAGGACCCGGGCTTCTGGCAGATCGGGCTCCGGATGATCGAAGGCATGATCATCGAGCTGGAAGGGATGGAGTGAGGGCGGTGGCCTCCGCAGTCGTCTCTATTTTAACGCGTGTCATCCCGGACAAGCCGCGATAGCGGCGCCGGTCCGGGATGACTGCGAGGTTGCGATAAAAATTAGAACTGCACCCTGAGCCCCACCAGCGAGACGTTCGCGGTGTAGTCCGAGCCCGGCGCCGTCGAGTTCAGGCGCTCATGGGTGAAGCTTGCGCGCACGGCGAAGGTGCGCGTCAGCTTATATTCGAGCCGCGCGCCGACATTGGTGTAGTCCTCGCGCAGGCCCTGGCCGTCATATTCGGTGGGGCTGAAATTGGTGAAGCCGGTGACGGTGAGGTTGCGGCGCAGCGCATGCGCCACTTCCAGCGTCGCGCGCCGCACCGTCGTGCCCGAGGAGCCGGCGATCGTGGTGTCGCCAAGCTCGGCGCCGCCGCGCAGCGTCACCGTGGTCAGCGGGGTCGGCGACCACAGCACCGCGGCGTCGCCGACGAAGCCGCGCAGGTTCTTCAGGCGCGTATCGTCGTATTTGCGATCCTGGTAGCCGCCTGAGACCTCGCCGGTGAGCTGCCGGCTGATCTCGAAGGTCGAGCCGACGCGCCCGGTCACGCCGTTCGATGAGCGCATATAGCCGCTCGAATCGCTCTTCTCGTCGAAGTCGCGCTGGTCGATCTCGGCCTGGACGAAGGGCTTGAAGCCGGGCGTGACCTCATAGGCGGCGCGCAGGCGCAGGCCGTACTGGGTCATGTTCCGGTCCTTCTGCGACAGCATCGCGCCGTTGGAGAGGCGAGCGTCCTCGTAGTCGCTGCGGTCGACAGAGCCGCGCAGCGTCAGTTGGAGCCGGTTGATGTCATGCGTGACGCCTGCAGAGGCGCCATACTGGTAGATCTGCGGGCGGCCGGTCACGTTGGCCGTCAGGTCCGGCGAGCCCGGGCGCTGCGTGTCGAGCTTGAGCCGCGATTCCAGGAGGATGCGCGTGTCGCGGGTCGCATCGAGCCGCAGGTCGAGATTGCCCTCGGCGTCGGGACGGGAGGCGTCCTTGGCACGGAAGAATTCCAGATAACCGCCGCGCAACTGGCCCTTGAGCTCGTGGACGTTCCAGTCGGACTGGATCGCCAGCTCGCCCTCGTGGCGACTATAGGCCGAGCCCTTGGTGCCCGGCGCCGATGTGCGCTGCGGATTGGTGTCGTAGCCGATCGAGTTGGTGATCGCGGGGCGCAAGGTGATCGAGCCGATCCGGATGCCGAGCGCGGCGTAAGGGTCTTCCTCGCTTGCGGTGCGGCGCCGGGGCGGCGGCGGGGCGGGAGGGGGCGGCGGTGGCAGCACGGTGACAGCGGGCGGTGGCGCCCGGAACTGGCGCTGGGTTACGCCGCGCAGCGTCGGCGCCTGAATCGGCTGGCTGGCGCGCGGCGGTTGCCGTCCCGAAACTGCCGACCCCTGTCGCTGGACCAGCCCGGCGGGATCGCGGACGGCTTCCGGCTCGGCGGCGGTGGGCGTCAGATCGGGCTGCGGAGCTGCGGGCTGCTGCGCGACGTAAGTCGGCGTGCCTGTCCTGAGATTGCCGCGCGGCATCTGCTGCGCCTGCGCCGTCGCGCAGGCGAGCGCCAGCCCGGCCAAGGCCGTGCTGGACAGAAGCAGGGTCGTCGCGCGGCCGGACACGGGCGTCGCAGGGCTCCAGAGGGCGGGGCGCGCGGATTTCGCGCATGGTTAATGGAGTTAGAACGAACAGGGTTAAGGAGCCGTCAACGCTGGCTGGGCCTGTCGGCAGATGGTGGAAATGGCTGGCGCGGCCGTGCTACAGCGCGGGCCATGACAGCCGATATCCGCGACTCCGCCCTCCGCACCATCGCCACCGAGCGCGCCGGGCTCGACGCCCTTCACGCTGCGTTGGCGGATGGGCTGGGCGGCCCCTTCGCCGCGGCCGTCGCGATGATCCGCGGTTCGAGCGGGCGAGTGATCGTCTCCGGCATGGGCAAGTCAGGCCATGTCGGCCGTAAGCTCACGGCAACGCTGGCCTCGACCGGCACGCCCGCGCATTTCGTCCATCCGGCGGAGGCGAGCCATGGCGATCTCGGCATGGTCCAGCCCGAGGATGTGGTGATCGCGCTGTCCTGGTCAGGCGAGGCGGTCGAGTTGGCCGCGCTCGTCGGCTACACCCGCCGCTTCCGCGTCGGGCTGATTGCCATCACGGCCAATGCCGAGAGCACGCTCGGCAAGGAAGCCGATATCGCGCTCGTCCTGCCCAAGGCGACGGAGGCCTGTCCGAACGGGCTCGCGCCGACGACCTCGACGACGATGCAGATGGCGCTCGGCGATGCGCTGGCGGTGGCGTTGCTGGAGGCGCGCGGCTTCTCGCGGCAGGATTTCTTCGTCTACCACCCCGGCGGCAAGCTCGGTGCGCAGCTCAAGACGGTCGAGAGCATCATGCATCGCGGTGCCGACCTACCGCTGATCGGGCTCGACACATTGCTGCCGGACGTCATCGCGATGATCTCGGAGAAGGGTTTCGGCTGCGCCGTGGTCATGGACCTCGACGGCAAGCTCGCCGGTGTCGTCACCGATGGCGATCTGCGGCGCAAGACGGCGATGGCCGGCGGCGCCTCGCTCCGGGCGCGCGACATCATGTCGGCTAATCCGCGCCGTGTCGGCCTCGATACGCTGGCGGTCGAAGCGCTGGAACTGGTCAATCGCAGCCGGATCACGGCGCTGATCGTGGTCGATGCCGAGGACCGTCCGGCCGGGCTTGTCCATGTCCACGATCTGCTGGCCATGGGCGTCGCCTGACCGGGCTTGCAAACGGGTCGCGCCGGATTATCTGAAGCTGTAGGAACTACAGCTTCTTGAGGTGACGCGATGACTGCTGCCGGCAAGCTCGAACGCGTGATGCCGATCGGTGCACTGGCTGACCGCACAGGGGTCAAGGTCGAGACCATCCGCTATTACGAGCAGGTTGGCCTCCTGCCGTCGCCGGAGCGCTCCGAGGGCAATCAGCGCCGCTATGGCCGGCGCCATGCCGAGCGCCTCGCCTTCATCAAGCACGCGCGCGATCTCGGCTTCGCGGTCGAGAACATCCGCACGCTGCTGAAGCTCTCCGACACCCCAGGCATGGCCTGCGACGAGGCGCATGCGATCTCGGTCGCCCATCTCGACGAGGTCCGCGACAAGATCGCGAAATTGCGCTCGCTGGAGAAGGAGCTGGAGCGGATCGCGACGACCTGTTCCGGCGGTGTCGAGGCCTGCGATTGCGCCATCATCGAGGCCTTGGCCGATCATGGGCAGTGCAAGCACGCTCATCATTGAAGCACCGGCGCAAGCCCGAAATCTGCCTTGCCCCTCGTCTCCGGGACGAAAAGGCTTAAATAGATTTTCTGCCGGGCGGCGTTGGACGCTGCCTTGCCACGCCATCCGGGAGGGCGCGATGACGATATGGCCCATGCCGCCAGGGGCTTGACTCCGAAAAGGGAACAAAACCCGATTCTGCCGGAGTCAGCGATTCGGCCCCGCTTCGTTCCAGACTCGTTCTTGCATGGTCCGCTGCTAGGACCTGCATAAACCCTGCCACGCTCCCGCCCGCATGGGCGGGCGAGAAGATCGGCTCCCTCGCCTTGCTTCCTTTTCGTTCGCTGCCGCCCGCCGCCCGCGCCAATAGCGTCACGGCCGTGCTGGGCCCGACCAATACCGGCAAGACCCATCTCGCCATCGATCGCATGGTTGCCCATCCCACCGGGATGATCGGCCTGCCGCTCCGCTTGCTCGCGCGCGAGGTCTACCAGCGCGTCGTCGACAAGGTCGGCCCCGAGGCCGTCGCCCTCGTCACCGGTGAGGAGAAGATCAAGCCGGAGCGGCCGCGCTTCTGGATCTGCACGGTCGAGGCGATGCCGCGCGATCTCGCGGTCGATTTCGTCGCGATCGACGAAATCCAGCTCGCCTCCGATCTCGACCGCGGCCATGTCTTCACCGACCGCCTGCTGAATCGGCGTGGCAGGGCCGAGACCATGCTGATCGGCGCCGCGACGATGCGTCCGCTGATCGAGCAGCTCATGCCGGGCGTCAATGTCGTGACGCGCCCGCGCCTGTCGCAGCTCACCTTCGCCGGCGACCGCAAGATCACGCGGCTGGCGCCGCGCTCGGCCATCGTCGCCTTCTCGGTCGAGGAGGTCTACGCGATCGCGGAACTGATCCGCCGGCAGAAGGGCGGTGCGGCCGTGGTGCTCGGCGCGCTCTCGCCCCGGACCCGCAATGCCCAGGTCGAGCTCTATCAGTCCGGCGATGTCGACTATCTCGTGGCGACCGACGCGATCGGCATGGGGCTCAATCTCGACGTCAACCATATCGCCTTCGCCGCCGACAAGAAGTTCGACGGGCACCACTATCGCAAGCTCCATCCGGCCGAATTCGGCCAGATCGCCGGGCGTGCCGGGCGGCATCTGCGCGACGGCACCTTCGGGACCAGCGGGCGCTGCCCGCCTTTCGAGGCGGAACTGGTCGATGCGATCGAGAATCACCGTTTTGAGCCGATCCGCCAGATGCAATGGCGCAATTCCGATCTCGACCTGCGCTCGATCGCTGGTCTTCTGGATACGCTGAACCTCCAGCCCTCCGAGCAGGGGCTGACGCGGGCGCTGATCGCCGAGGACATGTCGACGCTGGAAATCCTGGCGAAGGACCCGGATATCGCGAAACTGGCGCAGGGGCGCGCCGGCGTCGAGCGACTCTGGGAAGTCTGCGGACTGCCGGATTATCGCAAGATATCGCCGATGCAGCATGCCGATCTCGCTACCACGCTCTATCTCAGGCTCATGCGCCATGGCCGGCTCGACAGCGACTGGTATCAGGCGCAGCTGGCTGCGCTCGACCGGACCGATGGCGAGATCGATACGCTCTCGGCGCGGATCGCGCAGGTCCGGACCTGGACCTTCGTCGCCAATCGTCCCGACTGGTTACCTGATCCAGAGCATTGGCAGGGCATGGCGCGTCTTGTAGAGGACAAGCTGTCCGATGCTCTGCACGAGCGTCTGGCTCACCGATTTGTCGATCGGCGCACCAGTGTCCTGATGCGCCGCTTGCGGGAGAATGCGATGTTGGAGGCTGAGGTCACCGCGACGGGCGACGTGCTCGTCGAGGGCCAGCATGTGGGGATGCTGCAGGGCTTCCGCTTTACGGCGGATCCGAAGGCCGGGGGGCCCGAGGTCAAGGCCCTGAACCTGGCGGCGATGAAGGCGCTCGGCTCCGAGATCGAGGCGAGGGCGGCGCGCGTCGTGCTGGCGGGGGACGATGCCTTCCTGCTGTCGCATGACGGGCTGGTGCGCTGGACCGGCGAGCCGGTGGCGCGCCTGACCGCTGGCGAGAAGGTGCTTGAGCCGCGGCTGCGCCTGCTGGTGGAAGAGCATCTTACCGGTCCCGCACGCGAGCAGGTCGAGGGTCGGCTCAATCTCTGGCTGAAGAATCACGTCACCCGCCTGCTCGGCGCGGTCCAGATCCTGGAAGCGGCCGAGAACGTCACCGGCATCGCGCGCGGCATCGCCTATCAGGCGGCCGAGGCGCTGGGCGTGCTCGAACGCGCCAAGGTCGGCGACGAGATGAAGGCGCTCGACCAGGAAGGCCGCGCGGCGCTGCGCCAGCTCGGCATCCGTTTCGGGGCTTTCCACATCTATATGCCCGCGCTCCTGAAGCCGGCGCCGCGTGCGCTCGCCGCCCAGCTCTGGGCGCTGAAACATGGCGGACCGGAGACGGCCGGGCTCGACGACATCGCGCATCTCGCGGCGTCCGGCCGCACTTCCTTCCCGGTCGACAAGGCCGTGCCGAAGGGGCTCTACCGCGCTGCCGGCTACCGCGTCTGCGGCGAACGGGCGGTGCGCGTCGATATCCTGGAGCGCCTCGCCGACCTGATCCGTCCGGCCATCGCCTATCGCCCCGGCGTCACGCAAGGGGTGCCGCCGACCGGAGCCGCCGATCAGGACGGCTTCGTCGCCACTGGCGCCATGACCTCTCTCGTCGGCTGTGCCGGCGAGGATTTCGCCTCGATCCTGCGTTCGCTCGGCTACGTCTCGGTCAAGCGCCCGGGCCCTGCGATCACCGTGCCGCTGGCAGCACCCCCGGCCGTGACCGAGCCGGCCCAGCCTGTCGTTGCACCGGCGGCGGAAGCTGGCGCCGAGGATGCCGCCACGGCGGGTGACGGCGCAACCGCACAGATTGCGGCCGGGCCCGCTGCCGAGGCCGAAGGCCCGAGCGAGCCGGCGGCTGCGCTGAACGAGGATGCTCCGGCGGAAGGCGAGGCGCCCGTCGTCGAAGCGCCTGCGGTCGAGACGGCAGATGCGCCGATCCTGACCGAGGCCGAGCTGGACACGGTGCGCGAGCCGGTGCCGGCCGATGCGATGGTGGCGCTCCCGGCTGCTGCCGCTGCCGAGGAGGCGACACCTGCGGAAGCCGCTTCCGCCGAAGCCCCTGTCGCCTCCGCTCCTGCCGAGCCCGAACTGATCGAGGTCTGGCGGCCGCATCGCCATCAGGGCGGACGCCGGCCTGAGCAGGGCAATCCGCGTGGCCGCCGCGATGGTGAGCCGCGTCGCGAGGGGGGCGAGCGCCGTGGTGGCGACCGGCCGCAGCGCGATGGGCGTCCCGGCAGCCCGCGCCGCGACGGACGGCCCGACAACCGTCCGGCCGCTGCCGCGGGCGAGGGGGCTCCGGCGCAGCGTGAGGGCCGTCCGAGGCAGGACGACCGCCCGCGTCGCGACGATCGGCCGCAGCGGCAGGATCGCCCCGAGGGCAATCGTGGCCCGCGTCCCGATTTCAAGCGCGATGGCCGCCCCGGTGGGCCGCGTCGCGAGGAGCGGGGTGGGGCCGAGCGCTTCCAGCAAGCGCCGCGTCCGCGTCCGGCCAATCGCGAGCCGGACCCGGATTCGCCCTTCGCCAAGCTCGCGGCCCTCAAGGCCCAGCTCGAAGGCAGCAAGAACTAAAGCTGGAGCCATTCCGCGTTTCTTCGAACCACGGAATGGCTCCAGCTTCTTGTTTGATCGCATGTTCGCTGACGCGGACCTTTGGTTCTTCACGCGAACCGGTGCCCACTTCGCTCGAAAATGCTCCAGGGAGGCGCGGGCGGCTTGCAGGACGATCGTCAGCGCCTCGACAAATGGCTCTGGTTCGCGCGCTTCGCCCGCAACCGTCCGGCAGCCGTGCGCCTGGTGGAGGACGGCCATGTCCGGATCGAGGGACGGCGCGCCGAGAATCCGGCTCAGGGCATCAAGGTCGGAGCCGTGCTGACGCTCGCCCTGCCGCACGCGACCATGGTGGTCAGGGTCCTCGGCTTTGCCGAGCGGCGCGGCTCCTTCGCGATCGCCCGGGAACTCTATGAGCGGCTCGACGGCGGCAGCGGCGATGCGCCGCTTGCGGAGGCCGGGGACGAGGATTAAATCCGCGCCCTGTCGGGCGGCAGGCGCCGAAAGCGGGCGGGGGAATGAAATCTTCTCCGCGGCCCCTTCCGAATGACAAATCGTTCTGCCGAAGATCATTAAAACGGCCTTGAAACCTGCGCCGGGCAAGGGTTTATGGGGCTGTTTAGAAGCGTTGGAAGGGCCGGCCCATGACCTATGTGGTCACCGAGAACTGCATCAAGTGCAAGTACATGGACTGCGTCGAGGTCTGCCCGGTCGACTGCTTCTATGAGGGCGAGAACATGCTCGTCATCCATCCCGACGAATGCATCGATTGCGGCGTCTGCGAGCCGGAATGCCCGGCCGAGGCGATCAAGCCGGATACCGAGCCGGGCCTCGAAAGCTGGCTGCAGATCAACGGGAAATTCGCGGCGAGCTGGCCGAACATCACCCAGAAGAAGGACCCGCCGGCCGACGCCAAGGAATTCGACGGCGTCGCCGGGAAGCTTGAGATGCTCTCGCCGGAGCCAGGCGAAGGCGACTGATCCGGGCGGGAGTTTGCCGGCCGCGCTGCATTAACCACGACCTCGCCATGCTGTCGCAGAGGAACGCCGTCTGGCGTTTACCTTTGATTCGGCGTGTTTTTTGTGTTACAAGCTAGCCTTAGTCGAAGTCGTTCCGCATGCCCCTGCGAGGTTCCTGCAATCGGGGCGCCCCCAGAGATCACAGACGATGAAAGAGCCGGCTTTGGCGCCGGGGCTTCGATCGTCGTTCTCGGCAGGGCACAATGAAACAATCGACTAGGGAGCGTGAAGCGGTGCCTTCTTGAAGCGTCGCGTCAGGCGGAAGCCTCCTGCCAACCGGCCGGAGGCTAAATCATCACGCGCTCGCGTCGAGCGGGCCGGTCAGGAGTCGTAACGGCATGTCTACTGCGAAGAAAGCTGTTGTGCGCCATGGTTTCAAGACGGGCGAGTACGTCGTCTATCCGTCCCATGGTGTCGGTCAGATCACGGCGATCGAGGAGCAGGAAGTCGCAGGCTTCAAACTTGAGCTGTTCGTGGTGGGTTTCGCCAAGGACAAGATGACGCTGCGTGTCCCGACCGGCAAGGCCGCCAGCGTCGGCCTGCGCAAGCTCGCCGATGCCGACTGCGTCACCAAGGCGCTGACGACGCTCACCGGCCGCGCCCGCGTCAAGCGCACCATGTGGTCGCGCCGCGCGCAGGAATACGAAGCGAAGATCAATTCCGGCGATCTCGTCGCCATCGCCGAAGTGGTGCGCGACCTCTACCGGTCCGAGGCCCAGCCCGAGCAGTCCTATTCCGAGCGCCAGCTCTATGAAGCCGCCCTCGACCGCATGACCCGCGAGATCGCGGTGGTCGACGACATCACCGAGACCGAGGCACTCAAGAAGATAGAAGGGCAGCTCGCCAAGTCGCCGCGCCGTCTCAGCAAGGCTGAGGCGGAAGCCGAGGCGGAGATGGAAGGCGACAACGACGATCTGGCGGAAGAGGCGGCCTGAGCGGCTTCCTCTCGTTATCGACGAGAACCCGGCGGGCGACCGCCGGGTTTTTTGTTGCCCGAGAATGCCCCTGTTTCCTCAGGCCGTCCCCGTTCCCGCCTTCAGGAAGGCGACGGTCTTTGCCCAGGCCTGCTTGGCAGTGGCGGCGTTGTAGCGCTCGGCGCTGGTGTCGTTCATGAAGGCGTGGTCGACATCGGGGTAGATGATCGCCTCGTACTGGATGCCGGCGGCCTTCAGAGCCTTCTCGTAATCCGGCAGCATCTGGACGAGGCGGGTGTCACGCGAGGCCTGCTGGATCAGGAGACGAGCCTTGATCTGCGGGACCCTGGCGAGATCCGGCGGGCGGCCGTAGAAGACGACGCCAGCCGCAAGCTCGGGCGCGGAGACGGCGAGATCGTTGACCGAGCCGCCGCCCCAGCAGAAGCCGACAGCGCCGGTCTTGGCCGTAGCATCCGGCCGCGAAGCCAGATATTTCAACGCGGCGCGGCCCTGGGCGACGACCGTCTCGACCGAAAGCTGCGGGAAGAGCGCGCGCGCGGCGTCCGGGTCGCTGGGCGTGCCGCCCAGCGGGGTGAGAAAGTCGAGCCCGAGCGCCGTGAAGCCCTCCAGAGCCATGCGGCGGGTGATGTCCTCGATATGGGGATTGAGGCCGCGGTTCTCGTGGATGACGAGGACGCCGCCACGCTTGGCCTCCGTCTTGGGCGTGACGAGATAGCCCTTCAGCGCCACGCCATCGACGGTCTGGTCGAAGCGGCTCGCGGTGATGCGGGCATTGTCCGGCGCGACCTGCTGGGCCTGGGCGTAGTTGGGCTCCAGCAAAGCAAGCGCCGCTTCCGCCGCCGCCGTGGTGCCGGCGATGGCCAGCAGCCGGTTCATGAAGACGCGGCGGTCGAGCGGCTTGTGCGTGTACTCGTCGTAGAGTTCAACGATCCGGCGATCGAGCGCCATCCTTGCCTCCCTTGAACCATGGCCTTGCGCCGATCATAACGCTGGCCGGGGGCAATGCAGGAGGGGCTCGCGCAGGCTCGCGGCCTTGTGAAGGCGCGCGCTACTCGGCGACGACCTTGTAGCGCTGGCCGGGCGTCAAGGCGGCGTTGCGCTCGAGCCCGTTGAGCACCTGGAAGAGCTCGCCCGGCCGGTCCTGCTCGGGCATGCGCTCGGCCATGGCTGCGATGGTGTCTCCGGCCTCGGCCGCGACCAGGCGGATCTGCATCGGGCGGACGGCCTGAGCCTCGGCGGGCGTCATCACCCGGAAGCTCTCGACGATGCTCCGCATCTGCCGTTCCGGGTCGCTGCCGCCGCGTGCCGCCAGGATGAAGCGATAGATCCGGTCACCGATCTGGATGGCGGCGAGCCTGAAGGTCCAGTCGGTGCCCTTGCCGTGGGCGAGGATGGCCGATTGCCCGCCGATCTCGGTCTTTTCGATGCCTGTCGTCTCGACGCCCTCGATCCAGCCGGCGGCGACGTAGGATTCGAGCGTCTGGCCGCTCTTCAGCGTGACGGAATCGAAGCGCAGGGCCTGCGCGCCGTTGGCGCTGACGCCGATGACCATGTCCTGGGCCGCCTCCAGGCTGAAGCCATCCGGCGCGCTGAAGGCGATGCGCAGCGCACTGTTGAGATAGCGCCGGCCGCGGGCCACGCCGTCGCGCGGGTCGTCACCATAGGCCAGGCCCTCGATGGCGTTCAGCCAGCGATTGGCATCGCGCTCGCCGATGCCGGGCGCGGCGATCTGGCGGGCGGCGGCAGTGACGGCAGCGACGCGCTCGGGCGTCTGCGGGTGGCTGGAGAGGATGTCGAGCCGTTTGTCGTCGGCACTCTGGTTCTGGCCGCTGCTTCGGAAGGCGGTGTTGCGGCCGAGCGTGGCGAGGAAGCGTCCGGCGCCATAGGGGTCGTAGCCCGCGCGGGAAATGTTGCGCACGCTGATCTGGTCGGCGGTGAGTTCCTGCTGGCGCGAGAACTTGGCGAGCGAGAGCTTCGAGCCGGCGCGTACGGCGGCGCCGCGCCCGGGGTCCTTCAGGACCTGCGAGACGACCTGACTCACCAGCGCCGATTCCGCTTCCTTCTCGGCGCGCTCGACGGCGTGCTGCGCCGTGACATGCGCGATCTCATGCGCCAGCACGGAGGCGATCTCCGAGGTGTCGTTGGCGAGCGCCAGCAGGCCCCGCGTGACATAGAGCCGGCCGTTGGGCAGCGCGAAGGCGTTGACCACCGGAGAATTCAGGATGGTGATCTCGTAATGGCCGATCTGGCCCTCGCCGGCCTTTGCCAGTCGCTGGACGACTTCGTCGAGGGCGGCGTGGGCGCGCGGCGCGCGGTATTCGCCGCCGAAGGCCGTGAGCAGGCGCTGGTGCTCCTGGTCGGAGGCGCGCTGGACCGTGCTGATGCGTGGCGCGATCTCGCCTTCGGAGGTGGTGCTCGCCGGCAGCAGAGGGCTCTGGTCGCCGAGGCAGCCGACGAGCAGCAGACCAGGCAGCACGATGGCTGCCAGCCGCTTCGAATATCGCGAAAACGATGCTCGCCAGAACTCCAGCATGTCCTCAGTCGATCAGTTCCAGTGCCGAACGGGATGCGACCTCGAGCAGGAGGCCGTCGCGCCCGGCAAGGACACCATAGGCACGCAGCCGTTTACCGCCGAGATGGCTCGCGGTCCAGCCGGCGCGCTTCAGTTCGCGCCAGAGACGGCGTGACAGGACGACCGAGGCAGCCTCTCTCGGACGGCGGGAGAAGTTCAGATAGGTCCGCTGGGAACGCTCGCCGACCGAGGCGATCCGGCCTTCCAGCATGACGTAACGTCCCTCCTGCGCCTTGACCGCGGCGAGATCGTGGCCATCGACCGCCGTCAGTGACGCAGGTTGCGGCCCAGATGTTACCGTTGCCTGAACGGAAGCCTGCTGCGGTGTTTCGCAGGGGGACGAGCCGGGTTCGTGCAGGGGCAGGGCGACGCCTTGCCGCAGCAGATGCTGTGCGAGGTCCAGCGTTGTTTCGCCGGGCGACATCGGCGGGATCGTCAGCCGCGCAGGCAAGCGCCCCCAGCGATCGGGCTCGCCGAGGACGGTCAGGCCGAGCGGGCGACCGAGGAAGCCGCGCAGGCCTGCATCGAAACGTGATGCTTCCTCTGGACTCTGGCGCGGCGCGAGGCCGACGAGCCGCAAGCGGCGCCCATCGGCCAGCAGCGGGTCCCCGGCGGGGTCCAGACGGGACAACTGCACGGTCACGGGGGCTTCGGCCGGCGCGCAATCGGAAGCAGCCCGCGCCGGCGGGGCCGCGAGGGTCGCGAATATGACGATGACAAGAAGGGACTTCACCCGCATCGCGATTATGCTACACGGAGTTTCGTGCGTCCCGGTAGCTCAGCAGGATAGAGCAACGGTTTCCTAAACCGTAGGTCAGGGGTTCGAATCCCTTCCGGGACGCCATTCGCCTTCGGCGCGGCGATCACTGTGCGACACTTTGCGATCGGTTTCGGGCCGGCGCCGTTCTCGCGACTTATCCGGAATGACGGTGCTTCCGCCTCAAAGCGCCATGCTCTAAGCACGGAGCATGGAGACGGTCTCGCCGCACGAACTCTTCACCCATATCCGCATCGTTCTGGGCATGGTCATCGGCTTGGGCATCACGCGGATGCTGGCCGGCCTTGCCGGCTTCATCCAGCATCCCGGCCGCTATCGCGTCTCGCTGCTCCATATGCTCTGGGTCGGCTCGATCCTGCTCGAACTCGTCCTGTTCTGGTGGTGGGAGTTCGGGTTGTCGCGCATTCAGGCCTGGAGCTTCGGCGTCTACCTCTTCCTGGTCGGCTATGCCGTCGTGCTCTACCTGATCTCGGCGCTGCTGTTCCCGGACAACATCGCGGAATATGCCGGCTACGAGGATTTCTTCATCCGGCGCCGGCACTGGTTCTTCGGCCTGCTGGCAGCGACCTTCCTGCTCGATGTCATCGACACCCTGATCAAGGGCACCGAGCATTGGAGCCAATTGAGCGGCGATTATCTGGTGCAGGTCCCGATCGGGATGGCGCTGTGTCTGATCGCCTATATCTCGGCGCGGCGCAGTGTGCATCTCGCGCTCGCCAGCGTGCACAACCTCTCCCAGGGCTACTGGATCGGGCGCGTCGTCTACTTCGCGGGCTGAGACGGCGCCGGGCTACCAGATGCTCCTGTTTTGATTTTGCATCGGAATTCTCCGAAAACCGCGTTCCGCTTTTCGGGCCGATGCCCTAGCGGGACTCGCCCGAGAACGCGGCGAAGTGCTTCGCGACCTGCCGGTAGACCTCCCGCTTGAAGGGGATGATCAGTTCCGGCGTCTCGTCGAGCCTCGCCCAGCGCCAGGCATCGAACTCGGCCTTGTGGCCGCCGGCCGGCGTGAGGACGTCGATCTCGTCCTCGGAGCCGACGAGGCGGAAGGCGAACCATTTCTGCGCCTGGCCGCGCCAGCGGCCCTTCCAGGCCTCCTTGCCGATATCGACGGGCAGGTCGTAGGTGAGCCAGCCCGGCGCCTCGGCGAGAAGTTCGACCGTGGTGACGCTGGTTTCCTCGGCGAGTTCGCGGCGCGCCGCTTCCAGCGGCGTCTCGCCTGCATCAATGCCGCCCTGCGGCATCTGCCAGGCATGACCCGGCGCGACATGCTCGCGCTTGGTCTTGTCGGCGCGACGGCCGACGAAGACGAGGCCCTCGGCGTTGAACAGGGCTAAGCCCACGCAGGGGCGGTAGCCCTCGGGGGCCTTGTCGGTCATCGCAGCGATCCGGTGGTTCTGGGCGATGCGGGGGGCTTGGCCGTGCGGAAGCTGCGGGCGGCGCTCACGGGAACGATCACGAGCTTCTTGGCGTCCAGCGACTGGGCCCAGCGGTTGATCCGTTCGATCGAGACCGGCAGGGCGCTTGCGGCGGCGACGACGATGCCCTGCTCGCGTGCGAGATTCTCCAAAGCGGCCAGTTCCTTGTCGATGGCGTCGGCCCGGGTGACGCCGTCGATGACGCGGTCGATCTTCAGGGCGGGGATGCGGGCGCGGTCGGCCGAGCCGGCGAGCAGACTGCGCGGGGAGGAACCGTCGTCGACGACCATCAGGCCGCGGCCGGCGAGCTCGCGCAGGATCGGGGAGAGAGCACTCTCATCGGCGGTGAAGCGGCCGCCGAGGAAATTGACGATGCCGACATAGCCGGTGAAGCGGCCAAGTGCCCAATGCAGCTTGTCGATATTGTCGGGCGCCTTCGGACCGGTCAGCAGCGTATGCGGGCCAGGGTCGTTGTCGGGATAGTCGAAGGGCTCCATCGGCAATTGCAGGAAGACCTCATGGCCTTCGCCGCGGGCGCGCTGGACGGTGCGTTCGAGCTCGTTGCCATAAGGCGCGAAGGCGAACGAAACCGGCGGGGGGAGCTTGGCGATTGCGTCGGCGGTGCCGCTCTGGCTGATGCCGAGGCCGCCGACGAGGAGGGCGATCCGGCCGGCCGGTTTCGGCTCCGGCTCGAGGCCGAGCGGGCGGGCATAGATCCTGGCCGGGGTCGCGCCGTCGGGGCCGAGCTTCGGCAGCAGCCCGTAGCGCGAGCGCTCGACCAGGCGGCTGTCGGGGGCGGTCGCGAGCTTGATGGTGCGGGCCTCGCTGGGAATGGTGATGATGACGGCGTCCGGAGCATCCTCGCCGGCACGCGTCACGGTCACACCCGCGCTGTTCTCAAGCTGGGCGGCGCTGGCCGGCCCACGCGACGTGGGAGCATCGGCGGTGGCAGGCACGGAAGAGGCGGGGGCAACGCGCTTTTCGATCGAGGCCACGGCCATCGGCTCGCCGCCATCGGGGTCGCGGCGCAGCGCCACTGTCAGCAGGAGCCCCAATACGGCCACGCCGACGCAGCCGGCAGCCGCCATCGCGAGCCAGCGTCCCCAGGGCCTGCCAGAGGCCGCCGGGCGATCCCTGCCGAGCGGTCGATTGAGCTCCGGCAGCGGCGTTCCGGCCGTGAGAGGCCGTCCTCGAGGTTGCGACGCGGACCCGAATCACCGGTCCGCGCGCTAGTCTTGGCGCCTAAGGAGCCCGGCGTCGAGCCCGCAGGCTCAGTTCGGCTGCTTGGGAGCCTCGGGAGTGGCGGGAGCGGCCGGGGCAGCCGGCTTCTCGGCCGGTGCCGCGGCACCGGTCTTGACGCCGCGGAGCTGGTTCAGCGCGGCGATGAGCTGGGTGTCCTTGGTCGCGTCGGTCGGAACATAGGAGCTCGAGCCGGACTGCTCCTCGCCCTCGCCGGCCTTGAGATGGCCCTTGAGCGCGGCCTCGCCCTTGTTCTCGACGAGCTTGTCCTTGATCTCCTTCGGGATGTCCTGCTGGACCTCGACATCCGGCGTGATGCCCTTGGCCTGGATCGAGTTGCCCGACGGCGTGTAATAGCGCGCCGTCGTCAGGCGCAGGCCGCCATTGGAGCCGAGCGGGATCACGGTCTGGACCGAGCCCTTGCCGAAGGAGCGCGTGCCCATCACGGTCGCGCGCTTGTGGTCCTGCAGGGCGCCGGCGACGATCTCGGCGGCCGAGGCCGAGGAGCCGTTGATCAGCACCACGACCGGCTTGCCCTTGGTCAGGTCGCCCGACTTGGCGTTGAAGACCTGGGTTTCCTCGGCATTGCGGCCGCGGGTCGAGACGATCTTGCCGCGATCGAGGAAGGCGTCGGAAACCAGCACGGACTGGTCGAGGCGCCCGCCGCGATTGTTGCGGAGGTCGATGATGTAGCCCTTCAGCTTGTCGGCGCCGATCTCGCTCGTGGTCTTCTCGATCGCCTTGCGCAGGCCGTCATAAGTCTGCTCGGAGAAGGTGCCGATGCGGATATAGCCTATGTCGTTCTCGACGCGCTCCTCGACGGCCGGCACGACGATGGTCGAGCGGGTCAGGGTGAATTCGAGCGGCTCGGTCTTGCCGGGGCGATCGATCTTGAGCGTGACCTGGGTGTTGATCAGCCCGCGCATCTTCTCGACGGCCTGGGTCAGGGACATGCCCTTCACCTCGGTGGTGTCGATCTGGCGGATGATGTCGTTGGCGAGGATGCCGGCCTTGGAGGCGGGCGTATCCTTGATCGGCTTGGCGACCTTGAGGACGCCGTCCTCCATCGTCACCTCGATGCCCAGGCCACCGAACTGGCCGCGCATGTCGGTATCCATGTCGCGGAAGGACTTGGCGTCGAGATAGGAGGAATGCGGGTCGAGCGAGGAGACCATGCCGTTGATCGCGGCCTCGATCAGCTTCTGCTCGTCGGGCTTGTCGACATAGTCGGTGCGGATCTTCTCGAAGATGTCACCGAATAGGTTCAGGCTGCGGTAGACCTCGGCCGAGGCCGCGACCGCGCTGGTCGAGGAGAGCAGCCTGGTCTGTGTGGCCAGTCCGGTCAGGCCCGCGCCCATGATGGCGCCGGCGAGAACGAGGGAAACCTTGCGCATCATCCGCGAACCTTTTCGCCTTGCGATTTCGTCCACCACGGTGTCGGGTCGATCGAAACGCCATCTTTCCTGAATTCGATATACAGAACCGGCTGCCCGGTTCCCACTCCTACTGTCGTCGCGGCAGCTTCCGACGTTTCGCCCATCGCCGCAACCGGCTCCCCGGCCAGCACGAACTGATTGAGCGCGACATCGATCCGCTGCATGCCGGCTAGCAGGATGTAGTATCCTCCGCCAGCGTTCAGGATCAAGAGTTGCCCGAACGAGCGGAATGGCCCCGCATAAACCACCCAAGCGTCAGAAGGCGCCGAAACTAGGGCGCCCGGCCGGGTCTCCAGCGAAATCCCGCGAATCGTGCCTCCGGCGCCGTCGGCATCGCCGAAACCACGCAATCGTGATCCCGCCACCGGCAGGGACAGCAGGCCCCGGGCCTCGGCGAAGGCGATCTTCGGGGCCAGCCGCGCCGGGTCCTTGAAGGCCAGCGCCGTCATGCGCTCGCGCTGGTCGCGCGTTTCCTGCTCGATCGCCTGGCGGGCGGCGTCGGCCGCCTTGTTGGCAACGGAGATCTCCTTCTCGATCCGCTCGACGAAATCCCGCATCGAGCGGGCCTGCCCGGCCAGCTCCCGGCCGAGCGCGGCTTGCTGCTCGACATCCTTGGCAGCGCTGGCCTCGCGCTCGCGCCTTGCCTCGATCAGGGCGGCCAGGCGCTGGCGCTCGGCCGCGATCTGCTCCATTTCCGTGCCGATCCGGCCCTTTTCGGTGGCGATGCCGTCTCGCAGGCGGACGAGCTCGGCGAGGTCGGTGCCGAGAATCTCGACCTCCTGCCTGAGATCGGGCACGACGGCGCCGAGCAGCATCGAGGCGCGCACGGCTTCGAGAATGTCCTCGGGGCGCACCAGCACGGCCGGGGGCGGGCGCCGGCCGATGCGCTGCAGCGCCGCCAGAACCTCGGCGATCAGGTTGCGCCGGCCGTCGAGCGAGCGGCGAATCGCGGTTTCGCTGGATTGCAGGAGGCCGAGCCGCGTCTCCAGCGCGCCGAGCCGCTCCTCGCCGGCCTGCGTCCTGGCGGTGGTTTCGAGGAGAGCCTTGTTGAGAGCGGCACGGTCGGCGCGGATCGCGGCCATCTCCTTCTCGAGCGCGGCGCGGGCGTCGGCGTTTCCAGCGAGACGCTGCTCGATCGCCTTGAGCTCGGTCTCGCGCGCCTGCTTCTCGACGAGCTTCCGCATGGCCTCGCGCTGGAGGGCTTCCGGATCGGGCGGGTTCGTCTGGGCGAAGGCGGGAGCACCGAATGCAGTCACCAGCAGGGCGGCAAGGCCCAGGCGGCGCAGTCCGGAGCGAATCAGCGGCGCAGTCATACGCGATGATAGGGGTGGCCGGAGATGATCGTCATCGCCCGATAGAGCTGTTCGAGCACCAGCACACGGACGATCTGGTGCGGAATCGTCAGGGCGCCGAAAGCGAGCGTGATATCGGCCCTGTCGCGAATCTCCTCGCTCAGGCCGTCGGCGCCGCCGATGATCAGGTTGGCATGGCCGGTTCCGGAATCGCGAGCGGTGGCGAGGCGGCTGGCGAAGGCTTCGCTGCCGAGCTGGCGGCCGCGTTCGTCCAGCGCGATGATCAGGCCGGTTTGCACCTTCGCGAGAATGGCCTGCGCCTCCTCGCGCTTGCGTTCGTCGGGGCGGCGGCCCCGGCCCTCAGTGATCTCGACGATGTCGGGGCCGCTGAGGCCGATGCTGCGACCGAGCGCGAAGCCGCGCTCGCGATAGCGCTCGCAGAGATCGCGTTCCGGCCCGTCCTTGAGCCGGCCGACGGCGATGACCGCGAGCCGCATCCGGCGTCAGCTGTCGAGGCGTTCGTTCGGCCGATCGGTGCCCCACATCTTCTCGAGATTGTAGAACTGGCGCACTTCGGGCCGGAAGACGTGGATGATGATGTCGCCGGTATCGATCAGCACCCAGTCGCAGGCCGGCATGCCCTCGACGTTCGGCGTGGGCAATCCGGAGGCCTTCAAGGCTTCGATCAGGGCATCGGAGATGGCGGCGACATGGCGGTTGACGTTGCCCGATGCAATGATCATCGCATCAGCCAGCGACGTCTTGCCGACGAGGTCGATCACCGTGATGTCCTCGGCCTTCATATCCTCGAGGACACGCTGGGCGAGGGCGATGCTGTCGGCAGAGGGATTGTCCGCGACGGCAGCCTGGGGAAGCGGCTTCGGCTCGGCTTCACCAAGGGTTTGACGGGTCAGTGACGTATCCTCTCGATCCAGATGCGCGCTCGGCGCGATAGGTCCAAAATAAGCCGGAAGGCGCGGGAGTTCAATCGCGGCCGGCCTGTTTGCGCAGCATCGTCGAGGATAATGTCGAGCGCTTGCCGTGCAGAAAGACCCAGGCCGGAGGCTTCATGCGCGGCAGGCTGGCGGCCCGGCTTTCGGGCAGGCGCCAGCGCGACAGCCAGTTGGCGGCGGGGGAGGCCATGGCGCTGTGGGTCGATCCCGGTCGGTCGATGATCGCGATCGGCATCATCCGGGCGATGGCGCGCCATTCGCTCCAGCGGTGGAAACCGGCGAGATTGTCCGAGCCCATGATCCAGACGAAGTTCACGCTCGGGCAGCGGCGCTTCAGCGCGCGCAGCGTATCGGCGGTGTAGCGGGTGCGCAGCATCGCCTCGATGCCGGTGACGTCGATGCGGGCATGGCCGGCGACGCCTTCAGCCTGGTGGATGCGTTCGGCGAGCGCGGGCAGCTTCGCATTGTCCTTCAGCGGATTGCCGGGCGTGACCAGCCACCAGACGCGGGCGAGCGGGAGGCGGCGCAAGGCGGTCAGGCTCGCGAGCCGGTGCCCGTCATGGGCCGGGTTGAAGCTGCCGCCGAACAGGCCGATGCGCAGGCCGGGCGCAAAAGGGGGGAGCCGGGACGGCAGGCGCGTCAGCTCGCTCGTCATGCGTCCTGCTTCGCCTCAGGGCCGGATCTGGCCCGCGCCATGGACGCGGTACTTGAAGGAGCAGAGCTGTTCGACCCCGACCGGTCCGCGCGCATGCATGCGGCCGGTGGCGATGCCGATTTCGGCGCCGAAGCCGAATTCGCCGCCATCGGCGAACTGGGTCGAGGCGTTGTGGATGACAATGGCGGAATCGACCTCGGCAAGGAAGCGGGCGGCGGCGGCCTCGTCATCGGTGACGATCGCATCGGTATGATGCGAGCCGTGGCGCTCGATATGGTCGATCGCGGCATCGAGGCCCGGCACGGTCTTCACGGCGATGATCCGGTCGAGATACTCGGTAGCCCAGTCTTCTTCGGTCGCGGTGGTGACGCGGGCATCGACGGCGCGGGCCGCTTCGTCGCCGCGCACGGCGCAGCCGGCTTCGAGCAGGGCGCCGACGAGCGGGGCGAGATGGGTCGCCGCACAGGCTTCATCGACCAGCAGCGTCTCGGCCGCGCCGCA
Organism: Pseudomonadota bacterium; assembly: GCA_023393655.1. Classification (GTDB taxonomy): domain Bacteria; phylum Pseudomonadota; class Alphaproteobacteria; order Rhizobiales; family Beijerinckiaceae; genus Allobosea. Next base: position 5,436 of record JAEWKP010000335.1, on the reverse strand, counting down.
GACGCCGGTGCGGCGCAATTTGGCATTGAGCAGGATCTCGCGGGCCATGGCGAGATCGGCCTTCGCGTCGACATAGACATGGCAGTTGCCGTCGAGATGGGCGAAGACCGGCACGCGCGCCTCGCTCTGGACGCGGGCGACGAGGCTTTTTCCCCCACGCGGCACGACGACGTCGATATTGCCGTTCAGCCCTGCGAGGATTTCGCCGACGGCGGCGCGGTCGCGTGTCGGTACGAGCTGGATCGCGTCGGCAGGCAGGCCGGCGGCTTCCAGTCCCTCGCGCATCGCGGCGGCGATTTCGGTCGAGGACCGGAAGGAATCGGAGCCGGCCCGCAGGATCGCGGCATTGCCGCTCTTCAGGCAGAGCGCGCCGGCATCGGCCGTGACGTTCGGCCGGCTCTCGAAGATCACGGCGATGACGCCGAGCGGCGTCGCGACCCGTTCGAAGCGCAGGCCGTTCGGCCGGGTCCACTCCGCCAGCACCCGCCCGAGCGGATCGGGCAGGGTGGCGACCTCTGCGACGGCATCGGCGATGGCGGCGAGGCGCGTCTCGTCGAGGGCGAGGCGGTCCATGAAGGAGGCACTCAAGCCCGCGGCCTTGCCCTCCGTGAGGTCCTGCGCGTTGGCGGCGAGAATTCGGGCACTGCGAGCGCGCAGCGCCTCGGCCATGGCGAGGAGCGCTGCATTGCGCTGTCCGGCCGGGCTGAGCGCGACCTTGCTGGCGGCGGCGCGGGCGCGGCGGCCGAGGTCCTGCATGACGCGGTCGACATCAGCGGCCGCGTTCGTCGCGATGATGCGCAATGCGCTGTCGCCGGTCATCTTGTTCAGTCCAGAATCCCGCTGGCAAAGGCCAGCCCCGAATAAAGTTTAACCCAGCCCGAGCGCCATGTCGTCCCGGTGGATCATCTCGGCGCGCCCGGGATGGCCGAGCGCGGTCTCGATGTCGCGCGAGGCCTTGCCGAGGACCAGCGCCGCCTCGCCCGCGTCATAGGAAACGAGGCCGCGCCCCAGCAGCTGGCCGTCGGGATCGCGGATCAGAACGGCATCGCCGCGCGCGAACTCGCCTTCGATCCGGGTGACGCCGACCGGCAGCAGGCTCGCGCCGCCACGCAAGGCACGGGCCGCACCGGCATCGAGATGCAGCGTGCCGCGCGGCTCCAGCGAGCCGGCGATCCAGGTCTTGCGGGCGGTGGCGGGCGTCGAGGCGGTGAGGAACCAGGTGCAGCGGCCGCCATCGGCGACGCTCGCGAGCGGGTTCTTGGCGCGTCCATCGGCGATCAGCATATGGGTGCCGCCCGCGGCCGCGATCTTGCCGGCCTCCACCTTGGTACGCATGCCGCCGCGCGAAAGCTCGGACGCCGCGCCCCCGGCCATGGCGTCGATCTCGGGCGTGATGCGCTCGACGACGGGGATATGCTGCGCGCTCGGATCCTTGTTCGGCGGCGCCGTGTAAAGTCCGTCGATATCGGAGAAGAGCACCAGCAGGTCGGCGCCGGCCATGGTGGCGACCCGCGCCGCGAGCCGGTCATTGTCACCATAGCGGATCTCGGTGGTGGCGACGGTGTCGTTCTCGTTGATGACGGGGATCGCGCGCAGGTCGAGCAGGCGCCCGAGCGTCGCGCGTGCGTTGAGATAGCGGCGGCGCTGCTCGGTGTCGGCCAGCGTCAGCAGCACCTGCCCGGCGGTCAGGCCATGGGCGCCGAGCGCCTCGGCCCAGTTGCGGGCGAGCACGATCTGGCCGACGGCGGCGGCGGCCTGGCTCTCCTCCAGACGCAGCGGACCCGAAGGCAGGCCGAGCACGGTGCGCCCGAGCGCGATCGCGCCGGAGGAGACGACGAGCACGTCGGCGCCGCGTTGGTGCAGGTCGGCGAGGTCCTCGGCCAGCGCGGCGAGCCAGGCATGACGCAGACGGCCGCGGTCACGGTCGACCAGCAGGCTGGAGCCGACCTTGACGACAATGCGGCGGAAATCGGAGAGAAGGGGCGTCTTCACGGGAGCACGGCGTTGTTGCGGCAGTCGCCCTGCCTGTTGGCGAAAATGCCGCGCTTGTAAAGCATAGAGCTGTTTCATGGTCGCTATGCGGGCTGCAAAGGGCGCTTTTCATTGACAGGACAGGGTCTGCCACCCATATGCATGGTCCGGCCCGCCCGCCTGATCGGGTGCCGATCTTGCCGTTCTCATGCGTTTTTGGCGTGCAGCATGCAGGATTTGCCGCCCGATAAGCGCTGGAAGCGGGGCTGCCGCGCGTCGATTTCGATACCAATCCGGTCGGATCTGGATTATCTCGCCCGCGCGGGCTGAGTAAACGTCCGTAACAACCGAGAGAAGATCACCCTTGAAGAACCCGAACGACCGCAGCTTCACCGACCGCCAGTCCAATTCCGCCAATGCCAAGAAGGCGCTCCTCGAGCGTTTCAAGGCCCGGCCGAAGGCCGACGACCCGGTGATGGTGCAGCGACGCGAGGAGCGGGAAGCCATCGCCCAGGCGCGCGCCGAGCGCGAAGCCGAGAAGGCGAAGATCCGGGCCGAGAAGGAGCGCCTGGAAGCGATCGAACGTGCGCGCATCGAAGAAGAGAAGCGCCAGGAAGAGATCGCCCGCGAGGTGGCCCGCAAGGCGGAACAGGCCAAGCGCGACGCCGAGCGTCCGCGCAAGGTGTTGCTGGAAGCCGTGCAGTACATGCAGATGCGGACGGCCGGCAAGCGCCGCTGACGCCAGGAATTTCCGCATATCGATAAATGCGATTTGGGGCGCCGCGAGCGCCCCTTTTCATATCCGCTTAACTGCGATGGAAGCGCCTGCCCCGGGCAATGGCTGCTTTTCGGCCAAAAACTCCTATCCGTTTTGCATCGCCCTATCGGCAAATCCGCTTGCGCAGATTAATGTGCGCGCCGGATTGAACCTTTTCCCCGCTCGCCGCGACAACTGGATGCGAGCCGGGATGCCTGGCCTTCGAGGGGCAATGCATACGGAATCGGACGAGGATCTCGTCAAACGGATCGCCTCTGGTGACCGGCTCGCGATGAAGGTGCTGTTTTCGCGGCATCAGGTGCGGGTCTACCGTTTCGTGCTGCGGCTTGTCCGCGACGAAACGCTTGCCGAGGATGTGATCAGTGACGTGTTCATGGATCTGTGGCGACAGGCGGACCGGTTCGAGGCTCGCGCCTCGGTCTCGACCTGGCTGCTCGCCATTGCCCGGAACAAGGCCTGGTCGCTGCTGCGCAAGCGCCGCGATGCCGAGCTGGACGAGGATTATGCCGAAAGCATCGAGGACGAGGCCGATGGCCCCGAGATCGTGCTGCAGAAGCAGGACAAGGGTCTCGCCATCCGCGCCTGCCTCGGGCGGCTTTCGGCCGAGCATCGCGAGGTCATCGACCTCGTCTATTACCATGAGACTTCCGTCGAAGAGGTCGCGCGGATCGTCGGCATCCCCGAGAACACCGTCAAGACCAGGCTCTTCCACGCCCGCAAGAAGCTGGGCGAGCTGCTCAAGGCTGCCGGCATCGACCGCGGCTGGCCGTAACATTTTCGTTTTTAAGAGGCGCGGCCCGGCCGCCCAGGGAGTGGCGTGATGAACGACAGCATCGCCAGCGATCCGAAGCGCCGCGAGCTCGAGGAGCTGCTGCCCTTCTACGCCAACGGCCGGATTTCGGACGCGGACAAGCGCCGCGTCGAGGCTGCGCTTGCAGCCGATACCGAACTCGCCGCCCGGCTCGATCTGATCCGCGACGACATGGCCGAGACGGTCCTGCTCAACGAGGGCCTCGGCGCTCCCTCCCACAATGCGCTCGAAAAGCTGATGGCCGGGATCGAGGCGGAAGCCCGCCCGGTGCCGCTGCTGGCGCGTGCCAAGGATAACAGCCGCGGTTTGCTGGGCTGGCTCGGCGGGCTTCTGGCCGGGCAGCCGCCGCGCCGCCTGGCCTATGCCAGTGCGGCGGCGATCGCACTCATCGCGCTGCAGGGCGTCGCGATCACCGGGCTTGCGCTGCACAATGGCGGCCCCGGCTTCCAGACCGCCTCGGCGCCGGGCGCGCGGCCCTCGGAGAGCTATGTGCTGCTGAGCTTCTCGCCGGAAGCGCGGGCCGGCGAGATCGCCTCCTTCTTCAAGCGCTTCGACGCCTCGGTGGTCGATGGGCCGCGCGCCAACGGCTTCTTCAAGGTGCGCGTCGGCGATGCCTCCCTCTCCGCCAGCCAGCTCGATGCGATCGCGGCGCGGATGAAGGGCGAGAGCGCCATCGTCAGCTTCGTCGCGCCGGCGCCGTGACCCGGCTGCCGCGCCGTGGCATGATGTCGTCGTCGCAGGAGGATCGGGCCATGCTGCCGTCCCCGCTCGCTCGCCGGATATCATCGGTTCGGTGCCTCGTCGGCGCCGGACTTCTCGCATGTGCGCTCGCATTCGTGCCGGGGCTGGCTCTCGCCCAGCCCGCGGGCGGGACCGGCGACGGCAAGGGCAGGCGCGCCGCGCCGACGACCAGCCCGCAGCAGCCCTCGGCCGGCGGGACCAACCGCTCGATGCGCGTGCCGCCCGGCTCCTGGCTGCAGCCGCGAGCCCAGCGCAGCATCGTTCCGGCGATGGACGAAACCCGCTTCGTCCCCGACGAGGTGCTGTTCGAGCTTGCGCCCAATGTCGAGGCGGAGACGGTGCTGCGCCGCTACGGCGCGACATTGATCGCCAGCCAGCGCTTCGAGCTCGCTGGCGTCACCATCATCCGGGCCAGGATCGAGGCGGGTCGCGACCTGCGCGCCGTGCTCACCGCGATGGGCGACGACACCAGCATCGCCGGGGCGCAGCCGAACTTCCTCTTCGAATTGCAGCAGGACTCCCAGTCCCGTGCCGGCGCGCCGGCGGGAGCGACCACCGCCTCATCGGAAGCGACCACCGCGCCGCCGCCGCCGAGCCTGCGCCTGGCCGATCCTGCAACGGCGGCGCGCGGCAGCGCCGCGGTGCGGCGCATCCTGCCGCCGCAATACATCGTCGACAAGCTGCGCCTCGGCGAGGTGCGCAAGCTGGCGCAGGGGCGCGGCATCCGCGTCGGCCTGATCGATTCCGGCGTCGATATGGAGCATCCCGAGATCAGGGGCTCGGTTCTCGGCTATCTCGATGCGATCGACGGGCTGGCGACGCCGCATGCGCACGGCACCTCGATGGCGACGGCGATCGTCGCGCATGGCGAATTGCAGGGCATCGCTCCGGCGGCCCGCCTCATCGTCGCCCGCGCCTTCGGCGGGCCGCAGGCGGCTTCCGCCAACGGCAAGTCGTTCCAGATCCTGACCGCGCTCGAATGGGTCGTCCAGCAGCGCGCCAAGGTGGTCAATCTCAGCTTCGCCGGCCCGCAGGACAGGTTGCTGTCCAAGGCACTGGCCGGCGCGAAGGAGCGTGGTGTCATCACGATCGCCGCCGCAGGCAATGGCGGAGTCCGCTCGGCGCCGCTCTATCC
>JAEWKP010000304.1 GCA_023393655.1 Pseudomonadota bacterium | reverse complement strand
GATCGAAGCGGACGAGGGTACCCTGCCGGAATATCTATGTTTGCTGCAGCCCACCTCTCCATTGCGGACGAGCGCGGACATCGACGGCACCATAAGGCTCGTTGCGGACGGGGGTGGCGACAGCGGGTTCTCCCTATCGCTCGCCGCGACGCATCCCGAACTCATGTATCGGTTGAGCGACGACGGCAAGACGCGCCACTTTCTCCCGCCAGCTGAGGGCTATCGCCGCGGGCAGGACATGGAGCCCCTCTACAACGTCAACGGAGCAGTCTATGTCATACGCCCCGAAAGTTTCCGCCAGCGCCAAACCGTTGTGTCGTCCGACGCTCTAGGCTACGTCATGCCACCTGAGCGTAGCGTAGACATCGACAACGAGGTGGATTTCGTTTGCGCCGAAGCGCTGATGCTTCACTTCCAATCCGAGCGAAACGCTCACCGTTCAGGCAATGGATCCGAAACATGACGCGATCTCCGCACGCAATCGCAACCGGTCGCCCCGGCTCCCTCTTTGAAGTCGACATCGCGCAATCCGAAGGTTCGTTGCGCGCGGCAATCTCGGGAAAGCGAATATTGGCTATCGGCGGCGCTGGTTCTATTGGCTCGTCGACGGTGCTTCAGATCGCGATGCGCCACCCAGATACCCTCCACGTCGTCGACCAAAACGAAAACGGTCTTGCCGAACTAGTGCGTCAATTGCGCTCAAAGCCGGACATGTGGTCGGCGCGCGACTTTCAAACGCTGCCGCTAGACTACGGCTCGGCAGCCATGCGACATCTTTTACGTTCCCAAGCGCCATACGACCTAGTGCTGAACTTCGCGGCGCTGAAGCATGTGCGATCGGAGAAGGATCCCTTCTCGACGCTGCAGATGTTCGAGACGAACCTCCTGAAGCAGGAGCGCTTTATGGGCTGGCTTGCCGGAACCGGCTTTGCTGGGCGCTTCTTTACTGTTTCGACCGACAAGGCGGCGAATCCGTCCTCTATGATGGGCGCCTCGAAGCGGGCCATGGAGCACGTTCTGTTCAATTCAGCTGTGGCGGTAGCCCTGCCGGGCGTAAAAACTTCGGCCCGCTTTGCCAACGTAGCGTTTTCCAACGGTTCGCTGCTTCAAGGGTTCGAGAACCGACTCGCCCGCACCGAGCCACTGGCCGCACCCCGCGATACCCGGCGCTATTTCGTATCTCTGCGCGAGTCTGGCGAGCTGTGCGTGCTTGCGGCCGCGCTGGCACCTGATCGCACCATCGTGATCCCTCGCCTCGACCCCGAAAAGCACCTGGTAACACTGCAGGAAGTCGCGGAGGGCTTTTTGCGATATAACGGATATCAACCGGCGCATTACGCCGATGAGCGCGAAGCCTGCGCGGCCGTGAGACGCGAGGCGGAAAAGGGTCGCTGGCCGCTGCTCTTGACGGATCTCGATACTTCTGGGGAGAAGCCCTTCGAAGAGTTCATGACGGAGCGTGAGCAGGGGCGCGAGATCGGGCTTGCCAATCTACACGCTGTCGAATACCTGCCAGCCGACCGCCCAGCGATTGAAGCGATGCTGCGTAAGACGGAAGCGCTGATGAGCGACGCTTCCGCAGACGCCTTGAGCAAGGAAAGGCTAAAGGCGGTGATCGCGATGGTCGAACCTGGCTTCCTAGCAACCCACAAGGACGCGGCGGCGAATCTAGACCAGAGGCTCTAGGAAGACCGCGCGCGGCCCAGAACCCGGCGATAGACGGCGACGAGCTTGGCCGCATTTGCGGCCGGGTCGAAATTTCGCTCAGCGAGCCCGCGTGCATTCTCTCCCATGGATCGGGCTCGCGCACGGTCACCGGCAAGCTGGGTGATGGCCGCTGCTAGCGCCTCGGCGTCCCGTGGCGGGATGGCGAGGCCCGTGACGCCCTCGACGATCGTATCGGGTTTCGGATTGCGCACGGCCACGATGCTGGGAATGCCGGCGAACGCCGCTTCAAAGATGGGACGCCCCGGAGCGTCGAAGTGTGACGGGAAGCAGAGCACATCCATCTTCGCGTAGGCCTGAGCGATATCCTTCGTCGCTCCCGTGAAATGGAAGAGCGACGCAAGGCCCTGCTCAACGATAGTCTCGCGCACCTCTTCTCCCGAATTCTGCGCGACGCCGAGCAACCGCGCGATTGTCGCGCGCAGACCCTTCGGAGGGGCGGCGTCGCCACCGACGATGATGAACTCGACGTCGAGGCCGGCATCGCGGACGATCCGCGCGGCCTCCACCAGCTCATGGATACCCTTGACGCGCAGGAGATTGCCGACGAACCCGACCTTGAACGACGACGCCCGCAATGTGTGGTTCGCGAACAGGTCTGTCGCCGCAGCTGACGGCTTTTGGGAGAACGAGTTGTGGATGACTTCGACATCGAGATCAGCAGGCAGGCTTTCCTTGACCGTCTCGTCGATCGCGATCACCGCCTCAGCCTTGCAGCGTAAGAGATGGCTGACGAAGCGCGTTCGCAGGCTCGCGTCGTCATTGGCCACCGAACGAACATGCACGATCACTGGCACCTTGAACAGTCGCCGGGCAATGAGCCAGGGCACGATGCCGGTGAACTCGTTGACGTGTATAAGGTCGATATCCGGCCAGCAGCGCCGCGCCTTGAGCAGCGCCCGCACGGTCGCAGGCAGGTATCCGATCTCGCGGGCGAGGACCAGCCAGCGCAGGCCGCGATAGTGGCTATAGCGGGTGTTGTCGAACTGCGAAATCCCGCGCGCCTCAACGACCTCGCCAAGGCTGCCGAAGTGATCGGCCGCCGTCCCGGCCGGCGCGACGAACCGCGCCGTCAACTCCGGCCCGACCGCATGCACCGCTTCGGCAAGGCTGCGCGATGCACCGCCGAAGGCGCCGATCATGTGGATATAGAGGACCCGCATCATTCCGTAATCAGCCGATATAGCGCCGAGTGGCGTTCACGACCTTCTTGGCGCGCTCGAACAGGGCGTGGCTCGTGCGATAGTCGAGAAACGTCTTGCTGGGTGCGGCGATTATCTCTTCGAGCTGACCTGGTGCAAGGTTCAGCTTCTTGATCGCGTATTCCCGGTCCTCTTGAAGTAGCTTTTCCGGATACACCGGCTCCTGCAGGGCCACCACCGCTTCCTCGCGCGTCATCTGGCCGGACAGGATCAGGTTGGAATAATGCGCCTTGCGCTTGTCGATGTTGAATTTCTTCGGCAGCAAATAGGCTTGGTAGAAGCGGGTGTAGATCGATTCATAGTGCTTGCCGCCGTAATAGACCCAGCTCAGCTTGTTCTGGAGGACGTCCATCGCGATCTTCTTGTCGTATTCGACGTAGTTGAGGATTGAGACCAGCCGTATGCGACGCACGAAGACGTAGTAAAACAGTTTGGCAAGGGAGAAATGCGGATAGGTGGAGAGCCTCGCGCGGCCGAACCGCCTGTGGACGTCTTTGATATAAGCCCAATCAAAATAGCCGTAGCCCCATTTCTCCGGCAGGATCGCTTCCGAGACGACGTTGGTGCCCGTGATGACGTGTTTTAGTCCGTACCGCGACGCTGTTTCGTAGAGCAATGCGAAGATCGCATGATCAGTCGGCACCTCGCCATCGGGCGTCGAGGCCTTCAGGAAGGAGACCTGCAGGTCGCGGAACTGTTCCCAGTCAATGACGTGGGTGTGAAGGTCGATGCCGAGCGTGTTCAGCGTCTTTTCGATATTGGCGACGGCGAGTTCCGAATTCCAGCCATTGTCAAGGTGGATCGCCAGCGGCCGAAGTCCGAGTTGCTTGACGAGATAGGCGACATAGGTGCTGTCAACGCCCCCACTGACGCCGATGACGCAGTCATAATCCTTGCCGCGTCCGGCTGCTTTGATCTCGTCGATCAGGTGCTTGAGACGGGCGTCACGTTCGTCGATCGGGATGAGGCGCTGCTGTGCGACGTGATCGTAGCGATGGCAATGATTGCATACGCCGTTGTCATCGAAGGAGATGTCAGGATCGGTCGTGTCCATGATGCAGCGCGTGCAGACGATGGTACTCATGATGTGTCTCTTGGTGGTGCGCGACGTCTTGTTGCCGCAGGGGCTGTTGCCATGAATGAGTGATTGCGCCGTTTAGCCAATAAATCTGGCGTGGTCTATGGGTATCCATCAACCGCGATGGTGAGCCAAGGGATGAAGCTTACTTATGCCGTCAAAGCGAGGCGATTGGACTATCTGCGGGCGGAGACAGTACACTAGGGTCCAAATAACATATACAACGTAGAAATACCTCGGCGCGTATATCGGCGAGAGCGAAAAGAAAAGAATATAGATAACTGAAATGAAAACCAAGTCATTCTCTAGTCGAAAGAGCCTTTTCGCAAGAAGGGTCGTAAATGCCATCAAGAGGGACGTGGAACCGAGAAGCTGCCAGACGTCATTGTAAATCTCGACAGGAGACAGGAGGCGGTCAAATCGGAGCCCAAGCCCAAATAGCAGGTGAGCTGCCTTGAGCGGCGCAACGAGGAAATACAGGCCTTCCATTTGGAGTAGTACAAGCTTGGAGAATAGGCCGGAGCCCTCAGAGTACGATTGTGTCGCCGCTATGAAATTGTCATTAACATCCGACAATAATGGTTGTCCGAGTGCATAGGCAATCGATAATCCCACCGAGAGGGATACTAGGATCAAAACACGATTGCGGCGGGGAAGGCGCCAACCCAGTGCAAGGGGTAATAATAGCAGGAGAAATGCAAGTAGTTGCCAACGGACACCAATTGCGACTAGCGCCGCGAGCCCCAGCCAAAGTCCAGACTGCCGGAGCCACGCGCGCAAGAGGAGGGCAAGGAACAGAAGCGACAATATCTCCTTGTTAGCAGCCATCAGACTCGAGATCGTCATGGGGTTCAACAGCAAAAGGACCGCGAACAACAGGGGATCGAGGCCCGCGTCCCATGAGATCAATCGAACAGAAGTATAGAAGATCGCTACGTTGACCGCGGATATGACGTAGTAATTATCTCCCGACATAAGCACAATAACGAGCGGGCCGATTAAGTTTCTTCCTACGCCAATTAGTTCGGATGCGTTAGAAGACATAACCCGCCTAGCGAAGTCATGATATGTATTCGCATCTGCGAAGAACTGATAAGGATTCCTCCCCTCGATCGCGTCTATTCCGTGGATGAAGAGGTATGCAACGGACGCCACCCACACAAAGATAGACAACGCGAGGGTCAAGCTAATCCGTGCGCGATAGTACCTCAAGGGATCACCGCTGCCAGTTGCTCACGTGTCGGGTAAGTTATTAACACCGCTCGATGAGGGCCATGGAACACGAACATGGCACCCGCTGAGACGGCGCCGGCGCCAGCATTGGTCGCTTTGGTGAAGTCGGACACCGACCCGGCGCCGCCAGCGGCGATGACGGGGATCGAAACGGCCGCGCATACGCGGGAAACCAGATCCAGGTCATAACCGCCCATCATCCCGTCGCGGTCGATGGAATTGAGCAGGATTTCGCCGGCACCGAACTCTTCCATCCGCTTGGCCCACTTGACCGGCTCATGGCCGGTCTTGCGGGTGCCCGAATGCGACAGCACCTCATAGCCTCCTAGGAATTTGCGCCTGACATCCATGGACGCAATGAC
>JAEWKP010000302.1 GCA_023393655.1 Pseudomonadota bacterium | reverse complement strand
TCGCCGCGGCGCCTTCCATACGGCCTGCGCATGGAAAGCGCCGGGCAATGACGGCGCGATGACGATGGGTCTGAAGCGTCAGGCGGCCTTGGCCACCGGCTCCGCCTCGAAGGCCGCTGGCGACGCTGCACCGCTGGCGACAAGCACACCGCTGGCGCCATCGAGCGCGCCATCGCGCAGTTCGATCGCGAGGAATCGCTCGCGTTCGACCGGGCCGGGCATGGCAAGCTCGCGGGTCAGCGCCGGATCGAAGCCGAACCGCGCGTAATAGGGCGCGTCGCCGACAAGGATGACCGCGCCATGCCCGCGGCAGGCCGCGCGCCAGAGCGCCTCGCGCATCATCGCCTTGCCGAGGCCCTCGCCCTGCAATTCGGGCTTGACCGCGAGCGGGCCGAGCAGCAGCGCCGGCACGCCATTGGCTTCCACATGCCAGAGGCGGACGGTTGCCAGCAATTCGCCATCGCGCTCGGCGGTCAGGGCAAGCCCTTCGGCCGGCAAACGGCCCTCGCGCAGGCGCTCGCTCGACTTGGCGGTGCGGCGCTCGCCCAGGCAACGGTCGAGCAACGCCTCGCGGGCGGGAATGTCGTTGGCGATCTCGTCGCGGATCGTGATCATGACGCACCTCCGGCCGGAGGGCCCATCCTCATGGACCTGCCCGGCGCCACGCTCGCGCGCGGCCACAATGGAACGATGTGGGGAAGAGGGGTCCGGCGGGAGCCACGCCCATATCTCCGTTCTGGAGATACGAACGCTCCGCCCGTTTGACCGGGCAGCCTGCCGTCTCAGACAGGGCGCTTCGCCGGACCCGATGGGATCAGGAAGGAGCTCTCGCTCCTTCCGACGTCAGATGACGTACTGCTTCAGCGGCGGGAAGCCGTTGAAGGCGACGGCCGAATAGGTCGTCGTATAGGCACCCGTGCCCTCGATCAGCACCTTGTCGCCGATCTCCAGCGAGAAGGGCAGCATGTACGGGGTCTTCTCGTACATGACATCGACCGAGTCGCAGGTCGGGCCGGCGAGCACGCAGGGAACCGTCGCATCGCCGTCATGGGCGGTGCGGATGGGGTAGCGGATCGCCTCGTCCATGGTCTCGGCGAGACCGTTGAACTTGCCGATGTCGAGATAGACCCAGCGGACTTCATCCGACTCGGCCTTCTTCGAGATCAGCACGACCTCGGCCTCGATCAGGCCGGCTTCGCCGACCATGCCGCGGCCCGGCTCGATGATCGTCTCGGGCAGCTGGTTGCCGAAATGCTTCGACAGCGCCCGGAAGATCGCGTCGCCATAGGACGGCACGCCCGGAATCGGCTTCAGGTAGCGCGCCGGGAAGCCGCCGCCGAGGTTGACCATCGACAGCGAGATGCCGCGGGTGGCGCATTCCTTGAAGATCGCCGAGGCCGAGGCCAGGGCCGAGTCCCAGGCGTTCACATTCGCCTGCTGCGAGCCGACGTGGAACGAGATGCCATAGGCCACGAGGCCCATGCGATGGCCGTGCTCGAGCACGTCCGCGGCCATTTCGGGCACGCAGCCGAACTTGCGCGAGAGCGGCCAGTCGGCGCCGGCGCCGTCGCAGAGGATGCGGCAGAAGATGCGCGCGTCTTTGGTGCCGGTCTTCTCGGCGGAACGGGCGACCTTCTCGACCTCGGCCGTGCAGTCGACGGCGAACAGGCGCACGCCGAGCTCCATGGCGCGCACGACGTCGCGCTCCTTCTTGATGGTGTTGCCGAAGGAGATGCGATCGGCCGTGGCGCCGGCCGCGAGCGCGAGCTCGATCTCGACGACCGAGGCGCAATCGAAGCAGGAGCCGAGCTTGGCGAGCAGGGCGAGCACCTCCGGCGCTGGGTTGGCCTTCACCGCGTAGAAGACGCGGGTGTCGGGCAACGCACGGGCGAAGGCATGATAGTTCTCGCGCACGACATCGGTGTCGATGACGACGCAGGGCCCGTCCTCACGTCGGGTACGAAGAAACTCACGGATGCGGTCGGTCATGAGACGCGACTCCCCTACGACGCAAGCGGCGTCGATGCGATGTATCGCCGGAGTGAATCGTCGCTGTCGCGCGGCGCTGTGGAGACGCCTGCTACAACGGACGAGTCGTCCGGACCCGAAACACCGTTCGATTGGGGAAGACCCCGCACGGCCGGCAATGAAGGACAAGCCTCTTCGGTGCCGGCCTGTGGAAAGCCGGCGAGACCAAAAAAGCCCGCTCCGTCGTTGCTTTAAGCTGCGTCCCCCGTGGAGATTCGGGGTTCGCCGGTTTTGCCTCCGGCTGCCGGTCTGTGTCGGGGAGCGGCTTCCTTGCGGAAACCGGGAGGCGTGATTTGAGGGATGTCCATCCCCTCCATCCGTCCTCCGACCCCTGGCGGCTGTCCGGCCTCTTGTCCGGATGCCCACCGACCAGCACGCGGCCACAGGCACGTGCGAATTGGGTGAACGCGATATACGGATGCTCGCCCCGGACCACAAGTGTTTTATGGGCCCGGGGTCGTATTTTTTTGCAGGGCCGATCCGCGTCCCTTCGGGAACGTGTCAGCGGCAAAAAGCCCTTCGCCGGCTAGGAGTTAGTCGCGCTTCTCGCAGAAGCGGATTCTGTTGCCGAACGGGTCGGGCACTTCGAGCGTCCGGCCACCTGGTCCGTCCTCGTGGATGCCGGGCTTGGAGTAGGTGTAGCGCTTCCCGATCAGTTCGGCGCGATAGGCATCGACACCCTCCATCCAGACGAACACGGTCGAGCCCGGGCTGGCATCGCCATGATGCTCGGAGAGATGGAGCTGCAGGCCCGAGCGGGACACCTGCATGTAGAGCGGCATGTTCGGCCCGAAGCGATGGTCCCAATCCATCGCGAAGCCGAGGAAGCCGAGATAGAACTCCTTCGCCTTGGCTTCGTCGAAGATCCTGAGGACCGGAATCCCCATCTGGAGGCGAACCGCCTCCGCCGGCTTCTCCGGCTGCGCCGCAGGCGCGCCCTCGCCAATCTTCGCCGCGAGCACGTTCCAGTCGTCATAGCCGAACTGGCGCGCCACGATCTCGAGGGTCTCTGAGTGGGAAAGCGGCACCTGCCGGGCGGCCATGGTGTCGCGCAGGCTCCTGGCCATCAGCTTCGCATCGCGAAAGCTACGCATCGTCGTGATCCTTTTCGCTGCGGACGGTCGCGATCGGAGCTCGCCTTGCCGATATCCGTCCACGAGTCGATCGGGATCAGGACAGGTCTCGTCTGGATGCGTTCACCTTGCCCTTTCGGGGCGCGAGCGGCTGGCCGCATCCGGCCGGCTGCAAAGGTTGCGGGATGTTCATCTCCTGTCAATGGCGGATGCCCTAGACCGGCCCCATTTGATGGCCTTAAGTCTCGGCTGCCGCAGATGTTTCGCGAGCCGCGCGAGGGAACACGGACCACTTATGACCACGACAGATCGCCGCCGCGTCCTGGGCGGACTTTCAGCCGCGCTCTGCCTATCGGTGGCGCCCTCCGTCCTGCTCGCACAGCAGCCCCGGACCCCGACGCAGCCGCAGGGCCAGCCGCAGACGCCCCCGCCCCAGAATGCGGCGCCGCAGCCCCGTTTCGGCTTCGAGGACGTGCAGCGCCGCGCCCGCGAGATTTCCGCGGTTCCCTACGAACCGATCGCTCCCTTGCCGGAGGCGCTGGCGAAGCTCGACTACGATTCCTGGCGCGACATCCGGTTCCGGCCGGAACGGGCGCTGCTGGCGCAGAACGGCTCGCCCTTCCGCATGCAGATGTTCCATCCGGGCTTCCTCTTTACCCGGCCGGTCACGGTCAACGTCGTGCGCGACGGCGTACCGATGCCAGTGCCCTATGCGGCGAACCTGTTCGACTACGGCCGGGTCAAGTTCGACAAGCCGCTGCCGGTCAATCTCGGTTTCGCCGGCTTCCGCCTGCACTACCCGCTCAACGACCCCCGCGTTTACGACGAGCTCATCTCCTTCATCGGCGCCAGCTATTTCCGGGTTCTCGGCCGCGGCCAGCGCTACGGCCTCTCGGCGCGCGGCCTCGCGATCGGCGCCGGAACGACAGCCGAGGAATTCCCGGTCTTCCGCGAGTTCTGGATCGAGCAGCCGGCGGCCAATGCCGAGCGCATCGTCATCCACACCCTGCTCGATTCACCGGTCGTGACCGGCGCCTATCGCTTCACCATCTATCCTGATCTCGATACCGTCATGGAGGTCGCGGCGACCCTCTATCCGCGCGCGCCCATCGAGAAGCTCGGCCTCGCGCCGCTGACCTCGATGTTCTTCACCGGCGAGAACGACCGCCGATTCTTCGACGATTTTCGCAGCGAATTGCATGATTCCGACGGGCTGATGATCCATTCCAGCAGCGGCGAATGGATCTGGCGCCCGCTGCGCAATCCGAAGCAGCAAGCCGTCTCCTCCTTCGTCGAGCGCAATCTGCGCGGTTTCGGCCTAATGCAGCGCGACCGCACCTTCGAGCACTACCAGGACCTCGATCTCTCCTATGAACTGCGGCCGTCCTACTGGATCGAGCCGCAGGGCGACTGGGGCGAGGGCGTCGTCGAACTGATCGAGATGCCGACGACCGACGAGACCAACGACAATATCGTCGCGCTCTGGGCGCCGAAGACGCCGCTGGAGCCAGGCAAGGAGTTCTCCTTCGGCTACAAGCTGATCTCGATGCTCGATTCCAGCGACCTGCATCCGGGCGCACGCGTGGTCAACACCTACCAGGCCAAGCCCAAGGCACTGGGCTCGGGCGAGCCGGTCACCGAGGGCTCGCGCCGCTTCATCGTCGATTTCGCCGGTGGCGATCTCGACTACCATCTGAAGCAGCCGGAAAAGGTCGAGATCGTGCCCTCGATCGCCTATGGCCGGATCGACCGCGCCTTCATCGTCCCCAACCGCAAGACCGAGGGCTTCCGCGCCTTCATCGACGTCGTGGTCGAGCCCGGCCAGCTCGCCGAGATGCGCGCCTTCCTCAGGAGCGGCGGCAAGACGCTGACCGAAACCTGGAGCTACCCCTGGCGCGCCGAAGCGCAAGGGTAACTCCACAAGGCTGACCTGAAGGAGCGACTTCATGGACGTCGTCGAGAACGCCGCGCAGAACCGTTTCGAACTATCGCTCGACGGCGGCACCGCGCTCGTCGCCTATCGCCGCGACGGCGAGCGGCTTGTGCTGGTTCATACCGAAGTGCCCGCGGAGCTCTCAGGGCAGGGTGTCGGCTCGAAGCTGGCGAAGGGCGTTTTCGAACTGCTCCGGGCCAGCGGACGCAAGGCCGTGGTCCGCTGCGAATTCCTCAAGGGCTGGCTCGCGAAGCATCCGGACTACAACGACGTCGTCGACGGCTGAGCCAGCTGCTCAAGGGGCCTTGCGGCCGCCCTTCCGGGCCGGCGGCTTCTTGCGGCCGTAGAGTTCGAGACGGTGGCGGACAAGCTCATAGCCCAGCTCGGCCGCAATCCGTCGCTGCAATTCCTCGATCGCATCCGAGGAGAACTCGATCACCTCGCCCGAATCGACATCGATCAGGTGGTCGTGATGCTCCTGGTCGGCATGTTCGTAGCGCGAGATGCCGTCCTCGAAGGCGTGGCGCTCGATCGCGCCCTGCGATTCCAGCACCTTCATCGTTCGGTAGACGGTCGAGAGCGACAGCGTCGGATCGGCAGCAAAGGCACGAGTGAAGATGCCCTTCGCATCGGGATGATCGTCAGCTTCGGCCAGCACGCGCAGGATCAGCCGCCGCTGCTGCGTCATACGCAACCCGGCGCCCTTCAGCTGGCTCTCGAAAACGGCAATGCGCCGGTCGGTTTCGGTCATGCCTTGCCATAGCAATGCCATCGGCCAATTGCAAAAGCGGCTACAAGAAAATCATTCTCATTTGCATTGATAATGCAAATGCTTCTCGATATGAATCAACAAGACTGACCTGCAATGCTCGTCATCCCGGGCTTGTCCCGGGATCCATCATTGCGCGCCGAGGCCTCCGATGGATTCCGGATCAGCGCCGCTACGCGGCTTGTCCAGAATGACGGCGTGTTTCGGCGGACGACGGCTAAGTTCTACACTCAAAGATCGGCCGCGACCTCCGCGACGAGTTCATAAGAGCGCTTGCGCTTGTCATGGTCGAAGATCGGCGCCGTGATCATGATCTCGTCGGCCCCGGTCTCACGCACGAAGGCACTGAGCGTGCGTTTCAGCGTCGCCGGGGAGCCGATGAAGGCATAGCGCAGCATCCCCGAGACATGCGCCTTCTCGGCCGGCGACCAGTACCGCTCGATATCCTCGATCGGCGGCTGGAGCTTGCCGCGCGCGCCTCTCACCATGCCGACGAAGCGCTGCTGCAGCGAGGTCGCGAGATGGCGTGCCTCCTCGTCCGTCTCCGCTGCCACGACATTGATGCCCGGCATCGCATGGGGCGTCGCGAGCTGCTCGGACGGCTTGAAGCGCTCGCGATAGACGGCCAGCGCCTGCATCAACGCGTCCGGCGCGAAATGCGAGGCGAAGCTGTAGGGCAGGCCGAGCTCGGCGGCAAGTTGCGCCCCGAACAGGCTCGAACCGAGAATCCAGAGCGGGACCTCGAGCCCCTCGCCCGGCACGGCGCGGATCGCCTGGTTCGGCCCGGCCGGCGCGAACAGCGCCTGCAATTCGAGCACATCCTGAGGGAAGCTGTCGGATGACATCGGGCTGCGGCGCAGCGCCCGGAGTGTCAACTGGTCGGTGCCGGGCGCCCGGCCGAGGCCGAGATCGATGCGTCCCGGAAACAGCGCCTCCAGCGTGCCGAACTGCTCGGCGATCACGAGCGGCGCATGGTTCGGCAGCATGATGCCGCCGGCCCCCACCCGGATCGTGCGGGTCGCCGCAGCGAGTTGGCCGATCACCACCGAGGTCGCGGCGCTGGCGATGCCGACCATGTTGTGATGCTCGGCCACCCAATAGCGGGTGTAGCCGAGCCGCTCGGCATGGCGGATCAGGTCGATGGATTTCTTGAGCGCCTCGCGCGGCCCCTCCCCTTCGACGACGGGAACGAGATCGAGGACGGAGATCGCGACCATGACGGGCCCTGCTGGCTGGCACCGGCGGAAAGCCGGCGGGACGACGTAGCTTCACCAGATGGGAAGGCTGGGCGGCGCGGTCCAGAGGGTGGCCGGCCTCGTCATGGCGCGCCTGCGCTGGCGTTCTGGCGGAACGGGCCCGGCTTTGCCGCGTTGATCGCAGGAGCCAGCCATGCCGAAGGGAGCGACCATGACCGCCACCGCCAATCCTGCCAAGGAAAGCCTGCGCAAGGAGCAGAAGGAACAGCGCCAGGCCGCGCGCGAGCGCGGCAAGGACGCCGAGCTTAATCGCGCGCTGAAGGACACCTTCCCGGCCAGCGACCCCGTCGCGACGCAGACGCCGATCAAGCCCGGCGCCAAGGCGAAGAAACCGGCCTGAGGCTCAATCGCGCTGGTGCAGCAACCGGGCGCGGATCGTGCCGTCGAGCGCGCGGATATCCTTGAGGATGTCGCGTGCCTCGGCGCTCGAGACGCCGTCCGCCTCCATGACGACATAGCCGACCTCGCCGTCGGTCTGGTAGTTCTGGGCGGCGATGTTGACCTGCCTGCTGGCGAAGACGTCGTTCAGCCGCCGCAGCATGCCCGGCACGTTGCGCTGGACATGGATGAAGCGCGTGCCGATGGCGCGGGCCGGCAACTGGACCTGCGGGAAATTGACCGCGCCCACCGTCGAGCCGACATCGGAATAATCGACGAGCTTGCGCGCGACCTCGGCGCCGATGCGCTCCTGCGCTTCCTCGGTCGAGCCGCCGATATGCGGGGTGAGGATGACATTCCCGCAGCCCTGGAGCGGCGAGACGAAGCGTTCGGCATTGGAGGCCGGCTCGATCGGGAAGACATCGACCGCCGCACCGGCAAGATGGCCGCTGTCGAGCGCCGAAGCCAGGGCGTCGAGATCGACGACCGTGCCGCGCGAATTGTTGATGAGATAGCTCCCCGGCTTCATCCGAGCGATCTGCTTTTCACCGATCATGCCGTGGGTCTGCGGCGTCTCGGGAACGTGCAGCGACACGATATCGGCGGAGCGGAGCAGTTCCGCCAGGCTGGCGACCGGCTCGGTATTGCCGTGACGCAGTCGGTCGGTGTGATCGAAATAGATCACCCGCATGCCCATCGCCTCGGCCAGCGTCGAGAGCTGGCTGCCGATATTGCCGTAACCGACGATGCCGAGCGTCTTGCCGCGTACCTCGAAGGAACCGTTGGCCGACTTGTCCCAGCCGCCGTCATGGGCGGAGCGCGAGCGGTCGGGGATGCGGCGCAGCAGCATGACGATCTCGCCGATGGTGAGTTCGGCGACGCTGCGCGTATTTGAGAAGGGCGCGTTGAACACTGGCACGCCGCGCAGCCGCGCCGCATCGAGGTGGACCTGGTTCGTCCCCACCGAAAAGCAGCCGACGGCAAAAAGTCGGTCGGCCCCCGCGAAGATCTCCGGAGTGAGCTGGGTGCGCGAACGGATGCCGAGCACGTGCACGCCCTGGATCGCCTTGAGCAGGCTGTCGCGGTCGAGCGCCTTCGGCAGCCGTTCGAGATTACTGTAGCCGGCCTGCTGCAGCAGTTCGACGGCGGAATCATTGATACCTTCCAGCAGCAGAACCTTGATGCGGTCCTTCGGAAGGGAAAGGCGTTCGCTGGGGCTGGTCATGACGGCGCGCTCTTGGAGGAGCGGTTGCTATAGTCCCCGCAGCGCGGCAGGCCAACGCCCTGGACGCAACGCTGCTGCGAAAAACATCACGACGGATGCAAAAACCTCATGGCGCGCTTCAAGCCTTCTCGACGACGAGCGTCGAGCCCTCGACCCGCACCACCTTGACCTCAGTTCCCGCCAGCAGCTCCGGGCCGACGATCCGCCAGGACGAATCGCCGACGCGCACCCGCCCCTCGCCGCCGGTCATCGTGGCCTCGAGCCGGAAAACCCGGCCGATGAGCTGGCGGCCGCGGTCGTTGAGTCCGGTGGCTGCGTCCGGCTCCTCGCCCTTCCGGCGCGTCAGCAGGCGCCCCGCGAGCACGCTTGCAGCGGCGAGCACGGCGAAGGCCAGCATCGCCGCCTGCCAGCCGATGCCGAACAGCCCGACGATCACGCCGGTGAGAAGGGCGGCAAGACCCAGCCAGATCAGGAAGATGCCGGGCGCCAGCATCTCTCCACCGACCAGCACGAGCCCGAGAATGGCCCAGCTCCAGCCGCCGAGATTCGTGAACCCGTCAAGCACGGCCGCCTCCGCTCAGGCGCCCAGGCGGCCGGAGGATGGCACCGAGCCGGCCCCACCCCGGCGTTGCGCGGCCGCCTCTTCGCCGAACACGGCCTTGGTGAGCTGGGCGATGCCGCCGACCGTGCCGGCCAGCGAAGCGGCCTCGATCGGCACGATCACGACCTTGCTGTTATGGCTCGACGCGATCGATTTCAGCGCATCGGTATAGCGTTCGGCGATCAGGAAGTTGGCGGCCTGGATATCGCCGCGGCTGATCGCCTCCGAGACCATGGCCGTCGCGGTTGCCTCGGCCTGCGCCAGCCTTTCGCGCGCCTCGGCGTCGCGCAGCGCCGATTCCTTGCGGCCTTCTGCGGCGAGGATCTGCGATTGCTTCTGGCCCTCAGCCTTGAGGATCTCGGCCTGGCGCAGGCCTTCCGCTTCCAGGATCGCGGCGCGCTTCTCGCGCTCGGCCTTCATCTGCCGGTTCATCGCGCCGGCAATATCGGCCGGCGGCAGGATGTCCCGGATCTCGATGCGCGTGACCTTGACGCCCCAGGGCGAGGCGGCGGCATCCATCACCCGCAGCAGCCGCTCGTTGATCTCGTCGCGATGCGACAGCAACTGGTCGAGATCCATCGAGCCGACGACGGTGCGGATATTGGTCATGGTCAGGACCATCAGCGCATCGTTGAGCGAGGACACCTCGTAGCAGGCCTTGGCAGCGTCGAGCACCTGGTAGAAGGCGGCCGCGTCGATGCGCACGCCGGCATTGTCCTTGGTGATCGCCTCCTGCGAGGGAATGTCGAGCACCTGCTCCATGACATTCACCTTGTGGCCGATGCGGTCGATATAGGGCACGATCAGCCCGAGGCCCGCGCTCAGCGTGCGCGAATAGCGGCCGAAGCGCTCGACGGTGTAGTTGTAGCCTTGCGGAACGGTACGGACGCCGCGCGCGATCGTCAGGATGACCAGCGCCACGATGACGATCACGGCGATGTTGAAGCCCGACAGTTCCATCTCGTCCCCCAGCGACGCCGATGCGCCATCCTGCTATGCAGGCGTCAAACTGGCGGTTGCGGCGAGCGGATGCAAGCCGCGTCGGCAACGGTGAGCCGCCCACGGCGCCTCACCGTCGAAATCCGCGTCAGCTCTGCGTCGCGTCGGTATCGCAGCGCGCCAGCATGCGCGAGGCCGCGGTCACGCCCGCGAGCGAGAAGGTATAGCTGGTGACGTTGCCGCGCAGCGAGCGCGCTTCGAGCGTCATGCTGCTCCCGCCCCGCATCGCCGCGAGCAGCGCCGGCTCGCGCTCCAGCCGTTCGAGCCAGGCATTGCTGCCCTCGGTCAGCATGCGGAAGCTGTCATCGCCGATCGTGACGGTGACCACCGAGTTGCGGGCGAAGTCATAGCCGGTCTGGAAGCTCGATTCCGTATCCGTAGCCTTTTCGCCGGTCTGCACGAAGAAGAAAACGTCGCCGTGACGCAAATTGGATGGCTCTTCGGACGAAGGCTTGCTCATGATGAAGCAGCGCGTCAGATCGCCCTTCGCGTAAGTGGCTGCGTTCCAGTCACCGAACTGGCCCAGGGATTTCGGGCTCGCCGCCTCTACGCCGGTGCTCGCCAGAATGGTGAGGCAGGCGACCGAAAGCGCTGTCTTGATCATGGTCTCATCTCCTTTCATCGCGACCCAATTGGAAAGAAGAGTGTTACCGAGGCGTAAACATGACCCTAACAATCCGTGCGTCGATCCGGCGCAGGACGGGCCAGACCGGCCGCAAGTGGGAATCGCTCGGTGGCTTGCCCCAAAACGACGATGCCCGGCGCAGGGCCGGGCATCGGAAGGTATCGGGGCGGTCATGCCTCAGGCGAACTGGCCGTGGCAGTGCTTGAACTTCTTGCCCGAGCCGCAGGGACAGGGCTCGTTGCGGCCGACCTTGCCCCAGCTCTCGGGATCATCCGGGTTGCGGTCGAGCACGGCGACATCGGCATCCGTCGCGGCGAACTGCACGCCGCCGCCGCCATAATCTCCGAAGCCCGAGCCGGCGCCGTCCTGCACCTGGCCCGGCGCCTGATCCTCGGGCTGGTCGAAACGCACCTCGATGCGCGAGAGATGGCCGGTGACCTGCTGGCGCAGATGACCGATCAGCCCGTCGAACAACTCGAAGGCCTCCTGCTTGTATTCCTGCAGCGGGTCGCGCTGGGCAAGGCCACGCCAGCCGATCACCTGGCGCAGATGGTCGAGCGTGACCAGATGCTCACGCCAGAGATGGTCCAGCGACTGCAGCAGCACCTGCTTCTCGACATAGGCCATGACCTCTTCGGTGTTGCGCTCGATGCGGCCGGCATAATCCTCGTCGGCGAGCTTGCGGATGCGCTCGCGGATCTCGCTGTCGGCGATGCCCTCTTCCTTGGTCCAGTCCTCGATCGGGAGATCGAGGTTGAGATGCTGGATCACCTCCTGCTTGAGGCCGGCGCCGTCCCACTGCTCGGGATAGGCCTCTTCCGGGATATGGCGGGCGACGACATCCTCGACGACGCCATGGCGCATGTCGTCGATCGTCTCGCGCACGCTCGCCTGGCGCATGAAGTCGCGACGCTGCTCGAACACGACCTTGCGCTGGTCGTTCATGACGTCGTCGTATTTCAGGATGTTCTTGCGGATGTCGAAATTGCGCGCCTCGACCTTGCCTTGCGCCTTCTCGACCGCCTTGTTGATCCAGGGATGGACGATCGCCTCGTCCTCCTTGAGGCCGAGCTTGGTCAGCATGCCGTCCATCCGGTCGGAGCCGAAGATGCGCATCAGGTCGTCCTGCAGCGACAGGAAGAACTTCGAGCGGCCGGGGTCGCCCTGGCGGCCGGCGCGGCCGCGCGGCTGGTTGTCGATGCGCCGGCTCTCGTGGCGCTCGGTGCCGACGATGTAGAGCCCGCCGGACTTGAGCACGCGCTGCTTGAATTCGGCGACCTCAGCACGGATGGCGGCGGCCTTCGCGTCGCGCTCCGGGCCTTCCTCCATCCCGGCGAGATCGTGGTTGATTCGCATTTCGGCATTGCCGCCGAGCTGGATGTCGGTGCCGCGGCCGGCCATGTTGGTGGCGATGGTGATCGCGCCGGGCACGCCGGCCTGCGCGACGATATAGGCTTCCTGCTCGTGGAAGCGGGCGTTCAGCACGGCGAAGGCCTTGACCGTCTTGCCTTCGCGAGCCGCCGCATAGACCGGCTCCAGCGCCGTCGGATCGGTGAAGTCGAGGAGCTTGTAGCCCTCCTTCTCCAGCATCTCGGCAATGAGTTCCGAGCGCTCGATCGAGGTCGTGCCGACCAGCAGCGGCTGGCCGTTGGCCTGCGCGGCCTGGATCTCGCGGATGACGCCGCGCACCTTCTCCTCGAAGGTGCGGTAGACCTCGTCGTCCTCGTCCTTGCGGGAGATCGGGACGTTGGTCGGGATCTCCACGACCTCGAGCTTGTAGATCTGGAAGAATTCGTCGGCCTCGGTCGCCGCCGTGCCGGTCATGCCTGCGAGCTTGGCATAGAGGCGGAAATAGTTCTGGAAGGTGATCGAGGACAGCGTCGCGTTCTCGGGCTGGACGGTGACGTGCTCCTTCGCTTCCAGCGCCTGGTGCAGGCCTTCCGAATAGCGCCGGCCCGGCATCATGCGGCCCGTGAACTCGTCGATGATCACGACCTCGTCGTTGCGGACGATATAGTCCTTGTCGCGCGTGAACAGCGAATGCGCGCGCAGCGCCTGGTTGACGTGGTGGACCAGCGTGACGTTATGGGCGTCGTAGAGATCACCCTCTGCGAGGATGCCGGCCTCGCGCAGCAGCTCCTCGATATGATCGTTGCCGGCCTCGGTCAGCGCCACCGTGCGCTGCTTCTCGTCGACTTCGAAATCGGCCGGGACGAGCCTCGGCAGGACCTTGTCGATCGAGACATAGAGATCCGACTTGTCGTCGAGCGGGCCGGAGATGATCAGCGGCGTGCGGGCTTCGTCGACCAGGATCGAATCGACCTCGTCGACGATCGCGAAATGGTGGCCGCGCTGGCTCATCTGCGCGACGTCGTATTTCATGTTGTCGCGCAGATAGTCGAAGCCGAATTCGTTGTTGGTGCCGTAGGTGATGTCGCAGGCATAGGCGCGCTGGCGCTCCTCGTCATCGAGGCCATGCACGATGATGCCGACGGTCAGGCCGAGGAAGTTGTAGAGCTTCGCCATCCACTCGGCGTCGCGCCGGGCGAGGTAGTCGTTGACGGTGACGACATGGACGCCCTTGCCTTCGAGCGCATTGAGATAGGTCGGCAGCGTCGCGCCCAGCGTCTTGCCTTCGCCGGTCTTCATCTCGGCGATGGCGCCCTCGTGCAGCACCATGCCGCCGACCAGCTGGACGTCGTAGGGCCGCTGGCCGAGCACGCGCTTGGCCGCCTCGCGCACCGTGGCGAAGGCCGGCACCAGCAGATCGTCGAGCTTCTTGCCCTCGGCGATCTGCTTCTTGAACTCCTCGGTACGCGCCTTCAGCGCCTCGTCGCTCAGCGCGGCGATCTCTTTCTCCAGCGCATTGATCGCGGCGACGCGGGGCTGGTAGCCCTTGACGCGGCGGTCATTCGACGAGCCGAAGAGTTTCTTTGCGAGCGCGCCAAGCATGTTGGGCCTTTCAGGTGATGCTTCAAGCCTCCGCTCGGCGCGTAGCGTTGTCGCGCGCGAACCGAAAGCTCGGGTATTCTCGAATTGCGACCGCGTGTTTAGACGCGAGCGCGGGCAGGGTCCAGCGTGCGTTTCGTCCTATTGGCAGCGAAACGGCAAGTGAATTCGGCTCCGGATGTGGGGTTTTTTCGCTCCGCTTCCAAGAGCCGCGCTCAAGATCACGAAACGCTGCGGCATCGGGGCCGGTGCAAACCTGCGTGATTGGCTGGCGCAATCGCCTGAACCGCCTTGCCTTTGCCGCGTTCATCGGGCAGTGCAGCCGCCAAACCGCCTCGGTTTCCGACGAAAGGCCGTCATTCATGAACTCAGCCCGTTTCATCGCCGTCCTCGGTTTCACGCTGCTGGCGGCACCGGCCTTCGCCCAGGCGGACAAGGTTGTCGCCAAGGTCGACGGCATCGCGATCACCGAGAAGGACGTCCAGCTCGCCACCGAGGATCTCGGCGAACGCCTCGCCCAGCTCCCCGAGGAGCGCAAGCGCGACGAGGTCGTGAACTATCTCGTCGACCTCAAACTCGGCGCCAGGGCCGCGGCCGCGGCCAAGATCGGCGATACCCCCGATTTCGCCGCCCGCCTCGCCTATTACCGCGAGAAGGTGCTGCTCGACGAATATCTGACGCGCGAGGGCAAGAAGGCCGTCACGCCGGAAGCCGCGAAGAAGCTCTTCGACGACACCACCAAGGCGATGACGCCCGAGGAAGAGGCCCATGCCCGCCACATCCTCGTCGAGGACGAGGCGCAGGCGAAGGCCGCGGTCGAGCGGCTGAAGAAGGGCGAGGATTTCGCCAAGGTCGCGGCCGAGCTCTCCAAGGACCCGGGCTCGGGCAAGGAGGGCGGCGATCTCGGCTGGTTCACCAAGGATCGCATGGTCCCGGAATTCGCCGAGGCCGCCTTCAAGCTGAAGAAGGGCGAGATTTCCGAGCCGGTGAAGAGCCAGTTCGGCTGGCATGTCATCAAGCTCGAGGACAAGCGCACCAAGCCGCTGCCGGACTTCGCCGCGGTGAAGCCGCAGATCGACCAGTATCTCGAGCGCAAGGCCCAGCAGGACCTCGTCCTCGCCATGCGCGAGAAGGCCAAGGTCGAGCGCCTCGACAAGCCGGCGGCTCCGGCGACCCCTGCTCCGGATGCCGCCAAGCCGGCCGAGCCGAAGAAGAACTGAGCGTTTCGCTCCCGACTACGCGATTTTGGAGGGCGGCCCTTGCGGCCGCCCTTCTTGTTTTCGTCATCGGCCTGCGGCAGAGGGCTTTGGAACGAGCGCGCGACCCGGCGACAAGGACGATTCGCCGGTTTTCCAGCAGCGCTCCGCAGGAGGAAGCCCGATGGCCGGCAAGGATGTCCCCGTTTCCCCGCTCGCGCCGAAGCGCCAGCCCAAGGTTCCAGCCGTGCCGGGGGTGCGCTTCGCCACAGCCGAGGCCGGCATCCGCTACAAGGGCCGCCAGGACGTCTGGTTCGCGCTGCTCGATCAGGGCACGCAGGTCGCCGGCGTCTTCACCCGCTCGAAATGCCCCTCCGCCCCGGTCGACTGGTGCCGCGAGAATCTGAGCCAAGGTTCCGCCCGCGCCGTCGTCGTCAATTCCGGCAACGCCAACGCCTTCACCGGCCTGAAGGGCCGTGACGCCGTCAAGCTCACCGCCGAGATCGCCGCCAAGGCCGCAGGCTGCAAGCCCCACGAGGTCTTCATCGCCTCGACCGGCGTGATCGGCGAGCCGCTCGACGCGACCAAGTTCACGGGCGTGCTCGACGATTGCGCCAAGCGCGCCACTGAGGGCCCCTGGATCGACGCCGCCAAGGCGATCATGACCACCGATACCTTCCCGAAGGCGCTGACCCGCAAGGCCAGGATCGACGGCAAGGACGTCGTCATCGCCGGCATCGCCAAGGGCGCCGGCATGATCGCGCCGGACATGGCGACGATGCTCTCCTTCGTCTTCACCGACGCGCCGATCGCCGCGCCCGTGCTGCAGGCCTTGCTCTCCAAGGGCGTCAAGGGCTCGTTCAACGCGGTCACCGTCGACAGCGACACCTCGACATCGGACACGCTCATGCTGTTCGCCACCGGCAAGGCGGCCGCGCGCGGCGTGCCGGCGATCACCGAGATCAACGACACCAGGCTCTCCGGCTTCAAGCGCGCGCTGAATTCCATCCTGCTCGAGCTCTCCCATCTCGTCTGCAAGGACGGCGAAGGCGCCCGCAAATTCGTCGAAGTGCGCGTCACCGGCGCGACTTCGGCCCGCTCGGCCAAGCGCGTCGCGCTCTCGATCGCCAATTCGCCGCTGGTCAAGACCGCCATCGCCGGCGAGGACGCCAATTGGGGCCGCGTCGTCATGGCCGTCGGCAAGGCCGGCGAACCGGCCGACCGCGACAGGCTCGATATCGGCTTCGGCGACATCGTCGTCGCCAGGCAGGGCGCGCGTGCGCCGTCCTACGACGAGGTCGCGGTATCCGACTACATGAAGGGCGATAACATCGTCATCACCGCCGATCTCGGCCTCGGACGCGGCAAGGCCACGGTCTGGACCTGCGACCTGACCAAGGCCTATGTCGAGATCAATGGCGACTATCGCTCCTGAGGACACGCCGGCTCAGGAGCCCGGGCGCGGCTTCATCGCCTTCAACCTGCTGACCTGCTCCCTGCTCTGGGGGTCGAGCTATCTGTTCATCAAGCTGATGAGCGGGGACGTCTCGGCTCTCACCATCGCTGCCAGCCGCGGCATCCTCGGCGCGGTTTCGCTCGCGCTGTGGAGCCTGTGGCGCGGGCGCAATCCGTTGCCGCGCGAGGCGGAGATCCTGCCCTGGATCGTCCTCGGCACCACCAATGGCTGGCTGCCGAACGTGCTGGTCGCCTATGCGCTGACGCAGCTCGCCAGCGGTCCGGCGGCGATGATCCAGGCTGCGGGACCTCTCGTGGTCGCGCTCATCGCTCATTTCGCCTTCTCGGAGGAGAGGCTGAGCCGGCGTCGGCTCGGCGGCATCCTGCTCGGCATGGCCGGCGTCGCTCTGCTGATCGGGCCGCGCCTGTTCGAGGGCGGCGGCACCGCGCTCAGCGTATTGGCGATGATCGGGGCGACGCTGAGCTATGCGTCAGCCAATATCTATGTTCGGACGGTTCCCTCCGCGACCGGCGACCCGGCCCGGCTGGCGCTGGGCCAGCAGATGTTCTCCGGCGCGATCGCGACGACGCTGACGCTCGCCATCCTCGGGCCGGCGGCCTTTCTGCCGCTCGGCAACCATCTGCCGGCGATGCTCATGCTCGGAGTCGTCGCCACGGCCATTCCGGTGACGGTGTTCATGCGGCTGATCCGGGCCGCGGGCCCGACCCGGGCGGCGATGACCGGCTATCTCGTCCCGACCGTGGCGGTGATCCTCGGCGTCGTCGTCCTGCACGAGGCGCTGGAGTTGCGGCAGGTCCTCGGCGGCGCCATCATCCTGGCCGGCGTCTTCCTCGTCACGACGGCGCCACACAGGGTGAGGGCGTCATGAAGATCGGGACTATCGCGGCGGCCGCCCTGGCCGGCATTGTCATGGCAGGCTGCCAGGCCACGCGCCAGCCGGCGACGATCGCCTTCTCGCCCGAGGAAGCAGCCTTCATCAACAAGCCGGGCAACGGCGTCATCACCGGCCACGCCTTCCGCACCAAGCCGAGCGGGGCGGTGGTCAATGCGGCCGGCGAAGTCGTCCGCCTGATCCCGGCCACGGCTTTTGCGCGCGAGCGCTTCGCCAATCTCTACGGCAAGCGGAAATACATCCCTCACAGCGCCTATCCGCGCGACGACGAGGTCGACCCGGCCTATGCGCGCTACACTCGCACGACCAAGGCGGAGTCCAACGGCCGCTTCGTCTTCGAGAAGGTCGCACCGGGAACCTATTTCCTGACCACGCAGGTGATCTGGGGCGAGGAGACCGCCTTTTCGCGCGAGGGCGGCTCGGTCTATGACAGCGTCACGCTGACGGGCAAGGAAACCGAGCCCGTCCAGGTCATCCTCTCCGGCAACTGAGTCTCCCCGTGAAGCTGCTCCTCGTCGTCGCCTGCGCCCTGATCGATGCCGACAATCGCGTCCTCGTCACCCAGCGGCCCGAGGGCAAGGCGCTGGCGGGCCTGTGGGAATTTCCCGGCGGCAAGCTGGAGCCCGGCGAGCGGCCGGAGCCGGCCCTGATCCGCGAATTGTCCGAGGAGCTCGGCATCAGCGTGAAGGAGGATTGCCTCGCGCCGCTGACCTTCGCGAGCTACGCCTATCCCGAATTCCACCTGCTGATGCCGCTCTATATCTGCCGGCGCTGGGAGGGTACGGCGATGTCCCGCGAAGGCCAGGCGCTGAAATGGGTCCGCCCCGGCAAGTTGCGCGATCTCGCCATGCCACCGGCCGACGAGCCGTTGATCCCGCCGCTGATCGATCTGCTCGGCGCCTGAACTCAATGCACCGCCGGCAGGCCGAGCGCCTCCCAGCGTTCCCTCGGAATCGGCTCGCCGACATGGAAGGCGAAGGCCGTGACGCGCTTCAGGTCGGGCGAGACCGTGCAGGCGAAGCGCAGACCGTACCAGCGCCGCTTGCTACGAAAGGCCGCGCCTTCTGCGGTCAGGACCCGGCCTGAGAGCTTCGTGCTCGCCAGCGCATAGGCGGTGACGCGATCCGGTTCGAAATCGCGCTGCCAGTCATGGATCTGGCCCATCGCCTCCAGTCCGCAGAGCTGTTCGACACTCTCGTCCGGTGCGAGGCGCGGCAGCAGAGCGACGGTCTCGCGGCTGCGCGGATCGGCGAGCACGCGTTGCGACAGCATGCGCGGCGGGTGGATCATGCCATCTGCTTCGACCGGAGCAGGCGGCGGACTCGCAATAGGCGGCTGCAGCGGCGAAGCCGGCTCATTCGGCTTTGGTGAAGCATCGGTCAGCGCCGGCGGCGCGGGAGCGGGAGCGGGAGCGGCGACGACCGGCGGCGGCCTCGGTCGGGTCAACGCCTCGAATTCCTCCGGCGTCTGCAACTCGACCTCGACGGTTTGCTCGGTGACCGGCGTCAGATCGAAGCTCCGAACCGCGAAAGCGGCCAGCCACGCGAGGAGCGCCGCGTGCAGGATCACGGCGATCGGCAGGCCCGGAGCGGGCATCGAGGGCCGTGCCGGGAGCGCGACCGCCATGGCTCAGGCCGCGGCCCTGTCGCGGGCAGACATCGCCGATCGCGCTATCCTCGTCATCCGGCTTTGTGCCCCTGCTCCCTTGTCGGGCAACAGCGACGATCAAGCCGGCATTTTTGTGATTTCAGGCTCAGGCTCCGCCACAGCTTCGTCGCGCGCGAGCTGGAAGCGCTCGAAGCGTTGCAACTCCTCCTCGATCGCCGCCTTCAGCGCCGGCGTCTCGCAGCCCTCGAGCCAGGTCCATTGCTGCATCAGGAGCTTGCCGGCGGCCCGATCGGTCTTGAGATCGAGCACCGCGACGACGCGTTCGCCCGCCAGGACCGGCAGCCCGAAATAGCCATAGGCGCGCTTCTCCTTCGGCAGATAGGCCTCGAAGACATGGGCATAGTCGAGCAGGAGCTTCGCCCGCTTGCGCTGGATCATCAGCGGATCGAAGGGCGAGAGGATATGGATCAGCGTCTCGTCCGGCGCAGGGAGCGGCTCCAGTGCGGCCGGACTGGCCCAGTGCTGCGTCTTGCCGGCACCTTCCACGGCAACCGGCACGAGGTCCCGGCGCTTGACGCGGGCGGCGATCAGTTCGGCCACCGCCTTCTTCGAGGGCGCGTCGAGATGGCAGATCGAATCGAGGCTGACCAGCCCCTGCGATGTCAGCGCCCGGTCGAGCAGATAGGCCGTGATCTGCCGCTCGCTCGCCGGTGTCGGCTTCTTCTCCCACTGGAAATGCCGGTCGAACAGTTCATAGGTCTTGACCATGCCGGCCCGCGCCGAAATCGCGAGCTCGCCATCATAGAAGGCCCGTTCCAGCAGCCCCTTGGACGGCTTCTTGCTGGCCCAGAGATGCGCCTTCTCGATCAGTTCTTCCTCGATATCGCGGATCGACAGCGCGCCGTCCTTGCGGATGCGGCGGAGCAGCTTGCGCGTCTCCTCCCGCGCTCCGACCGCCGACCAGCGCTTCGGCTCCTCACGATGCGCCTTCATCGCCGGCAGGAAATAACGGAGATCGCGGGTCGGCACATAGGCCAGCGCATGCGTCCAGTACTCGAAAACGCTCTTCGAGGCCGATTGGAGGTGGGCGAGATCGGCCCGGCGATAGGCCGGGATGCGAGCGTAGAGGATGTGGTGATGGCAACGCTCGATCACGTTGATCGTGTCGATCTGGACATAGCCGAGATGCTCGATCGCGGCGCGCGCCGCCTCCGGCCCCGCCCCGAAAGGGTCGCGCCGGTCGAGCCGCTGGGCATGAAGCCAGAGGCGGCGGGCCTGTTCGACGGGAAGGGAGATCGGCTTGCGGGATCGCGGAGGCATGGGAAACAGGCTAGCCGCACCCGCACCATTCGGTAAGGGCCCGAGCGCTTCGTAGCTGACAGCCATTGGCGGGAGCATCGCGCTTGAAGCGGCGGGCTGGATAGGCGCTCAGTCCATAGGCTTTCTGCTCAGGCAAAGGCGGACGCCACCAGAACTGCTGCCCGCTATGGCGCGACGATCAGCGCCCAGTAGACCTGGTATTTCGAGCCGGGCGCATAGGCCGTGGCGATGCCCATGCGCTTGGCCTTCGCATCCTTCATGACGCGATCGTGCTGGGGCGAATCCCGCCAACCCGAGAAGGCCTCGGCGAGGCGACGGTAGCCGGCCGACAGATTGGCTTCGGCTCCGGCCTGTCCTTCCCGCGCGAGACGCGCCTTGACCGCATCGGCCTGGGCCGGCTTGTCCGACCCGGCCATGACGGTCGCTTCGCGCTGGGCGGCCTCGACGAGAGCCGGGTCGAGCGTCAGCGCGCCGAGGCCCGCATTCAGGCGGTAGGCCGAGATCATCGCCCGCGCCTGCTCGGTATCGACACGGGCCGAGGCCGAGCCGAGATCGCGATAGAAGGCCGGCTGGCCCTGGCGCTGCGGCTCGGCACAGCCGGCAACGCCGAGGAGCGCGAGCGCGCCGGCAACAGCCGCCGGGCAGGTCATCGCGCGCGAAGCCGCGGCGCGGCGCAGAAAGCTGGGCATCCGATCATTCCTTGCTGTCGTCCTTGGCGGGCTCGGGCGCGGGAGCAGGCGTGACGGCCTCGGCCGCCTCGTCCTCGGGCTCCTCCACCGCCACCGGCTTGCGCGAGCGGCGTACCGGGGCGGGCGCTTCCCGTTTCGCGCGGCTGCGCGCCCCATCTCCCCGGCCGACCGCCGCGGCGATGCTGCCGAGCGAGTGCTCGACGCCCTCGAGCCCGCGCACCATCAATTCGGGCGTGGAGGCGGCCGGCTCCATCTCGGCAAGGCGTTTGTGGATCGCGAAGTTCAGGTCGCTGTTGACCCGGCCGGTGATCTCGACGTCCGCGACCACGCAGATCAGCTCGAAATCCATTGTCGTGGTGCCCAGCTTCTTGAACATCACGGCTGGCGGCGGCTTCTGCATGACATCGCCGTGGTTCGCGGCGACTTCGGACAGCATCGCCCGGACCAGGCCGGCATCCAGCGAGCGCGGCACGGTGAGCGCGATCAGCACGCGCCCGGTCCGGTCGTTGCGGACGCGGTTGCGCACTACGCCGGAGATCAGGTTGGAGTTCGGCACGATCACGGTCGCCCGGTCGAAGGTCGCGATTTCCGTCGAGCGGACATTGATGCGCTTGACGATGCCCTCGACGTCGCCGACCAGCACCTGGTCTCCGACCCGGATCGGCCGCTCCCTGAGCAGGATCAGCCCCGAGACGAAGTTCGACACCACCGATTGCAGGCCGAAACCGATACCGACCGAAAGCGCCGAGGCGACGAGGGTGAGCCGCTCCAGGCTGAGGCCCACCGCCGAAACCGCGACCGCCACCGCGGCGATATAGCCGACATAGCCGATCGCCGTGGTGATCGAGTTGCGCAGGCCCGGATCGAGCGAAGTCGTCGGCAGGAACTGGTTGTCGAGCCAGCGCTGCATCGCCCGTGTCGCGGCGACGCCGAGCCCGAAGACGAAGGCGAAGACGACGATGGTGGAGATCGAGATCGTGACGCCGCCGACCTGGAAGCCGAAGAAGGCGGCCCGGAGCGAGACCAGGAAATCGGTCGATTCCAGCCCCCAGGGCGCCAGCACCATCAGCACCGTCACCACGATCAGCAGGAGCTTCAGCGCGCCGACTCCGACCACCGCGATTTTCTGGAGCGTCGCTGCGCGCAGGCCCATCCCGGCCTTGAGCGTCGTCGCGAAGCGGCTCTTGCCGGTCAGGAGACGCGGAATGCCGAGATCGATGAACTGGAAGACCAGCATGAACAGGCAGGCGACGATGCCGATCCAGAGTGTCTGCTCGGCCAGGAAGCCGGCGAAGACGACATAGCCGGCGAGCGCCGAGGCGATGATGAGGAAGCCGATCACCCAGCCGAGGATGCGCACCGGCCCGAGGCTCGCCCCGTCCACCGGCACATAGGGGCCGAGGCAGGCCTCCTGCTCGACCTCGTCATCGTCGCGGATCTGATAGAGCCCGGCGATCAGCGCCAGCGCGAAGAGCACCGCGAAGAAGGCCTTGACGATGATCGAGATGGCGAGCCCGGCGGCGATGGCCTGGAGCCAGGCCTCGAAGACCTTGCCGACCGACATGACCGCCGCCAGCGCGCTCGCGATCCAGACGACGCTGCGCGCCGTCGGATCCATGACGCTGATCAGCCGACGCTGCGGGCTCGACGGTGCGAACAGCGCATCCGCCAGCGC
>JAEWKP010000143.1 GCA_023393655.1 Pseudomonadota bacterium | reverse complement strand
CCTCTCGGTCGCGCTGATCATCGGTGGCGTGTCCTTTGCCGATCAGGATGCGAAGCTGACGCGCGGAGTCGATGTGCTCATCGCGACGCCTGGACGCCTGCTCGACCATTTCGAGCGCGGCAAGCTTCTGCTGACCGGTGTGGAACTTCTCGTCATCGACGAAGCCGACCGCATGCTCGACATGGGCTTCATCCCGGACATCGAGCGGGTCTGCAAGCTGGTTCCCTTCACCCGGCAGACGCTGTTCTTCACCGCGACCATGCCGCCGGAGATCACCCGCATCTCCGAGCAGTTCCTGCACAACCCGGTCCGCGTCGAGGTCTCCCGTCCCGCGACGGCGGCAGCGACGATCACGCAGCGCCTGATCGCCTCCAATTCGCAGGATTTCGAGAAGCGCGAGACGCTGCGCAAGCTGATCAAGGGCGCGACCGACCTGCAGAACGCCATCGTCTTCTGCAACCGCAAGCGCGATGTCGCGACGCTGCACAAGTCGCTCCAGCGCCATGGCTTCCCCGCGGTGGCGCTCCACGGCGACATGGATCAGTACGCCCGCATGGCGGCGCTGGAATCGTTCCGCACCGGCGAGAATCCGATCCTCGTCGCCTCCGACGTCGCAGCGCGCGGCCTCGATATTCCCGCCGTCAGCCATGTCTTCAATTTCGACGTGCCGACCCATGCCGAGGATTATGTCCACCGCATCGGCCGCACCGGCCGCGCTGGCCGCCTCGGCGCCGCCTTTACCATCGTCACGCGCCATGACGACAAGCTCGTCTCGGCCGTCGAGAAACTGACCGGCCAGACCATCGCCTTCGAAGGCCCCGGCCTCGACGCTTTGCCGCCGGGTGAGCCGCGCGACGAACGTCGCAGCGGCCGCCGGGACGACAAGCGCTCCTCCTCGCGGGGCGGCCGTGGCCGTCCCGAGCGCGGAGCACGCGCGGATTCCGGCGGCTCGCGGCCGGATGGCGATGAGACCGTGGCCGATACGCAGCGCAAGCCACGCCGCGTGCCGATCCGGCCGGATTCCGAGACGGCAGCGCCCTCGCCCGCCGCGCGCAATCAGGACGCCCCCCGCCGGGGGCGCGGCCATGGCCGCGACGACGATGACGGTCCGCAGGTGAAGGGTCTGGGCGACCACGTCCCGGCCTTCCTGCTGCGCCCGGCGCGCGTCGGATAACGTTACGGCATCAACCGGTCTTTAACGATGTCGACCTAGATTGCCGTTCGTTGCGACGGGCTGACCTTAGCAGCGGACGGGCGCATGCCGCCGTAGATACGGACAGGATGTCCCGCTTCGATTGTCTTGATCGAAGCTGACGTGGCCGAAGGCCGCGACCCGGCTTCATACCGGAATGGCGATGGCATGGACGACCTGGTTTCGGTTCCCGCCCGCACTGATGACCTCGCCGAGCGTGTCGTCGCGGCGATGCGGCAGCACGGCTCGCCAAGCTACCCCCGCGCCTTCGAGGTCTGGTACGCGCATCTCAGCGGCGAGATACCAGCCGTCAGCATCGCGATGAGCGCCATCGTCACCGGCAGCGACGGCCAGGTCACCGCAGCCGATATCGACAGCCTCTACGAACGCTTCATCTCGACCGAACGCTTCTCACGCCAGGCCGAGCGCACCAGCCTGCAGGTGCTTGGCGAGATCGATGCGATGATGGGGCTGGTCGACCAGGCGCTTGGCTCCAGCGAGCTCTATCACGGCCGGCTCTGCGCCATGTCCGAGGATGTGCCCCCGGCGACCGACCGCCACAAGCTGCGCGAATGGGTCGAGGCGCTGGTGATGTCGACGCGCGAGGAAGTCTCGCGCAAGGCACAGCTCGAAGCGGAGCTGCGCAACAGCTCCAACGAGATCCGCAACCTGCGCGAGGCGCTGGAATCGACCCGCGCCGAGGCCCTCACCGATCCGCTGACCGGCCTCGCCAACCGCCGCCATTTCGAGGAGATGCTGCAGAAATCGATCGATCAGGCGACTTTGCGGCGCGAGCCCTTCGCGCTGGTCATGGCCGATATCGACTTCTTCAAGCGCTTCAACGACGCCCATGGCCATCTCACGGGCGACCAGGTGCTGCGCCTCGTTGCGCGCACGATGAAGGACAAGTTCAAGGACAAGGCGATCATCACCCGCTTCGGCGGCGAGGAATTCGCCATCATCCTGCCCGAGGCCGATCTGATCGCCGGCAAGTTCGGCGCCGAAACCGTGCGTCAGGCGCTGCTGACCCGCGAATTGATCAAGCGCTCGACCAACGAGAATCTCGGACGCATCACCATCTCGCTCGGCGTCTCCAGCTATCGGCGCGGTGACACGGCCGGCTCATTGGTTGACCGGGCCGACCAGGCGCTGATGCAGGCCAAGCGCGATGGTCGCAACCGCACCGTCACCGAGGAGGCCGTGGAGACGGCCAGTCGCGTCGCCTGAAGCGACCGCGCCGGTCGCTACTCAGGACGCCGCCAGCGCGCTTTCGCTGCGCGGCTTGATCTCGACGGATTCGCCGCAGCCGCAGGCCGAGACCTGGTTGGGGTTATTGAAGACGAAAGTCGACGAGAACCGGTCGGTCTTGAAGTCGAGCTCGGTGCCGAGCAGGAACAGCACCGCCTTGGCATCGACGACGACCGTCGCGTCCTTGTCGGTCACGATCTCGTCGCCCTTGCCGGTCGCACGGGCGATCTCGAAGGTGTATTCCATGCCGGCGCAGCCGCCCTTCTTGACGCCGACCCTGAGGCCGAGCGCCGGCGCCTCGCCGCCCGCGGACTGCGCCATGATCTCGCGGATACGGGTGGCCGCGGCGTCGGTCAGCGAAATGACCTTGAGGCCCGGTATCGAAAACATTGGTGTCCCTCCTCGACCGGGTTCAAGGCCCGGTGAAGCAAGATTGTTCCCGCTAACATAGGGATCGGCAGGGCTTTCGTCGAGATGCCGCCAGCGTGCCATGCGCTTCATATCCGCCCCCTGCCCGCCCCACGCATTGCGGAACCGCCCCGCTCATGCACTCTGGCGCTTTAGAATCCCCGAGGCCCCAAGACCTCTTCCAAACGGCAGGAAACCCATGGCGCATCGTCTGCATCGCTCCGAATCGCTGCACGCCCTCGTCCGCGACATGGTCGTGAAG
Source organism: Pseudomonadota bacterium (assembly GCA_023393655.1). GTDB lineage: Bacteria > Pseudomonadota > Alphaproteobacteria > Rhizobiales > Beijerinckiaceae > Allobosea. Next base: position 5,432 of record JAEWKP010000143.1, on the reverse strand, counting down.
GCCGGCTGGACCGAAGCGGAGGCACAGGAGACGGCCGACCATCTCGTCCTCGCCAATCTCAGCGGCCATGACAGCCACGGCGTCGGAATGCTGCCGCTCTATTTCCAGTCGCTGGCCGACGGCAATCTCGATCCGCAGGTACGCCCCGAAACCCGGGTCGATGCCGCCCCCTTCCTGATCATCGACGGCAAGATCGCGCTCGGCCAGCCCAACGCGCGCAACGCCGTCGACCGGGCGGTGGCGATGGCGCAGGCGGGCGGCGTCGCCATCGTCAACCTGCTCGATTCCCATCATATCGGCCGCATCGGCCATTATGCCGAGGTCGCGGCCGCGGCCGGGGTGATCTCGTTCTTCTGGGTCAATGTCGCCGGCCGCCCACCAATCGTCGCGCCCTATGCGGCGAAGGAGGCCCGCTTCGGCACCAATCCCCATGCCATCGGCATCCCCGTCCCCGGCGGCGATCCGCTGATCCTGGATTTCGCCACCAGCCGCATGGCCCATGGCAAGGCGCGAGTCGCCCTCAACAAGGGCGAGGCAGTGCCGCCCGGTTACATCATCGATGGCGAGGGCCGCCCGACCACCGACCCGGCCCATGTCTTCGCCAGCCCGGACCATTCGCTCGGTGCCTTGCTGCCCTTCGGCGACCACAAGGGCGCCGGCCTCTCACTGATCGCCGAACTGCTCTCGGCCGGTTTGATGGGCGCGGCCCGCATCGACCAGAAGCCGCAGAAGACCTGGGTGATCAACTCGCTCTTCGGCGTCATCATCGACCCCGCCCGGCTGGAACCCGATGCGGAGCTGCGCCGAAGCCGCACCGAGAGCTATCTCGCCTTCGTCCGCGCCGCGAAGCCGATGGACCCGGCCAACCCGGTGCTCGCGCCCGGCGACAAGGAGCGCAAGGTCAGGATCGAGCGGCAGGCTGCCGGCATCCCGCTCGACGATGAGACCTGGTCGCAGATCAGGGCCGCCGCCGCGAAGCACGGCATCGACGCCGAGAGCTACTGATCCATGTCGCCTGCGGCCTACAACGCCTTCTGCGCCTCGCTGCCCGCCACGAGCCATGTCGTGCAATGGGGCGGCGCCGATGTCTGGAAGGTCGGCGGCAAGGTCTTCGCCCTCGGCCGGCAGCAGGAAGACGGCGAAATGGCCGTCTCCTTCAAGTGCTCGCCGATGGCCTTCGAGATCCTGGGCGAGCAGCCGGGCCTCAGGCCCGCGCCCTATCTCGCCTCGCGCGGCATGAAATGGATCCAGTGGCTCAACGGCGAAAGCATGCCGGACGATGCCCTGCAGGACTATCTCGCCGAAAGCCACCGCCTCGTCGCAGCCGGGTTGACGAAGCGGGTGCGGGCCGAACTCGGCCTATAGGAGCGCCTCTCCGCGGAACATCGGCACGCAGCCGCCGCCGACCCTCGAGCGGAAGCCGTCGGCGGCGCGCCGCGAGGTGACGTTCAGCCGGCTCGGACGGCCCATCTCGACGCCCTGCGTGATGCGGTAGGCGGCCTCGTCGCCGCCATCGAGCGACAGGAGCAATGCACCGAGCGTGGCGCTGGCGCTGCCGGTGGCCGGGTCCTCCCAAGTGCCGGCCAGCGGCGCGAACATCCGCGCCCTGATGGCGTTCTCGTCGCGGGCATAGAGGAACAGCGACAGGCGACCCTGCAATTCGGCATTCTGGCTTTCGAGCTTACGGAAGGCGGCGATATCGGGCGTGGCGCCGGCGAGCGCGGCTGGGGCAACCTGCGCCAGCACGAATTTCACGCCGAGCGAGGCCTGGACCGGCTTGTGGCCGCTGGTGATGATGTCGGAGGCCGACACGCCCGCGCAGGCGGCGATGCCCTCGACCGATAATTCTATGCCGAGCGACAGCGCTTGCGGCGCGGCAATGACGGCGCCCGTGACGGCGCCGGCGGCATCGCGCTCCACGGCGATCTCGACCAGCCCGGCCATCTGCTCGAAGCGCAGCACGCCGTTGCGATCACGGCCATGGCGCGCCAGCACGCAGGCCGTGCCGACATTGGGATGGCCGGCGAAGGGCATCTCGGCCGTGCGATGGAAGATCCGGACCCTGGCATCGTTGGCCGGATCATCCGGCGGCAGGACGAAGGTCGTCTCGCTATAGTTCATCTCGGCCGCGAGCGACTGCATCTGGGCGTCGGAGAGCCCGCGCGCATCGGTGAAGATGGCGAGCTGGTTGCCGCCGAAGGCGCGGTCGGTGAAGACGTCGACGGTCTCGTAGGGAAAGCTGGGCATGACGGGGCTCCGGTGGCGACAATCCTTCGCCCCGCCTAGATGGCATCCTTCTCGGGCCGGGAATAATGAAGGTCGATCATGCGATCGATCACGCGCGCGACCACGGCCGTCACAGCAGGAAATGCAGGCCGAAGCCGATAATGACGAAACCGGTCGCGACGATCTGAGCGATGAAGAGCGGCTTCAGCCGGAACGCCTGCGTGGCATGAAATTCGGCGCGTTCCGAGCGCGACATCCGTTCGCGGGCCTTGAATTGCTCGGCCAGGGCCGAGGGATCGCTGCTCGCCCCGTCGCGTTCGAGGTCCATCCGCACGGTGATGAAGCCGATGATCAGGCCCAGCACGCCGAGGCCGAAGAAGCCGACGAGCCGCAGCGAGGCGTAGAACACGCCGATCAGCAGAGCGGCCAGGAAGGGAAAGACCAGATAATCCCATTTCGTCTCGCGCATGGAGCGATCATGCGCGAGAGTGCTGGACTGGTCCAGCCTCACCACATGTCGAGCGCGACGCGGGCCTCGTCGGACATGCGCGACTGATCCCAGGGCGGATCGAAGGTCATGTTGACGGTGACGCCGGCGACGCCCGGGACCGTGCTGACGGCATTCTCGACCCAGCCCGGCATCTCGCCGGCCACCGGGCAGCCCGGCGCGGTCAGCGTCATGTCGATCGTGATCTGCCGGTCGTCAGCGATGTCGACGCGATAGATCAGGCCGAGCTCGTAGATGTCCGAGGGGATCTCGGGATCGTAGACCGTCTTCAGGGCGGCGATGATGTCGTCCGTCAGCCGGTCGATCTCTTCCGGCGGCAACGCGGAGCCCTTGCCCATGGCAGGGGCGTTCGGCTTGATGTCTTCGGCGACGCTGTCGGTCATCTCTTCAAAATCCCGGTCAGGCGAACAGGCTCTCGGCCTTCCGCAGGGCATCCACCAGCTTGTCCACTTCTTCGAGCGTGTTGTAGAGCCCGAAGGAGGCACGGCAGGTCGATGTCACTCCATATCGTGCCAAAAGCGGCATGGCGCAATGGGTGCCGGCCCTGACTGCGACACCGGCGCGGTCGATGACCGTCGCGACGTCATGGGCATGGGCGCCCTTCATCTCGAAGGCGACGATCGCGCCCTTCTCCCGTGCCTTGCCGAAGATTCGGATCGAGTTCATCTCGCCGAGCCGCTCCATCGCATAGGCGCCGAGCTTGGCCTCGTGCGCGGCGATGTTCTCGCGGCCGAGCGCCATCATGTAGTCGAGCGCCGCACCCAGCCCCACCGCCTCGACGATCGCCGGCGTGCCGGATTCGAAGCGATGCGGCGGGTCGTTATAGGTGACAGTGTCTTCGCTGACGGTGACGATCATCTCGCCGCCGCCCTCGTAAGGCGGCAGCTTGTCGAGCCATTCCTTCCTGCCCCAGAGGATGCCGGAACCGGTCGGCCCATAGGTCTTGTGGCCGGTGAAGGCGTAGAAATCGCAGCCCAGCGCCTGCACGTCGACCGGCAGGTGCACGGCGCCCTGGCTGCCGTCGACCACCAGCGGAATGCCGTAGGAGCGGCAGATCGCGGCGACCTCGGCGATCGGGATGATCGTGCCGATCGCGTTCGACATCTGGGTCAGCGACACCACCTTGGTGCGCGGCGAGATCAGCTTCTCGAATTCCTCGATGAGGAAATTGCCGTCCTCGTCGATCGGCGCCCATTTGATCACGGCGCCATGACGTTCGCGCCAGTAGTGCCAGGGCACGATGTTGGAATGGTGCTCCAGGATCGAGAGGATGATCTCGTCGCCTTCCTGGATCTTGAGATGGCGCCCGAGCGAGGACGCCACCGTGTTGAGCGCGCCGGTGGAGGAGCGCGTGAATACGATCTCCTCCAGATGCGCCGCGTTCAGGAAGCGGCGCGCACTTTCGCGAGCCGCCTCATAGGCTTCCGTCGACGCGTTGGCGAGATAGTGCAGGCCGCGATGGACATTGGCGTAGTCCTCCCGCATCAGCCGCGTCATCGCCTCGATCACCGCTTCCGGCTTCTGGGCCGATGCGGCATTGTCGAGATAGACCAGCGGCTTGCCATAGACCTCCCGACTCAGGATCGCGAAATCCTTGCGGATGGCCTGGACGTCATACGGCTTCGCCAGCGCGTTCATGGATCAGGCCTTTCCGGGCGTGGCCGGAGCCTTATCGGCGACGAGTTCGCCACCATGGCCCCAATCCTCGCGCTCGATCTCCTGGATCACGATATGGGTGTTCTGCGGGTTCTTGCCGAGCACCTTGACCAGCGTTTCCGTGAATTCCTTCACGATCTGCTGCTTCTGCTGGCGCGATGCGCCCTTGGTGATCTGGAGATTGATGTAGGGCATCAGACGGTGCTCACCTCGGAAGCGGCCTCGCGGGCCTTCAGCCACGACTCGACCTCGCCGATGACGAGATCGCGCACATCCTCATCGGCGATGAACTCGACCGCCTCGCCGGCGAACGCCTGCAGCACCAGCGCCTCGGCCTGCGGCCGCGGCAGGCCGCGCGCCATCAGGTAGAAGAGCTGGTCGCCGTCGATCTGCGCGACCGTCGCGCCATGGCCGCAGACCACGTCGTCGGCGAAGATCTCGAGCTCGGGCTTGTTGTACATCGAGGCGCCGTCGTTCAGCAGCAGCGCGTTGCTCTTCATGCCGCCATCGGTCTTCTGCGCATGCGGGCGCACGATGACCTTGCCATGGAACACGCCGGTGGCCTCACCACCCGCGATCGTCTTGAACAATTCACGGCTGGTGCCGTGCGGCACTTCATGGTCGACGATCAGCGTGACGTCGGAATGCTGCGCCTTGTTGATCAGGTTGACACCGCGCAGGCCGATTTCGGTGTGTTCACCGGCATAGCGGACGTAATGCTGCTGGCGCACCGTGCCGGCGTTGCAGATCAGCGCGAAGGAATCGAACTTCGCGCTGGCACCGACGGTCGCGAGCAGGCTCTGCACCTCGACCGTCGCCGGCTGCTGGCGGGTGACGATGCGGACATGCTGGATCTCGCTCTCGTCGCCGGTCTCGAAGACGATGGCGCCGTTGATCTGCTGGGCGGCAGTACCGGCCGCTTCGCTGACCTCGACGATCGTGCCCTTGGTGCCCTTGCCGGCCAGGACGACCGAACGATGGAACACTGCCCGCTCCTCCTCGCCGGAAGCGAGCGCAACGATGACGATCCGCTGTTCCAGCT
>JAEWKP010000417.1 GCA_023393655.1 Pseudomonadota bacterium | reverse complement strand
GGTTCCCCGCTTGTTCTTAAACGTGGGGGGCGTCACCGTTATGGACGACGCCCCCCACGCGGTATGGGATGACAGAACATCATGAGGATCGTCACCGCATCGGCCCTGAGCTTCCTGCTCTGGCAGCCCGTTCAGGCTGAAACCCTGTTCGTCGCTTGCGACAACGGCCTGCGTTGCTTCCGGGCGCCATGCCCGGCCCGCGACGTCCTGATCCTGCCCTCCAACCGGCGCCTGCCGCGCACCGAAGCGTCGCTGACGCAATTGACGGAAGCCGAGCGCAAGCGCGTGGCGGAGGTCAGCGGCACCTATTACGGCACGATCGTCTTCGCCGGCGAGATCGATGAGAGCCGGAAGCCGCCTGTCGCCGCCACGCGCATCGTCCGCGAGGCGACGAAGGCCGAAGCCGCGCTCTGCCGGAAGCGGCCCTGAAGCGCGTGCTAATTCCCGTCGTCGAGGCGGACGACGCGGCGCTAGCGCTTCCTGTGCCGGTAGGGGGCCGAGACGGCGAATGCCTCAGCCGTAGCGGGCTTCCATCCGTCGGTCGATCCACAGGGCCGCCAGCGTGCAGAGCGCGCCGGAGAGCAGGTAGAGGCCGACCCAGGCGAGACCGAAGCTGCTCGACAGGGTCAGCGCGACCAGCGGGGCGAAGCCGGCGCCGATCAGCCAGGCGAAGTCGGAGGTCAGGGCCGCGCCGGTATAGCGGTATTGCGCCTTGAAGCTGGAAGCGACCGCGCCGGCCGTCTGGCCATAGGCGAGGCCGAGCAGGCCGAAGCCGATGATCACGTAGATCGTCTGGCCGGCAAGGCTGTCGCCGAAGAGCAGGGGCGCGACGATGCTCGACAGGCTGAACAGCGCGATCATCCCGCCCGAAAGCAGCAGTGTGTTGCGGCGCCCGATCTGGTCGGCGATCAGGCCGGAGGTGACGATCGCGCCTGCGCCGACCACGCCGCCGGCGGCCTGCACCAGCAGGAACTCGGAAACCGAGCGGTCGGTAAAGAGATTGATCCAGCTTACCGGGAAGATGGTGACGAGGTGGAAGAGCGCGAAGCTCGCCAATGGCACGAAGGCGCCGAGGACGAGCGTGCGGCCGTGGACGCGGATGAGCTCGAATACCGGGACCGGCATCAGCTCACGGGATTCCATCAGCTGGGCGAACTCCTGGGTCGCGACCATGCGCAGGCGGGCGAAGAGCGCGACGACGTTGATCGTCAGCGCGACGAAGAACGGATAGCGCCAGCCCCAGCCGAGGAAATCCTGCTTCGACAGCGCACCCTCGAAATAGGCGAAGAGTCCGGCCGCGAGGATGAAGCCGAAGGGCGCCCCGAGCTGCGGCAGCATCGCATACCAGCCGCGGCGGTTCGGCGGGGCGTTGAGCGCAAGCAGGGAGGACAAGCCATCCCAGGCGCCGCCGAGCGCGATGCCCTGCAGCAGGCGGAAGCCCGCGAGGATGACGATCGACCAGATGCCGAGCGTCGCATAGCCGGGCAGGAAGGCGACGCCAGCCGTCGAGCCTCCAAGCAGGAACAATGCGGCGGTGAGCTTGGTCGCGCGGCCGTAACGGCGGTCGATGGCGAAGAACAGCACCGAGCCGATCGGGCGGGTGACGAAAGCTAGCGCGAAGATGCCGAAGGCATAGATCGTGCCCGTCAGGCGGTCGGCGAAGGGGAAGACCAGCTCGGGGAAAACCAGCACGCAGCCGAGGCCGAAGACGAAGAAATCGAAATATTCCGAAGTCCGGCCGATGATGACGCCGAGCGCGATATCGGCCGGCGACACGTGGTCGCGGCCATGCTCGTCCGCAGGATGTCTCGTTGAATGGTTCGCCGCGTCAGCGCTCATGACCGCGAATTCCTCGTTGGCGGGCCTGCCGGCCGAACCGGACTTGCCCGCACCTCAAACAAATGGATACGGTGGATAGAAGCCACCCGTCAAACCATCGCAATGAGACAGATTGTCTTATGTGCGGTGCGAAAGAATGGGAATAGAGAACGGCAGTCCCGGATGAGGGAGGTCTCGAGTCTCTTGCGGATCTTTCGTTTTTTAGCGGTTCTACCGCTCTTCGCGCTGCTCGGCGGCTGCCAGATGGTGCTGCTCGGTCCGTCCGGCTATGTTGCGTTGCAACAACGCAACCTGTTGCTCGCCTCGACCGGGCTGATGCTGCTGATCATCGTGCCGGTGATGGCGCTGACGATCTTCTTCGCCTGGCGCTACCGCGCCTCGGCCAAGGCCAGCTACGATCCGGAATGGAACCATTCGCTGCCGCTGGAGGTGGTGATCTGGTCGGTGCCGCTGCTGATCATCATCGTGATCGGCGCCATGACCTGGATGGGTACGCATCTGCTCGACCCCTATCGCCCGCTCAACCGCATCAGTGCCGGCAAGCCGGTGGTCGAGGCCAAGGCGGGCGGCAACGGCATCCGCAAGGAGCCGCTCGTCATCGAGGTCGTCGCGCTCGACTGGAAATGGCTGTTCCTCTACCCGGCGCAGGGGATCGCCTCGCTCAACGAGGTCGTGGCGCCGGTCGACCAGCCGATCGAGTTCCGCATAACCTCGTCCTCGGTGATGAATTCGCTCTTCATTCCGGCGCTGGCCGGCCAGATCTACGCGATGCCGGGCATGCAGACGAAGCTCAACGCCGTGATCAACCATGCCGGCGAGTTCGAAGGCTTCTCGGCCAATTACAGCGGAGCCGGCTTCTCCGACATGCGCTTCCGCTTCCGCGGCGTCGACGACAAGGCTTTCGGCGACTGGGTGCAGGGTGCGATCCGCGCCGGCAGCACGCTGGGGCGCGAGGAATATCTCGTGCTGGAGAAGCCGAGCGAGCGCGAGCAGGTCCGCTATTTCCGCGACATCCCGTCCGATCTGTTCAGCGCCATCCTCAACATGTGCGTCGACCGGGCCAAGATGTGCACGCGCGACATGATGGCGCTGGACGCGAAGGGCGGCGGTGGCAAGGAAGGCATCCATATCGTCGCGCAGCTCGAATACGACAAGAGCGTGCGCCGGGGCGGGCAGCCGATGCCGCCGCGTCCGTTCGTGACGGCGATCTGCACGCCGACCGATGTCTACGGCACCGCGGGCGTCACCGCCCGTGTCGCCAACTGAGGCGAGTGAGCGATGACCTATCCCGACTGGTGGAAGCTGATCTTCGGGCGCTTCACCCTCGAGGCGATCCCCTATCACGAGCCGATCCTGATCGGGACCTTCGCCGCGGTCGCGCTCGGCGGCCTCGCGCTCATCGCGCTGGTCACTCGGCTCAGGCTCTGGGGCTATCTCTGGCACGAGTGGCTCACCAGCGTCGACCACAAGAAGATCGGGATCATGTACATGATCCTCGGCGTGATCATGCTGCTGCGCGGCTTTGCCGACGCGCTGATGATGCGCGGCCAGCAGGCGATCGCCTTTGCCGGCAACGAGGGCTACCTGCCGCCGCACCATTACGACCAGATCTTCACGGCGCATGGCGTGATCATGATCTTCTTCGTGGCGATGCCCTTCGTCACCGGCCTGATGAACTATGTCGTGCCGCTGCAGATCGGCGCGCGCGACGTCGCCTTCCCCTTCCTCAACAATTTCTCGTTCTGGATGACGGTGAGCGGCGCCGTCCTGGTGATGATGTCGTTGTTCATCGGCGAATTCGCCAAGGTCGGCTGGCTCGCCTATCCGCCGCTTTCGGGGGCCGCCTACTCGCCCGGGGTGGGCATGGACTATTACCTATGGGCGCTGCAGATCGCAGGCGTGGGCACGACCCTGTCCGGCGTCAACCTGATCGCGACCATCGTCAAGATGCGGGCGCCCGGCATGGAGATGATGCGGATGCCGGTCTTCACCTGGACCGCGCTCTGCACCAACGTCCTGATCGTCGCGACCTTCCCGATCCTGGCGGCGACGCTCGCGCTTTTGACGCTCGACCGCTATGTCGGCACCAATTTCTTCACGAACGATCTCGGCGGCAACCCGATGATGTACGTGAACCTGATCTGGATCTGGGGCCACCCGGAGGTCTACATCCTGATCCTGCCGATCTTCGGCGTCTATTCCGAGGTGGCCTCGACCTTCTGCGGCAAGCGCCTCTTCGGCTATGCCTCGATGGTCTATGCGACGGTGGTCATCACCATCCTGTCCTATCTCGTCTGGCTGCATCATTTCTTCACGATGGGCTCGGGCGCCAGCGTGAACTCGTTCTTCGGCATCACGACGATGATCATTTCGATCCCGACGGGGGCGAAGATCTTCAACTGGCTGTTCACGATGTATCGTGGCCGCATCCGCTTCGAATTGCCAATGATGTGGCTCCTCGCCTTCATGATCACCTTCGTCATCGGCGGCATGACAGGCGTGATGCTGGCGGTGCCGCCGGCCGATTTCATCCTGCATAACAGCCTGTTCCTGATCGCCCATTTCCACAACGTCATCATCGGCGGCGTGGTCTTCGGCGTCTTCGCCGGCATCGCCTACTGGTTCCCCAAGGCCTTCGGCTTCAAGCTCGACCGGTTCTGGGGCCTGCTCTCGTTCTGGTTCTGGGTGATCGGCTTCTACGTCGCCTTCATGCCGCTCTACGTGCTCGGCCTGATGGGCGTGACGCGGCGGCTCAGCCGCTTCGAGGACCCGTCGCTGCAGATCTGGTTCGTGATCGCGGCGATGGGCGCGGTGCTGATCGCGCTCGGCATCCTCTGCTTCATCATCCAGATCGCCGTCAGCATCATCAGGCGCGAGCAATTGCGCGACGTGACCGGCGATCCATGGGACGGGCGCACGCTGGAGTGGTCGACCTCCTCGCCGCCGCCGGCCTACAATTTCGCGTTCACGCCGATCGTGCATGACCTCGATGCCTGGGCCGATATGAAGAAGCGCGGCTACAGCCGCCCGCTCGGCGGCTTCAAGCCGATCCACATGCCCCGTAATACGGGGGCGGGCGTGATCATTGCCGGGCTCGCGACGGTCTGCGGCTTCGCGCTGATCTGGTACATCTGGTGGCTGGCGGCCCTGAGCTTCGTTGGCGTGGTCGCGACCGCGATCGCGCATAGCTTCAACTATGACCGCGACTTCCACATTCCTGCCGACGATGTCGTACGGGAAGAGGACGCGCGCAGCCGACAGCTCGGACGGGCCTGAGGGGCGATGATGGCCAAGGCGAAAGCACAGGCACAGGCCGCGAGCGTTCCGGCATTTTATGTGACGGGGGACGAGCACGCCCATTCCGGCGGATCGACCATGCTCGGCTTCTGGCTCTACCTGATGAGCGACTGCCTGATCTTCGCAGTGCTCTTCGCGACCTATGGCGTGCTCGGGCGCAATTACGCGGCCGGGCCCTCCGGCGCCGACCTGTTCGATCTCAGGCTGGTCGCGGTCAACACCGCCATGCTGCTCTTCTCTTCGATCACCTATGGCTTTGCCATGCTGGCGATGGACAAGGGCCGGCAAGCGGCGATGCAGGGCTGGCTCGTCGTCACCGGGCTGTTCGGCCTCGCCTTCCTGGCGATCGAGCTCTACGAGTTCGCGCATCTCATCCGTGAGGGTGCGACGCCGATGCGCAGCGCCTTCCTGTCCTCCTTCTTCACGCTGGTCGGCACGCATGGCCTGCACGTCACCTTCGGCCTGATCTGGCTGACCGTGCTGATGGTGCAGGTCTCGAAGCGCGGACTGATCGAGGCCAACCGGCGTCGGCTGCTGTGCCTTTCGATGTTCTGGCACTTCCTCGACGTCATCTGGATCGGCGTCTTCACCTTCGTCTACCTGATGGGCGTGCTGAAATGAGCGGTTCCCACGACCAAGCCGAACCGCATGGCGCCCATGGCGACGACCATGCCCCCCATGGCAGCCTGCGCGGCTATGTCACCGGTTTCCTGCTCTCGTTCGTCCTGACCGCGATCCCGTTCTGGCTGGTCATGAACGACGTGCTGGGCAACGCGACGCTGACGGCTATCGTGATCATGGCTTTCGCCGCCGCGCAGATCGTCGTCCACATGGTCTATTTCCTCCATATGAACGGCCGCTCGGAGGGTGGCTGGAACATGATGGGGCTGCTCTTCACCCTCGTCATCGTGGCGATCGTACTCGCCGGCTCGCTCTGGGTGATGTTCCACCTGAACAGCAACATGATGCCGGACATGCACCGGATGTAAGGGCCGGGCGATGCCGGTGGATGCAGGAGCGCGCAGGCGCGGTGGCGTGGCCCGCCTCGTCTTTTCTGCTGCATTGTGCCTTTGCACGCTGGTCTTCGCCGGTCTCGGTATCTGGCAGCTCGAGCGCCGGAGCTGGAAGCTCGACCTGATTGCCCGCGTCGAGGCGCGGATTCATGCCGCTCCGGCTGCAGCACCGGGGCCGGATGCGTGGAGCGGCGTTGGTGCAGCCGCCGACGAATACCGACGCATCGCCTTGCAGGGCCGGTATCTCGATGCGCCAGAGACGCTGACCATGGCGGTGACCGAGCGCGGGCCGGGTTTCTGGGTGATGGCGCCGTTCCGCAGCGATGCCGGCTTCACCGTGCTGGTCAATCGCGGCTTCGTGCCGGAGGATCGACGCGAGGCAGGCCAGCGGCGGGCGACCGGTAGGGGCGACACGAAGGTGGTCGGCCTGTTGCGGCTGAGCGAGCTCGGCGGCGGCTTCCTGCGCAGTAACGACCCTGCTGCAGGGCGCTGGTATTCGCGCGACGTTGCCGCGATCGCTGCGGCCCGGGGCCTGGGCGAGGTCGCGCCCTATTTCGTCGATGCCGATGCCGTGACCGAGCCCGGCCCGCTGCCGCAGGGCGGCATGACCCAGGTCAGCTTCCGCAACACGCACCTGATCTATGCGTTGACCTGGTTCTGCCTCGCCTTGATGAGCGGCGGGGCCGCGGTCTTCCTGATCCGTCGGGGAGCGGACGAGCCGCCAGCCGATTGAAGCGATCGGCTTGCGGCCTCAGGCGACGACGAAGCCGTGGGCGAAGGGGTCGCGGTCGTCGATGAAGATGGTGTTGTAGCCGGTCATCCGGGCCCAGCCGGCGATGGAGGGGATGATCGCCGGGCGGTTGGCCACGGTCGTCGCGGCCTCGACGCGGCCCTTGAACAGCGAGCCGATGATCGATTCATGTACGAACTCGTCGCCGACCGCGAGCTTCCCCTTGGCGGCGAGCTGGGCCATGCGGGCGGATGTGCCGGTGCCGCAGGGCGAGCGGTCGATTGCCTTGTCGCCGTAGAACACGGCGTTGCGGGCATGGGCCTCGGGCTTCGTCGCCTTGCCGGTCCACTGGATGTGGCTGAGCCCCTTGATCTCGGGGTGCTCGGGATGGACGAACTCGTACTTGGCGTTCAGCGCCGCGCGCAGCTTCGGCGACCAGCCGATCAGCTCGCCGGCGGTATGGTCGGCCATGTCCCGGAAGTTCTTCTGCGGCTCGACGATGGCGTAGAAATTGCCGCCATAGGCGACGTCGACGACGATCTCGCCGAGGCCTTCGACTTCGGCCGTCAGGCCCTCGGCATGGAGGAAGCCCGGCACGTTGGTCAGGCGGACCTCCTCGACGAAGCGACCCTCCTGGCGATAGCTGATATCGACCTTGCCGGCGGGCGCCTCGATCGAGAGCTTGCCCGGCTCGCGCGGGGTGATCAGCCCGTTCTCGATGCCCATCGTAATGGTGCCGATGGTGCCGTGGCCGCACATCGGCAGGCAGCCGGAGGTTTCGATGAAGAGCACCGCGACGTCGCAATCGGGGCGGGTCGGCGGGTAGAGGATCGAGCCCGACATCATGTCATGGCCGCGCGGTTCGAACATCAGGCCGGTCCGGATCCAGTCGAACTCGCGCAGGAAATGCGCGCGCTTCTCCAGCATGTTCGCGCCTTCGAGGCGTGGGCCGCCGCCGGAGACGAGTCGCACTGGATTGCCGCAGGTATGGCCGTCGATGCAGGAGAAGGTGTGGCTGGCCATGGTCCGATTCTCAGAAGCGCTGCGGTGAGAGGGAGGCGATGTCGATGGCGGGCGGCCGATCGGTTAAGAGGTCGGCGACCAGACGGGCGGTGCCGGCCGATTGCGTCAGGCCGAGATGGCCATGGCCGAAGGCATAGACGACGCGCGGGGTCGCGCGAGCACGGCCGATCGCCGGCAGGCTGTCGGGCAGCGAGGGGCGGAAACCCATCCATTGCACGCCGTTATCGGGCTTGAGCCCGGGCAGGAAGGCGCGGGCCTTGGCCAGCATCGCCTCGGAGCGGCGGAAATTCGGGGCTAAGTCGAGCCCGCCGAGCTCGACGGCGCCGCCGACGCGGACACCGGTCGACAGCCGGCTGACGACGAAGCCGTGGCCGCCGAAGGTGATCTGCGTCCTCAGGTCGAAGGCATCGGGTGCCAGCGTGGTGTTGTAGCCGCGCTCGGTTTCGAGCGGGATGCGCTCGCCAATGCTGCGAGCGATGCGATGGGAGAAGGCGCCGGCCGCGAGCACGACCTGCGGAGCCTGCCGCGTCTGGCCGCCACGGGCATGGATCGTGACGCCGCCGTCGACCGGCTCGAGGCCTTCGACCTCCAGCCGCTCGATCGTGCCGCCGCGGGCGCGGAAGTGGTCGGCGAGCGCGACCGTATAGCCCTTTGGGTCGGCGATCGAGTACCAGCCGGGGGTGAACGTGCCGTGAGTGAAGCGCGGGGCGAGGCCGGGCTGGATCTCGGCCATGCCGGCGGCGTCGAGATGCTGGAAGGCAATGCCATGCTCCGCGCGGGCCTGCCAGCCGGGCAGGGAGGCGTCGAGCTCGGCCTTGCCCTCGTAGACCTGAAGATTGCCGTCCTTGCGCAGCATGGCGAAGGTGCCGGTTTCCTGGAGGAAGGGCTCCAGCTCCGCCTTGGACAGGTCCATCAGCGCGGTCTGCGCCGTGGTGGAATGGGCGACGCGGGCGGGCGAGCAAGCGCGCCAGAAGCGGAACATCCAGGGCGCGATCCGGAGCGCATAGGCCGGCGGCACAGAGAGCGGTCCCAGCGGGTCGAGCAGCCATTTCGGTGCCTTGCGCAGGATGCCGGGCGAAGCGAGCGGCAGGATATCGGTGAAGGCGAAGGCGCCGGCATTGCCGGCGGAGGCGCCCGCCGCTGGCCCGGTCTTGTCCAGCACAACGACCGACAGGCCGCGCCCCTGCGCTGCGATCGCAGCGGAGAGGCCGACCACGCCGGCACCTATGACGATGACATCGGGATTGGCCATCAGCGGGGATGCTTCGCGAATGCGTATTGCGGTTTTGACCCGGGCCGATGACCGGCCGGAGATATCAGCATGGAGCTGGTCTCCGTGCGGCGGAAGGGCTTCCGCCGCACGCGGTGCATGATCAGGCCGCGTGCTTGCGGGCGACGTTCGCCTTCGACCAGTCGGCGTACCAGGCGTCGAACAGCTTGAGCTGGGTCTCGGCATAGCCGCGCTGGCTGTCGCTCAGCGCATCGGTCTCGTTGAAGTGCAGCGTGTATTCCTTGTCGCCCTTCAGCACCATCATGTGCTTGAAGAACAGGACGAGGTCCGGGCCCGCATCGAAGGAGGACAGCACGGCCAGCGCCTGCTCCAGCTCCTGCGCCTGGCGGCGCGCCGTGGCATCGCCGGCGGCAGCGGCCACCGAGAGCTGGCAGAGATGCAGCACTTCCTTCGGCAGGACGTTGCCGATGCCGGTGATCGCGCCGGTCGCGCCGCAATTGACGTAGCCATGGACGACGGTGGTGTCGATGCCGATCATCAGGGAGACGTCGTCATCGCGGCTGGTGATGTTCTCGGCCGCATAGCGCATGTCGTCGGCGCCGCCGAATTCCTTGAAGCCGATCAGGTTCGGGTGCTCGGCGCGCAGCGCGAAGAACAGGTCGGCCCGGGTCGCGAAGCCGTAATAGGGGCTGTTGTAGATCACGGCCGGCAGGTCCGGCGCGGCCGTCAGGATCGCCTTGAAATGGGCCTTCTGGGCGGCGATGACCGAGCCGCGGGAGAGGACGCGCGGGATCACCATCAGGCCCTTGGCGCCGACTTTCTGGGCATGGGCGGCATGGGCGACCGCGGATGCGGTGTTGACCGCGCCGGTGCCGACGATGACCGGAATCCCGGCCTTCACCAAGCGCTCGACGCCTTCCATGCGCTGGGCATCGGTGAGGAGCGGCCAGTCACCCATCGAGCCGCAATAGACGACCGCGG
>JAEWKP010000037.1 GCA_023393655.1 Pseudomonadota bacterium | reverse complement strand
AGATAGCTCTCGCCCGGCACGCAGAAGGCGTCGGTGGCGCCGTGGATCAGAAGCTGGTCGACGAGGATCTGCCCGCCAGTGCGATTAGCCATGCTGTGGCCCTCCCCAGGCCGGGTCGTTCAAGATGTCGTCGGCATGTTCGCCGAGCCGAGGGCTCGGACGTCCTGCCACCTGCCGCACGCCGTTCATGACGATCGGCGAGGCGACGGTCGGAATGGTGCCGGCCTTGGCGGCTTCGCTCGGCAGGTCGACCCTGACGCCGCGCGCGATCACCTGCGGGTCGGCGAAGACCTCGCCGATATCGTTGATCGGGCCGGCGGGCACGCCGACCTTCTCCAGCCCGGCCAGCAGATCGGCCTTGGCATAACGCTGGCAGAGCAGGTGCAGCTTGGCGGTCAGCGCGACGCGGTTCTTCACGCGCGACTTGTTGTCGAGATAGTCGGGATGGTCGGCCAGAGCCGGCTCGCCCAGCACCTCGCAGAGCTTGCGCCACTGCCCGTCATTGCCGGTCGCGATGATGATATGGCCGTCCGCCACCGGGAACACGTCATAGGGCACGATGTTCGGATGGGCGTTGCCGAGGCGCGGCGGCGGGTTGCCGCCGACGAGATAGTTCATCGCCTGGTTGCCGAGCACGGCGACCTGCGAGTCGAGCAGGGCGAGGTCGAGCGTCGCGCCTTCGCCGGTGGCATCGCGCTGGCGCAAAGCCGAGAGGATGCCGACCGTTGCGTAGAGCCCGGTATAGATGTCGGCGACCGCATAGCCCGCCTTCATCGGCGCGCCCGCGGGCTCGCCGGTGATCGACATCGCCCCGCCCATGCCCTGGACGAGGAAGTCGTAGCCGGCGCGCGGCGCATAGGGGCCGTCCTGCCCGAAGCCGGTGACCGAGCAATAGACGAGACGCGGGAACTCCTTGCGCAGCGAGGCGGCGTCGAGCCCGTATTTCGAGAGGCCGCCGACCTTGAAGTTCTCGATCACGACATCGGCATGGGCGGCGAGGCGCCGAACCAGCGCCTGGCCTTCGGGCGTGCGGAAATCGGCGGTGATCGAGCGCTTGCCGCGATTGGCGGCGTGGAAATAGGCGGCGGAGAGATGTTCCTCGCCGGTGCCCTCGACGAAGGGCGGACCCCATTTGCGGGTGTCGTCGCCCTCGGGCGCTTCGACCTTGACGACATCGGCGCCGAGATCGGCCAGGAGCTGGCCGATCCAGGGACCTGCGAGGATGCGCGCCAGTTCGAGGACGCGCAGGCCGGCGAGGGGAGAGGTCGTCATGCTACGCTGCTCCGCTCAACGAGGATTGCAGGTCCATGATCCGCGATAAGCCGAACCACGATCCGCGCGATGTTGTGCGCATCGTCGCCCCCGCGATGATGCCTGCCTGCCAAGCGCATTCCATAGCTTTCCAAGGCCCGGGCCATTCCCATCTGCTTGCCGCGCCCGGCTAGTCGCGCATGCAAAACCTTGCCGTTGATGTGTTCCGGGCCGAAGGGGTAGCTGACCTGCTTGCGTTCGCAATCGCGCGCGAACTGTTTGCGGTCGTAATCACCCCAGGACAGCCAAGCCCGGTTTGCCACATCGAATTCAGCTGTCAGGCTGTCGCAGGCTTCCGAGAAAGCCATTCCGTTCGCGACATCTTCAGGCCGAATGCCGGTCAGTTCCGTACAAAACGGGCTGACCTGCGAGAGTTCGGGGCGAACCAGCAGCGATCGAGGCTGCGTGATCGCATTCGTCTTCGTATCCAGCACGCAGATGCCGATCTCGATGATCTCGTTGAGTTGACCATCTGGGGGTAAGCCGTCCCAGCAAGTCGCCTCGACATCGACGATGTTGATCAGCATGGCGTCGGGGATATCTCAGAAGAACGCCTGCAGGCCGGTGATCGCGCGGCCGAGGATCAGCGCGTGGACGTCATGCGTGCCCTCATAGGTGTTCACCGTCTCGAGGTTCGCGGCGTGGCGCATCACCTGATACTCGATCTGGATGCCGTTGCCGCCGTGCATGTCGCGGGCCTGGCGGGCGATATCGAGCGCCTTGCCGCAATTGTTGCGCTTCACCAGCGAGATCATCTCCGGGGCCATCTTGCCGTCGTCGAGCAGGCGCCCGACGCGGAGCGAGCCCTGCAAGCCGAGCGTGATCTCGGTCAGCATATCAGCGAGCTTCTTCTGGTAGAGCTGCGTCTGGGCCAGCGGCTTGTTGAACTGCTTGCGGTCGAGCCCGTACTGGCGGGCGCGGTGGAAGCAGTCCTCGGCGGCGCCCATCACGCCCCAGGAGATGCCGTAGCGGGCGCGGTTGAGGCAGCCGAACGGGCCGGACAAGCCGGAGACGTTCGGCAGCAGGTTCTCTTCCGGCACGATGACGCCGTCCATGACGACCTCGCCGGTGATCGAGGCGCGCAAGCTGAGCTTGCCGCCGATCTTCGGCGCGGAGAGGCCCTTCATGCCCTTTTCGAGCACGAAGCCGCGGATCTGGTTGTCATGCGCCGATGATTTCGCCCAGACGACGAAGACATCGGCGATCGGCGAGTTCGAGATCCACATCTTCGAGCCGGTCAGCTTGTAGCCGTCGGCGACCTTCTCGGCGCGGGTCTTCATGCCGCCGGGATCGGAGCCGGCATCCGGCTCGGTCAGGCCGAAGCAGCCGACCCATTCGCCGCTGCCCAGCTTCGGCAGGTACTTCTTGCGCTGCTCCTCGCTGCCATAGGCGTAGATCGGGAACATCACGAGCGAGGACTGCACCGACATCATCGAGCGATAGCCCGAGTCGATGCGCTCGACCTCGCGGGCCACGAGCCCGTAGGAGACGTAGTTGGCGCCGGCGCAGCCATATTCCTCGGGAACGGTGACGCCGAGCAGGCCGAGCTCGCCCATTTCGTTGAAGATCGAGCGGTCGGTCTTCTCGTCGAGATAGGCATCATGGATGCGGGGAGCGAGCTTCTCCTGCGCATAGGCGCGGGCCGTGTCGCGGATCAGCCGCTCGTCCTCGTTCAGCTGCTCGTCGAGCAGGTAGGCATCGTCCCAGGTGAACTTCGCGAGCTTGTGGCTGCCGGCCATGGTGTTCGTCTCCCTTGATCTTGTTCAGACACCCGTCATCCCGGATAAGCCACGTAAGTGGCGCCGATCCGGGATCCATCGAAGGGCGTTGCGCTCTATGATGGATTCCGGGTCTACGCTTCGCGTCGCCCGGAATGACGCGTGTTAACGTTGGAAATCACGCATCCACGTCGAAGCTGACGCCCTGCGCCAGCGGCAGGGTGGTGCCGTAGTTCAGCGTGTTGGTGGCGCGGCGCATATAGGCCTTCCATGCGTCGGAGCCGGCCTCGCGGCCGCCGCCCGTTTCCTTCTCGCCGCCGAAGGCTCCGCCGATCTCGGCGCCCGAGGGGCCGATATTGACGTTGGCGATACCGCAATCCGAACCTTCGTCGGAGACGAACAGCTCGGCCTCGCGCATGTTCAGCGTGAAGATCGAGGAGGACAGGCCCGCGCCGACTGCGTTCTGGATCGCGATCGCCTCGTCGATGGACTTGTACTTCATCACGTAGAGGATCGGGGCGAAGGTCTCGCGCTCGACCGGGCCGCACTGCTTGGGCATCTCGACCAGCGCCGGGCGGACATAGAAGCCGCCAGCGCCGACATCGACCTTCTCGCCGCCATGAACCTTGCCGCCTTCGGCCTTGGCCTCGGAGAGCGCCTTCTGCATGCCCTGATAGGAGCCTTCATCGACCAGCGGGCCGACCAGCACGCCGGCTTCGCGGGGATCGCCGATCTTCACCGAGCCGTAGACCTTGATCAGCTTCGGCACGAGCGCGTCATAGACGCTTTCATGCACGATCAGGCGGCGCAGCGTGGTGCAGCGCTGGCCGGCGGTGCCCATCGCCGCGAAGGCGATGCCGCGCAGCGCGATGTCGAGATCGGCCGAGGGAGCGACGATCGCGGCATTGTTGCCGCCGAGCTCCAGAATGGCGCGGGCGAAGCGCGCGGCGAGCTTCTGGCCGACTTCCTTGCCCATGCGGGTCGAGCCCGTGGCCGAGACGACCGGGACGCGGTGGTCGGAGACCAGGATGTCGCCGATCTCGCGGCCGCCGACAAGGACCTCGGAGAGGCCGGTCGGAGCTTCCGAACCAAAGCGCTTCATCGTCTTCTCGACGATGGCCTGCACGGCGAGCGCGGTCAGCGGGGTCTTCTCGGAGGGCTTCCAGACGACGCTGTCGCCGCAGACGAAGGCGAGGGCGGCGTTCCAGGACCAGACGGCGACCGGGAAGTTGAACGCCGAGATGACGCCGCAGACACCGATCGGGTGCCAGGTTTCCATCATGCGATGGTTCGGGCGCTCGGTGGCGATGGTCAGGCCGTAGAGCTGGCGCGACAGGCCGACGGCGAAGTCGCAGATGTCGATCATCTCCTGGACCTCGCCGAGGCCCTCCGAGGTGACCTTGCCGGCTTCCAGCGTCACCAGCAGGCCGAGATCGGTCTTGGCGGCGCGCAGCTCCTCGCCGAGCAGGCGGACGAATTCGCCGCGGCGCGGCGCCGGCACCTTGCGCCAGGCGAGATAGGCGGACTGGGCCCGGCCGATCGCGGCCTCGGCCTCGGCGGGAGAGGTCTCGCGCAGGGTCACGACGGTCTCGCCGGTGATCGGCGAACGGGCCGAGAGGCCGGCATCGGCGTAAGACGCTTCGGAAACGCCGAGGCGCTTGAGCAGGGCGAGCGTGTCTTTCGGCAGGGATGTGGCCATCTGTGTCTTCCAGCGGTCGCGAGCGGGAGCCGAAGGGCGCGTGCCCTGAGGCGCATGACATAAAGGCACGGGAACCGAAGGCCGCCGCGCTTGAGGCCGGCAGAATGCCCTCTTTCCTGCCGCGGGGGCAACCGATATGTTCTCACCACTTGGTGAGTATTAGTCATGGATGATGCGCTCGTTCCCGGCTGTCTCTCGGTGCCCTCGCTCTCCGCGCTCGCCGCCTTCGAGGCGGCGGCCCGGCATGGCCGCTTCACGCGCGCTGCAGAGGAATTGAACCTGACGCAGGGCGCGGTCAGCCGGCAGGTCGCGCATCTCGAAAAGGTGCTCGGTGTCAGCCTGTTCGAGCGCGTCAAGAAGCGCGTCAGCCTGACCGCGGCTGGCGCGGCTTATGCCAACGACATCCGCGACGGCCTGTCCCGTCTTGCGGCCGCGACGGTCTCGGCCATGGCCTTCCGCGGCGCGGCCGGCGTGCTCAATCTCGCGACCTTGCCGACCTTCGGCACGCGCTGGCTCATCCCGCGCCTGCCACGCTTCACCGAGGCGCATCCCGGGATCACGATCAATTTCACCACGCGGCTGGTGCCCTTCGACTTCGCCCGTGAGCAGGTCGATGCCGCCGTGCATTTCGGCGCGGAGAACTGGCCGGGTGCGCGGCTTCATCGCCTGATGGGCGAGGAGGTCGTCCCCGTCGCCGCGCCCTCCCTGCTGGCGCGTGTCGGCATCACGGAGGCGGCCGACATGCTGCGGGCGCCGCTGCTCCAGCAATCGACGCGGCCGCGTGCCTGGGCGGACTGGCTGGAACAGCAGGGGCTGGGGCCCGAGCGGGCCCTGATGGGTCCGCGCTTCGAGCAGTTCGCCATGATCGCGCAGGCGGCGGTGGCGGGGCTGGGCCTTGCCATCGTTCCGCGCTTCCTGGTCGAGGAGGAATTGCGCTCCGGCTCGCTGGTCATCCCGATCGACCGGCCTGTGACCGGCAAGGACGGCTACTATCTCGTCTATCCCGAGGAGAAGGCCAATCTGCCGACCGTGATCGCCTTCCGCGACTGGCTGCTCGGCGAATGCGCGCCGCCGAACTGAAGCGCCTCTCGACAAGCGTGCTGCGCTCGTTCATTCATGCGCGAAATTCACCAACCCGGCTTTCCAATCGAAGCCGGATGCGCGAGGCCTGCCATGCCGCCCGTCTCCGAAAGCGCCGATGTCGTGATCTGCGGGGGCGCCGCAATCGGCTCCTCAGTCGCCTATCATCTCGCCGCCGATCCCGGTTTCACGGGGAAGGTCGTGGTGATCGAGAAGGACCCGACCTACCGCTTCTCGGCCTCCGCGCTCTCGGCCGCCTCGATCCGCCAGCAGTTTTCGAGCGCGGTGAACATCCGCATCTCGCTCTTCGGCATCGATTTCCTGCGCAATATCGGGAAGCATCTCGCTGTTGACGGCGAGGTTCCCGCCATTGACCTGCATGAAGGCGGCTATCTCTATCTCGCCAGCGAGGCCGGCGCGCCGATCCTCGAGGCCAACCAGAAGCTGCAAGCCGCGGAGGGCGCTGATATCGCCCTCTACGATCCCGCCACGCTGAAGCAGCGGTTCCCCTGGCTCAACACCGAGGACCTCGCCTGCGGCACCTTCGGCGTCAGCGGCGAGGGCTGGTTCGACGGCTGGGCGCTGCTCCAAGCCTTCCGCAAGAAGGCGCGCAACCTCGGCGTCGAGTATCGGCAGGGCGAGGTTGCCCGCTACGTCATCGAAGGCGGGCGCGTCACGGGGGTCGAGCTCACTGACGGCAGCCGCATCGCCTGCGGCGCGGTGGTCAATGCCAGCGGCACCCATGGCGCGAAGCTGGCCGCGACGGCCGGCATTTCGATCCCCGTGAAATCGATGAAGCGCTATGTCTTCTCCTTCACCTGCAAGGGCGATGTCGATGGCTGCCCGCTGCTCATCGACACGACCGGAGCCTGGTGCCGGCAGGAGGGCAAGCGCTCGACGGAGGGCCAGCTCTTCATCGGAAGCTGCTCGCCCCTGACGCCCGAGCAGGATATCGAATGGATCGAGACCGATCCTGCCGCCGAGGATGTCGACTGGGGCTTCTTCGAGGAGGTGGTCTGGCCCTCGCTCGCCAGCCGCATCCCGGCCTTCGAGCAGATCAAGCCCGGCCGCGCCTGGGCAGGCCCTTACGATATGTGCGGGCTCGACCATAACGCCATTATCGGCCCGGCGGTCGGCATGCCGAACCTCTACCTCGCCAACGGCTTCTCAGGCCATGGCCTGCAGCAATCCCCGGCGGTCGGGCGCGGCCTCGCCGAGCATATCGCGCATGGCCGCTATCGCGCGCTCGACCTTGCCGATCTCGGCCACGAGCGCATCGTTGCGGGCAGGCCGCTCAAGGAGGCCAACGTCATCTGACGAGGAGGCCGCCATGGTCGATCCCGCTTTCGTCCAGACCATGGCCCGCTACAATGCCTGGCAGAACCGCAGCCTGATGGCGGCGGCGGACGGCTTGACCGACGAGGCCCGCAAGCTCGATCGCGGCGCCTTCTTCAAATCGATCCATGGCACCTTCAACCATGTCCTCTGGGGCGACGAGACCTGGCTCAGCCGCCTTGCCGGCAGCGAGAAGCCTTCCGTCGGTGGACGCGATTCGGCAGTTTATTTCGAGGGCTGGGCCCAGTTCTGCGCGCGGCGGCGCCAGCGCGACCAGTTCATTCTCGACTGGGCGGACAAGGTCACCGCCGATTGGCTGCGCGGCACGCTGATCTGGTACTCAGGCGCGGCCGGCCGCGAGATGGGCAGGCCGCGCGCCTTCGTGATCGCGCATTTCTTCATCCACCAGACCCATCATCGCGGCCAGATCCACGCCATGCTCACGGCTGCGGGCGCGAAGCCTGACGATACCGATCTGTTCCTGGTCGATGAGATGCGGTGACTCTTCCCTTCTCCCCTTGCGGGAGAAGGTGGCGCGAAGCGCCGGATGAGGGGTCGCGCTGCCCTGCGTCGTCATTGCGAGCGAAGCTAAGCAATCCAGGGAGACAGAGTGAGGCGATTCGCCGAGTCCCCGATTCGCCGAGTCCTCCTAGATTGCTTCGTCGCTTCGCTCCTCGCAATGACGGGAAATCGTCGTGCGACCCCTCACCCTAGCCCTCTCCCGCAAGGGGAGAGGGGACGCCCGCGCGACGCGGCTGGCGACCGCCACTCTCTGCTTCGCCCTTACCCTCGTCCCGATCCGGCGGCACCGTCGCCGTCGAGTTCTGGCTGAGCTTCTGGAACAACCCGAGGCCGACAAGCGCCAGCACGGCGAGCAGCATCAGCAGGCCGGGATAGACGATGTCTCCCATGGTCTCGCGCGAGGTCTTGGCGATCAGCACCAGCGATTCCAGCGAGAGCGCCACGATCATGATCGACATGAACTTGGTCAGCGAGCCCCGCGCCTCGGCCGGGCGGCGCATCTCGCGATCGGCGACGACCTCCTCCTCGAACAAGAACTTGCCGACATCGGCGACGGCGACTGCGATGATCACGAGGCCGATCGCATCGAGCATCGTGTCGAGCGCGCCCTCGCCGGTCCAGAAGCCCTGCGAGGTCCGCCAGACCGCGACGCCGATCAGCACGATCGAGGCGCCGAGCAGCGCGCAGGAGATGATGGTGTAGAGAAGCCGGCTGAACAGCGTCATGTTTCCCCCAATGCGCTTGCAGGCGACAACCATCGGCAGACCGGTGGGTTCCGTTGCGGCGGGGCAGGGCGTTCCGCATGGCGGCGCTTGCATGGCCGCTCCCATGACGCAGCCGATTGCCGGTTCTCGCGATCCGTGGTCCAAGCGCTGAGTTCCGCCGGAGCGCTCTTCCATGCCCGAGACGACGACCCTCATCACCTTCTCGCTGATCGCGCTCGGCATGGTGCTGACGCCCGGCCCCAACATGATCTACCTGATCTCGCGCTCGATCGCACAGGGCAGGGGCGCCGGGCTGATCTCGCTCGGCGGCGTCATCCTTGGCTTCTTCGTCTACATGTTCTGCGCCGCCTTCGGCATCACCGCGCTGCTCTTCGCGGTGCCCTATGCCTATGACGCGCTCAGGCTTGGCGGCGCGGCCTATCTGCTCTGGCTCGCCTGGCAGGCTGTGCGGCCGGGCGGGCGCTCGCCTTTCCATGTCCGCGACCTGCCCCATGACGGGCCACGCAAGCTCTTCGCGATGGGCTTCCTGACCAGCCTGCTCAACCCGAAGATCGCGATGTTCTACCTCGCGCTGTTGCCGCAATTCATCGACCCCGCCGCCGGCAACGTGCTGACCCAGTCGGTCGTGCTCGGCTTCGTCCAGATCGCGATCAGCGGCAGCGTCAACGCCCTGATCGCGACCGCTGCAGGAAGCATCGCGCTATTCCTGAGGACGAGGCCGCTCTGGTCGCTGCTACAGCGCTGGCTCATGGGCACGGTGCTCGCCGGCTTCGCGCTGCGCATGGCGATGGAATCGCGGCGCTAGCAGCCGGGATGTCCCTCGACACCGCATCGGAAGCGCCCCGGCCGAGCCTGCCGGACCTGTTCACCGGCTTCCTCAAGATCGGGCTGATGGGCTTCGGCGGCGTCGGGCCGATCGCGCGCCACATCATCGTCAGCGAGCGCAACTGGCTCGACGATCGCGGCTATGCCGAACTGATCGGCATCTGCCAGGCGCTGCCCGGCGCCAACACCGTCAATGCGGCCGTGATGCTGGGCGATCGCTTCCGCGGCGGGATCGGCGCGCTGACCTGCGTCTTCGCGCTGATGGCGATGCCGCTGCTGTGCCTCGTCGCACTCGCCAATGCCTATGGTGCGGTCTCCGGCCACCCTCTCGCGCAGATCGCCCTGACCGGCGCCGCCGCCAGCGCCGCCGGGCTCATCCTCGGCACCGCGCTGCGGCTCCTGACGAAGGCCGGCCTCGCGCGCTGGGCCTGGCTGATGGCTGCGGCCGCCTTCGTCGCGGTCGGCCTGCTGCGGCTGCCGATGCTGCCAACCCTGCTGGTCCTTGTGCCGCTCGGGCTGGTCGCGGCGGCGCTGGGAGCACGGCGGGTCTGATGGAGCGCGGCGTCTTCTTCCAGCTGATCGTGACCTTCGGCACGATCTCCCTGATGGCGAGCGGCGGCGCCAATGCCGTGGTGCCGGAGATCCACCGACAGGTCGTCGAGATACTCGGCTGGATGGATGCGCCGACCTTCGCCCGTCTCTTCGCCATCGCGCAGACGGCGCCCGGCCCCAACATCATGCTCGGCAGCGTCATCGGCTGGCATGTCGCCGGCACGGCCGGGCTGCTCGTCGCGACGACGGCGCTCCTGCTGCCCTCCTGCCTGCTGGCGCTCGCCTCCAGCCGTGGCCTGCAGCGCTATGGTGGCAGCCGCCTCGTCCGGATCGTCACGCTGGCGCTGGTGCCGATCGCGCTCGGCCTGATGCTGGCGAGCGGCGTGGTCGCGACGCTCGCCGCCGATGCTGGCCTCGTCGGATATGCGGTCACGGCGGCGACCGCGCTCGTGACCTATCGCTCGAAGATCAATCCGCTCGTTCCGATGGCGATCGGGACGCTCGCCTATGTTGTCGCCTGGTATGCCGGTATCGCCTGAGCGCGAACCGCCCTGGCGTTAGGTCATGCATTCAGGGGACGGCATGACGCCATCCTGACGCCATGCTAGCATCTCCCAACGTCACCTCGAGGACGTTGTCAGGGAGGTCGGCATGCCCTTGCTCTCGCGGATGGCGTTCCTTGTCCTCATGCTGCCGATGCTCTCGATGCTCGGCAGCCAGACGGCGCAAGCCCAGAAGGCCGGGACGGTCGCGCTCTGCAAGGATGACCGCACCGAGAAGGGGCTTGCCGCCTGCAACGCCATCCTGAAGGGGCGCCCCGACCGCAAGGTCAAGGCGATGGCCCATGTCGCGCGCGGCCATACCCAGCTCGCGCTTGGCCGCCCGGCCGAAGCCGAGAAGGACTATACGGAGGCGCTGGCCCTGGCGCCCAAATTCGCGGCGCTCTACCGCGATCGCGGCCGCGTCCGCTTCACGCTCGGAAACCGCGACGGCGCCATGGCGGATTTCACAGCCGCGATCGAGAACGATCCTTTCGATCCGGACAATCACGCCAATCGCGGCTATCTCAGGCTGCTGCAATATGATTTCGCCGGCGCGGGCGAGGATCTGCGCAAGGGCCTGTTCTGGCAGAAGCAGCATCCGCGCAGCGATTATCTCCTCGGCCTGCTCGCCTATGCCACCGGCCGCTATACCGATGCGGTGGAGTTTGTCGACAAGGCGCGGGGCGGCGGTTTCCGAACGTCCGAGACCTTCATCACCAGGGCGCGCAGCCTGTATTATCTCGGCAGCTTCGAGGCCGCAGCGAAGGAGGCGACCGAGGGGCTTGCTGCCTTTCCGAAGCAGGTCGACCTGATCGAAATCCGCGCGCGGGCGCGGTCGGCGCGCCTTGAGCTGCCGGAGGCCCTCGCCGATGCCGAGCTGGTGGCCGAGGCGCAACCCCGCTTCGGCCGGGCCTATGCGACACGCGGCGCGGTCAAACTTGCGATGAAGGACATCGCCGCGGCCACGGCCGATATCGACAAGGCGATCGAACTCGACCCTGGCCTGTTCGACGCTTACGAACTGAAGGCGAAGATCCTGCTCGCCGCAGGCGATCAGGCCGGCGCACGCGCCATTCTCGCGCGCTCCGCGGCCCGGACCGACGCGAAGATGGCTTACGATATCGCATCGAGAGAGCGCCACGCCGCTCTGGTCGTGGAATTCGACAAGCCGAAGCCCATCGTCGTCGCCGATCTCGGCGAGGCAGAGCTGAAGAAGCGTTGCGCCACCCGCGACGATCCGTTGCGCATGCAGAGCTGCGACCGGCTCGTGGAAACGGCGGCGACACCACAGGACAAGGCGGAGAGGCTGATTCTGCGCGCCAACGCCCGGCCCTTTGACAGCCGGATGGGCGATTTCGATCTGGCCGTGGCGGCCGCGCCCGACTATCTCGCCGCCACGCTCGCCCGCGCCTACGCCCATATGGCGGATTATCGCTACAACAAGGACCTGACGCCGTTCGATCGCGCCTGGGCCGATGCCGACAGCGCCGTCCGGCGTTCGGGGACGGACAAAGGCATCTGGGCGCAAGCCATGCTGGCGCGCGCCTCCGTCTCCCAGGGCAGAGGGAATTACGAGGCGGCGGTCGCCGACCTCACCGAACTCGTCGCAAGCGATCCGAAGGCCCGGTTCTATCGCGCGGACCGCGCCAGCGCCTTCCTGATGGCGGGCAAGCCTGCCCAGGCGCTGGAGGACCTGCGCGAGAAGGCGCGCCTGCCGACGGACGTGCCCGCAAGGTTGCAGGGCGAGGATGATCTCGTCGTCGCGCTCATCGAAACCGGCGCGCTCGACGAGGCCGTCACGGTTCTCGACAACTGGCGGGCCAACCGCTTGCCCGGCGCCTATGCTGAGCAGGCCTTGCGGGCGCGCGTTGCGCTGGCCCGGGGCGATGCGGCGGCCGCGCGGGAGCTGGCCGCGGCGGCGCTCGCCGATAGCCGCTTCAACGCCGGGGCACAGGCCGTGCGCGGACTTGCCGCCGCCCGATTGGGCGATGCGCTCGACGCGGAAACGGATCTGAGCAAGGTCATCGACGATATCGTGCCCATTCCTTTCCGTGCCCGCACCTCCGGCATGACGCCGGGCCATGTCGCCGACATCTTCCTTTGGCGCGGCATCGCCCGCGTGCAATTGAACCGGGTCAACGCCGCGCGCGCCGATTTCGCCGAGGTCATCAAGCGCGCGCCCGACCGGGCGCGCGCCTATGCCGAGCGGGCTGCGCTGAACCTGCGTTCCGACAATCCGGCGGCCCTGACCGACATCGCGATGGCGCTGCGGATCGAGCCGAACGAGCCGCGCTGGCAGGCGCTTGCTGCCCGGATCAATCTCGCGACCGGAGATCCGGCGGCGGCTGAACGCTTCGCCACCGCTGCGTTGACCGCCCCTTCGCCGGAAGCCGATCTGCAGCTGCTGCGCGCCAAGGCAAGGCTCGGTCTCGGCCGCTTCGCGGAGGCGGCGGAGGACGCAACGGCGCGGCTCGCGGTGACGCCGAATGATGCCGACGCCCTCCTGTTGCGGAGCGATGCCCGGCTCGGACAGGGCGATGCGGCTGCCGCACTCACCGATGTCGAGACAGCGCTCGGGGCCAAGGCCAACGACCCGCGCCTCCTGCTCGCACGGGCGGAACTCAAGGCAAAGCTGGGCGACGTGCCCGGAGCGATCGGCGCCTTCGAGGCAGCAGCGGCAAGGTCCGAAGCGTCGCTCCAGGCCAATAAGCGTCTGGGCGATCTCTATGCCGGGATCGCCTCCGACCAGCTCGCGCTCGGCTATTACGCCAAGGCGCTGGAGCAGCCGACGCGCGCTCCATCCGACGAAACGACCCGTGACGCGGCTCGCACGGCCCGCGACGCGCTGATCCGCCGGATGGCCGTGCCGAAATAGGTGCTGGACCGGCCATGCGCGGCATGAATGGCGTGGCCCGCGCCTCCCGCCATTGCCGCCTGCCGCAATGGCGATAAGCTCACCCGCATTGTCCCATCCGGAACGAATGCGAGTGAAGCGATGAGCGCCCTGACCCCCGAGGAGAAGAAGGTTACCGAGTGGCTGGCGAGCCGCAAGGAAGGCATGGTCGCGCTGCTGCGCGAACTGGTCGACACCGACTCGGGCTCTTACGACAAGGCCGGCGTCGATCGTGCCGGCGATGTCGTCGCGCGCTTCCACAAGGCAAACGGCCTCGATGTCGAGATCGTGCCGGACAGTCGCTTCGGCGATGCGGTTCGTGCGCGCCTGCCTAATCCTACGGCCAATGACCAGCGCCCGGTCATGCTGCTCGGCCACCGCGATACCGTCTTTCCGCAAGGCGAGCCGACGCGCCGCCCCTTCACCATCAAGGGCTCGCGCGCCTACGGGCCAGGCGTCGCCGACATGAAGGCGGGCGTGATGATCTCGGCCTTCGTCGCTGCCGCCTTCGCCGAATGCGGCGGTCTGGCCGCGCCGCTGCTGATGCTGACGACCAGCGACGAGGAGATCGGCTCGCCGTCCTCGCGCCCGGTCATCGAGGCTGCCGCTCGCGAGTCGCGCTGCGTCTTCAATGCCGAGCCGAGCCGCCTGCCCGCCGGCACCGATTTCGCGAAGGACCACAGGCAGTCCGTTACCAGCGGTCGCAAGGGTGGCGTCTTCATGCGCGCCGAGTTCACCGGCAAGCCGGCCCATTCCGGCGCCAATTACGAGAAGGGCGCCTCGGCCATCGTCGATCTCGGCCACAAGATCCCGAAGCTCCAGGGCCTCACCGATCTGGAGAAGGGCATCACCGTCAATGTCGGTCTGATCGGCGGCGGCCAGACCGTCAACACCATCGCACCCAGCGCCTGGTGCGAGATCGACCTGCGTTATGTCACCGCCGCTCAGCGCGACGAGATGGTCGGCAAGATCAAGGCGATCATCGAGGCGCCTGAGGTTGCGGGCACCAGCGCCGTGCTCTCGATCAAGGGCGAATTCCTGCCGCTGGAGCGCTCCTCGGATTCTGCCGCGCTCTACGACACCTATCGCGACGCGGCTTCCGCCTTCGGCATCGGCGTCACCGCGGAATTCACCGGCGGCTGCGCCGATTCGGGCTTCACCGCGGCGCAGGGCACCCCGACCTTGTGCAGTGTCGGCCCGATCGGCGGCATGGCCCATACGCCGGACGAGTTCCTCGAAGTCGAGAGCATCGTCCCGGCGGCGCAGGTCCTGGCGCTCGCCGTGATGCGCGCCGCTGCCAAGGTGGAGTGAACGCTGTCAGCGGCAGAGCAGGTGGATCTTGCGGCTGAGCGAAGCTTCGTCCTCGCTCAGCCGGTCGGTCAGCACATGCAGCCAGTTGAAGCCGACCCAGAGCTCCAGCCGGTCGTCGATCTCCTCGGGCGAAAACTCGCCGCGCGCGGCGGCGCGCACGAACATTTGGCGCGGTGAGGCGAGACGTTCCGGCATGAACTTGAAGCGCAGCGCGGCGAGTGCGTCCTCGCTGGTCTGCGCTTCGGCGATCAGGCCGCGGAAGACGCGCCCCGCCGCATCCTCGCGCCAGAAGCGCCAGAGGTCCCTAGTGTAGCGCAGCAGGTCGGCGCGCAGCGAGCCTTCATCCGGGACGGGAATGGCGGCGTCCTTCTCGACGCCATAGATCGCGATGAAGAGCTCGGCCTTGTTCGGCCACCAGCGATAGATCGTCGGCTTGCCCGCGCCGGCCCGCCGCGCGACTTCCTCGATCGAAAAACCGGCATAGCCCTTCTCGGCCAGCAGTTCCCGCGCTGCCGCCTTCACCGCGGCTTCCGTCTCGGGGCTACGCCGTGCGCCAATCGAGGCGCGGCGCTTCGGTTTTGGCTCCATCCTGTCGAACTCCTCGCATGT
The DNA here is from genome assembly GCA_023393655.1 of Pseudomonadota bacterium. Lineage (GTDB taxonomy): Bacteria > Pseudomonadota > Alphaproteobacteria > Rhizobiales > Beijerinckiaceae > Allobosea. The sequence continues at coordinate 14,650 of JAEWKP010000037.1, read as the reverse complement.
CGCGCTCGCTTCTTGACATAACGAAACGGGCCGTTTAGTTCAACAAATCGAAACGGAACGTTTCGTTGTATGGAGAAGCCTGATGGCCCTGTCTTTCCTGTCGCGCCTTGCTTCGCGTCTGCGCTTTCTGGTCGTCGCGACCCTGGGCGCCTATGCCGCGATCAATCTCGTGCTGGCCGCGTTGGCGCCGTTCACCGCGGGCTGGCCGATTTTTGGCGTCACGGCGCTGGCTGTGCCGCCCATGGTGCTGGCGATGGTCTACGGGGTGATCCCGGTCGCCTTCCGCTTCGGCGCGCCGCGCTAAGCGGGCGCCGACCCGGGGAGGCGATCAGAACGCCTCTTCCCAATCCCGGCTCAGGCGCATTGCGCAATTGATCAGGCCGACATGCGAATAGGTCTGCGGGAAATTGCCCCAGAGCTCACCGGTCTTGAGATCGGCGTCCTCCGAGAGAAGGCCGAAGCTGTTGCGGCGCTGCAGAATGCGCCCGAACAGTTCCTTCGCCTCCTCGCTGCGGCCGATCGCGTTCAGCGCGTCGACATACCAGAAGGCGCAGATCAGGAAGCCGGTATGCATGTAGCCGAAATCGTCCTGCGTGGCGTAGCGCAGCAGCAGATCGCCGCGCTTGAGATCGCGGCCGATCGCCTCGACAGTGGCGACGAAGCGCGCGTCGTCCGGCTTGACGAAGCCGAGCTCGGCCAGGAGCAGCAAGGTGGCGTCGAGCTCTTCACCGCCGAAGGTCGAGACGAAATGGCCTTTCTGCTCGTTCCAGATCTGCTCGGCGATGGTGTTCTTCAGGCGCTTGGCCTCGCTCTTCCAATATTCCTTGCGGTCGGCGCGCCCGAGCGTGCCGGCGATGCGGGCGAGTCGGTCGCAGGCCGCCCAGCACATCACGCTCGAGAAGGCGTGCACGGCCTCCTTCTCGCGCAACTCCCAGGGGCCGGCATCGGGCTTGTCAAACACGGCGATGGCGATCTCGCCCATGCGTTCGAGCTGGCCGAACAGCGTCTCCTTGCCGGGCTGGATCAGGCGGCGATCGAAGAAGGAATGCGTTGCGGCCAGAACGACCGCGCCATAGCCGTCATTCTGGATTTGCACGGCCGCGCCGTTGCCGAAGCGCACCGGCTGGTGCCCGCGATAGCCTGACAGGTTCTTCGCCTCGAACTCGACCAATGAGCCGCCGCGGGTGATCGGATAGAGCGGCGGCAGATGCTCGGCGCCGCTTTCGGAGAAAGTGTCGACGATATTGGTGATGAAGCCGAGATAGTCCTCCATCGTCCGCGTCGTGCCGAGGCGGTTCAGGGCGTGCACGACGAAATAGGCGTCGCGCAGCCAGCAATAGCGATAGTCCCAGTTGCGCTGGGTGCCCGGCGCCTCGGGAATCGAGGTCGTCAGCGCGGCGACGATCGCGCCGGTCTCCTCGAAGGAGCAGAGTTTCAGCGTGATCGCGGCCCGGATCACCTCCTTCTGGTACTCGAAGGGAACCGAGAGCGAACGCACCCAGTCGCGCCAGTAGTCGGTGGTCTTGTCCAGGAATTCGCGCGAAGTCGTCTCGATCTCGGCGCGCAGCGCCTCGTCCGCGCCGATGAAGAAGGAATAGGCTTGGTCGACGGCGAAAGGCGTGCCTTCCACGACATAGGATAGCGGTGCGTTGGTCGTCAGCCGGATCGTCTGGTCGGCGCCGACGAAGCGGACATGGTTGGAGCCGCGTGTCATCTCGTCGGGCTCTTCGCCGATGCCGAGGCAGGGCCTGACCAGCACGCGGATGCGCGGCCGGCCCGAGACACGCCGGACGCGGCGCACCAGCTGCGGCGGCCGGAAGAAGCGCTCGTAGCGCACGAAGCGTGGCGCGAAATCGAGAATCTCGATCGCGTTGCCCTGGTCGTCCGAGAGCACCGAGGAGAGGATCGCGGTGTTGTCGAGATAGCTCTGCTCGCAGCGGGTCATGCCGACGAGCTCGATCGCGAAAACGCCCTTTTCGGGCTCGGCATCGCCGTCCTCGGCCTGGTTGTCGATCAGCGAGCAGAAGACGGGGTCGCGGTCGAAGCGCGGAAAGCAGCCCCAGACGATGCGGGCGCGTCGGTCGACGAGCGCGGCGATCGAGCAGTTGCCGATCACGCCGAGGTCGAGCGAGGCGGAGTGCTGCCCCGCAGCCGAGGTCGTTACGGTCATGATCAGTCCTGCTTGAAGCTTGAGGCCGTCAGGCTGCCGCCTTCGGCGGCTTCGAGAAGGATATGCCGCAGGGCGGTCGGCGAGGCCAGCCGGCAGGTGGCATGGCTCTCGCGGTCGGCGCCGATGCGGACCGAGACGCCGCCCATGGCGTTGACCGCCTCGAAGCCGTCCTCGTCGGTGATGTCGTCGCCGATGAAGACCGGCTGGCGGCCGGCATAGATCGGCGTCGCCATCAGCCAGGCGATGGCGCTGCCCTTGCTGGCGCCGGCGGGAACCAGCTCGGCGACGGCCTTGCCTTCCTGCAGGCGCATGCCCGGCCCCAGCTTCACGGCGATGCTGCGCATCAGCGCCAGGGCCTCGGCCTCCAGCGAAGGCGCCAGCCGCCAGTGCAGCGCGATCGAGATGCGCTTGTCCTCGACGATGATGCCGACATGGCTGTTGGCGAAACGCACGAGATCGCGCAACGCCCCATGCATGCCCTCATGCGTATCGGCCTGGGAGCGGATCTCACCATCGACGCGGATCTGAGCCCCGTGCAGCCCGGCGATATCGAAGCGGTGCGGTGCCAGGACGCCGTCGAGAAAGCCGATCGGGCGGCCGGAGACGAGCGCCAGCGCGCCGCCGAGTTGCGCACGCAGCGTCATCAGCGCCGGAGCCACCCGCCGGTCGAGATGCACGTCTTCCGGAGACGGAGCTATTTCCACGAGCGTTCCGTCGAAATCCAAAAAAAGAGCGATCTCGCTGCGCAGGGAAGCGATCTCATCGGGCCTTGCGGCAATATCGGGTTCGATCAATGTCGTCATCGTTTCGTATCTGGGCGGAGAAGGCGGCAGAAGAGCGGCCAAGCACCCAAGGACATCCTTTTCTGTCTTATCGCCCAGCCATAGCCGCGTCGAAAATAGAGGTCGAGGGGTTGCCTCGATCTGTCGAAAGCCTACCATGTCGTCGCGATTTCACCGCACGGCTGCCACAGCGCTGCCATGTGACCGCGTCCGCACCACGGAAACATTACGCTTTCGGAAGCGTTCTGTTCCTGCCGCCGATGGCGAAATGCGGGCGGCCCCTGCCGGAGAATGCGAGTTTATGCGTCTTGTCATCGTTTCCAATCGCGTCACGATTCCCGATCGTCATGAAAAGGTGATGGCGGGAGGGCTGGCCGTCGCCCTGCGCGAAGCGCTGGAGCAACGCGGCGGCCTGTGGTTCGGCTGGAGCGGGGCCGTCAGCGAGGGCGCGCCGGCGCCGGTGCGGCAGGTCGAGCATGGCAATGTCACCTATGCCGTGACCGATCTGAGCGAGGCCGAGCGCCAGAGCTACTATCTCGGCTTCTCGAACCGGGCGCTCTGGCCACTGATGCACTATCGTCTCGGCCTCACCGAGTTCCAGCGCAGCGACTATATGGGTTACCTCGGCGTCAACCGACGCTTCGCCCGGGCGCTCGCCGGGCTGATCAAGCCCGACGACCTGATCTGGATCCACGATTATCACCTGATTCCGTTGGCGGCGGAGCTGCGTCGGCGCGGCGTCACCAACCGCATCGGCTATTTCCACCATATCCCCTGGCCGGCGGCCGATGTCGTAGGCGCCTTGCCTTTCAGCGCGACCCTGATCCGCACCATGGCAGCTTACGACCTCGTCGGGATGCAGACCGACGTCGACGCCCGCAACCTGATCGACGGGCTCGTCTCTCTTTGCGGCGCCCGCTCCGACAGCAGGCGCGTTCGGCTGGGCCCGCGTGAGACCACGGTGCAGGCCTTCCCGATCGGAATCGATGCCGAGGGCTTCCGCCGGCTCGCCGCCGCCTCCGCTCGCCAGGCGACGACGCCGCTGCGCGCCACGCGGGAATCCCTCGGCGAGCGCAAGCTCGTCATCGGGGTCGACCGGCTCGACTATTCCAAGGGCATCGTCCAGCGGCTGGAGGCTTTCGGCGAGTTCCTGCGCGACCATCCGGAGGAGCGCGGACGCGTCAGCCTGCTGCAGATTGCCCCGCCCTCGCGCAGCGACGTGCCCGAATATGCGGATCTGGATCGCCAGTCCGACGAGGTTGCCGGCCGCCTCAATGCCCAGCTCGGCGAATTCGACTGGACGCCGATCCGCGTGGTCAAGAAGGCCTATTCGCGCAAGGCGCTGGCCGGCTTCTACCGCCGCGCTCAGGTCGGCCTAGTCACGCCGATGCGCGACGGCATGAATCTCGTCGCCAAGGAATATATTGCGGCGCAGGACCCGGCCGATCCCGGCGTGCTCGTGCTCTCGCGCTTCGCCGGCGCGGCCCAGCAGATGAGTGAGGCGCTGATCGTCAATCCCTTCGACTCCCATGTGGTCGCGGAAGCGATCCGTACCGCGCTGGCCATGCCCAAGACCGAGCGCATCCGCCGCTTCGAGAAGCTCTACGCCATCATCGCGGCCACCGATATCGACTGGTGGACGCGGCAATACCTGCTGGCCCTGTCCGGTGAGGCCGGGGCGGCCGAGACATTGGCCGCGGGCGAGCCGCGCAAGGAACCGCGTGCCGGCGCGCGGCGGACAGGCCGGGGCGAGGCAGCGGCCGCGTCATCGGCTGCTCCGGAAGCCGGCGTCCGCAAGATGTCGGCAGGATCGCGCCGGAAGCAGGGTGCCGCCGAGGCCTCTCATCTCGTTTTGGTGCGGCCCTGAGACTTCGACCTCAAGCTCAAAAACGACCGAAATCTTGGGGTGATGCTGCGGACCCTGTTCGCGGCCCTTGCCGAATAAGGTCTTTGGTCGCTAGAAGGCAGCATGACCGGAGCGGGCGACTCAGGTCTGGACAGGCATCGTATCGTCGATGGCTGAGGAGGCGGGCGGAGGGCTGAGATCGATGCGAGGCGCTCTCGGAGGACCGGGCGTTCTGTTGCGCCGTCTCCGCGAGGTTATGGCGGCATCGATCAGCCCGCAGGAGCGGCTGGACCGTCTCGTCGTCCTGATCGCCGGCAATCTCGTCGCCGAAGTCTGCTCCGTTTACGTCCTGCGCGAGGACGGCTCGCTTGAACTCTACGCTACCGAAGGTCTCAACCGCGAGGCGGTCCACCTCACCACCATGCGGGCGGGCGAGGGTCTGGTCGGCCTGATCGCGAGCGAGGCCGAGCCGCTGGCCCTTTCGGACGCGCAGGCGCATCCCTCCTTCTCCTACCGGCCGGAGACGGGCGAAGAGGTCTACCGCTCCTTCCTCGGCGTGCCGATCCTGCGGGGCGGCGCCGTGATGGGCGTGCTCGTCATCCAGAATCGGGCCTCGCGCCTCTATTCCGAAGACGAGATCGAGACCCTTCAGACCACCGCCATGCTGATGGCGGAGATGATCGCGGCCGGCGGGCTCAAGTCGCTGGCGGCGCCCGGTGCCTCGATCGGCCTCGATCGTCCGATCCACGGCGTCGGCGTGGCACTGGCCGATGGTGTCGGCCTTGGCCATGTCGTGCTGCACGAGCCGCGCGTCGCCATCACCAATCTCATCGCCGAGAATCCGGCGGCCGAGGTCGGACGGCTCGAAGCGGCGATCGGCGAGATGCGGGCCTCAATCGACGAACTGGTCGAGCGCGGCGACGTCGCCCATACCGGCGAACATCGCGACGTTCTCGAGACCTTCCGCATGTTCGCCCATGACCAGGGCTGGCTGCGCCGCATGCGCGAGGTCGTTCTGACCGGCCTCACCGCCGAGGCGGCGGTCGAGCGCGTCCAGTCCGACACCCGCGCCAAGATGCTGCGCCAGACCGATCCCTATCTGCGCGAGCGGCTGCACGATCTCGACGATCTCGCCGACCGGCTGCTGCGCACGCTGGTCGGCAAGGCCAACGGCGTCGCCCGCGAGAACCTGCCGGAGAATGCCATCCTCGTCGCCCGCTCGATGGGGCCGGCGGCCCTGCTCGACTATGATCGCGCGCATCTGCGCGGGCTCGTGCTGGAGGAGGGCGGGCCGACCAGCCATATCGCCATCGTCGCCCGCGCGCTCGGCATTCCCGCCGTCGGCGAGGTCGTCAACGCGACCGCTCTGGTCGAGGCGGGCGATGCCATCATCGTCGACGGCCAGGCCGGCGAGGTGCAGATCCGCCCGCAGCCCGATGTCGAGAACGCCTACAAGGACAAGGCGCGGCTGCGCGCCCGCAAGCAGAAGCAGTATCAGAAGCTCAAGGAGCTTCCGGCGGTGACACGCGACGGGGTCGACATCACCCTGCAGATCAATGCCGGCCTCTTCGTCGATCTGCCGAACCTGGAAGCCACCGCGGCCTCCGGCATCGGCCTGTTCCGCACCGAATTGCAGTTCATGGTGGCACAGCACATGCCGACCACCGCCGAGCAGCAGGCGCTTTATGCCTCGGTGCTGGACGCCGCGGCGGAACGGCCCGTCACCTTCCGCACGCTCGATATCGGCGGCGACAAGGTGCTGCCCTATATGGAGCGGGTCGAGGAGGAGAATCCGGCGCTCGGCTGGCGCGCGATCCGCATCGGCCTCGACAAGCCGCGGCTGCTCCGGGCGCAGGTGCGCGCAATGCTGCGGGCCGGGGCGGGGCGGGATCTCAAGATCATGCTGCCGATGGTCGCGACCACCGAGGAGTTCCGCCGCGCCCGCATGATCATCCGTCGCGAGCAGGCCATGCTGGAGAAGCAGGGCGTCGCCCCGCCGCGCGACCTCAGGGTCGGCGTCATGGTCGAGGTGCCGTCGCTGTTGTTCGAGCTGGGGGAGATCGCGCGCGAGGCGGATTTCCTGTCGATCGGCACCAACGACCTCATGCAGTTCCTTTTCGCTGCCGATCGTGAGAACAAGCGTGTTGCCGACCGCTTCGACCCGCTCGGCGTCGGCGCCCTCAGGGCTCTCAGGCGTATCGTCGAAGCTGCCGCCGAGACCGGCTGCCCTGTCACTGTTTGCGGCGAGATGGGCGGCAAGCCGCTGGAGACCATGGCCCTGATCGGCCTGGGCTATCGCGGCTTCTCGATGTCGGCCGCCTCGATCGGGCCGGTCAAGGCGATGCTGCGCGCGCTCGACGCCGGCAAGCTGCGCGAGCGCATGGACTGGATGCTGGCCTCTCCGGAAGGCGCCACCAATCTGCGCCCGCAGCTCGCCGCCTTCGCGACCGAGTTCAAGGTTCCGGTCTAGCGACGCTGCTTCTGCAGCCGCTGCCGCTTTTTCCTTTCGTTTCACGAGTTCAGTTGATGTCCCTCCAGCTTCCCCAGGATCGTCTCGACGTCATCGTGGCGCGCCATGCCGCCGCGACCGACGAGATCAATCATGCCACCGAGGCGGCGCGCACCGTCGAGCTCGCGAAGGAACTGGCCGAGCTCGATCCCGTGGTCGCTGCGATCGCCTCCTGGCGGCAGGCGCAGGTCTCGCTGGACGAGGCGGAGGCGCTGATCGCCGATCCCGCGACCGATTCCGAGTTCCGCGACCTCGCGTATGAGGAGCGCGACATCGCCCGCGCCGAGATCGCGGCGCGGGCCCGCGAGATCCTCGTCGCCCTGCTGCCGAAGGATTCCGCCGACGAGCGCGGGGTCATTCTCGAGATCAGGGCGGGCACCGGCGGCGACGAGGCCGCGCTCTTCGCCGGAGACCTCCTGCGCATGTACCAGCGTCACGCCGCCCAGAAGGGCTGGAGCCTCGATGTCCTCTCCGAGAGCGAGGGCACGGCCGGCGGTTACAAGGAGGTCATCGCCGAGATCAACGGCCGCGGCGTCTATGCCCGTCTCAAGTTCGAATCCGGCGTCCACCGCGTCCAGCGCGTGCCGGATACCGAGGCGAGCGGGCGCATCCACACCTCCGCCGCGACAGTCGCGACGCTGCCGCTCGCCACCGATGTCGATGTCACCCTCAACGAGGCCGACATCCGCACCGACACGCTGCGCTCGGGCGGCGCCGGCGGCCAGCACGTCAACAAGACGGAATCGGCAGTGCGCCTCACCCATATCCCGACCAACACCGTCGTGCTGGTCCAGGACGAGCGCTCCCAGCACAAGAACAAGGCGCGGGCCTATGAATTGCTGCGCGCAAAACTCTTCGACATGGAGCGCCTGCGCATCGATGCCGAACGCTCGGCGGACCGGCGTTCGCAGGTCGGTTCGGGCGATCGCTCGGAGCGGATCCGCACTTATAATTTCCCGCAGGGACGCGTCACCGACCACCGCATCAACCTGACGCTCTACAAGCTCGACGAAATGATGCAAGGACTTGTGCTCGACGAGATCATCGATGCACTCACGGCCGAGCATCAGGCGAAGCTGCTGGCGGCCGAGGGTATCGCGTGAGGCCCGCGCGATGAAACCAAAGCGCTCATCCCGCGTTGTTGGTGTATCGACACCAGCACAGGGGGGACCCTCTCATGATCAAGATGTTCTCGACGATCGCGGTGACCGGGCTGATGGCGCTGGCGATGAGCGGCGTCTCGCAGGCGCAGGAGCGCACCTTCCGCAAGATGACGTCGGGCCAGCCGGCCGCGCTGCAGGGTGCGATGACGCAGTCGCAGGCGCGCAAGGCCTGCCGGGCGGAGATGCGCGGCACGCGCGAAAGCAAGGCTTCGCTCAACAGGAAGATGACGACCTGCGTGAATCTGAAGATGAACGGCAACTAGTTCAAGCGCAGGGACGGGCAGGGCTCGTTACGGGCCTTGCCGGAAACGCACGAGGGGAGGGCGCCGTGCCGACCGTGAGGGAGGCGCGGCGCCATCTTGCGCAGAGTCTTCTGCGCGCGGGCTCGCCGAGCCCCGGGCTCGATGCGCGTCTGCTGGTCGAAGGCAGCCTGGGCGCTGCCGACGTCGATCCGGATATGGTCCTGCCGGCGGAAGCACTCACCCGGCTTGACGATTTCTCGGCGCGTCGCCTCGCGGGAGAGCCGGTCTGGCGCATTTTCGGGGAGCGCGAATTCTGGGGGCTGCCGTTCCGTCTGTCGCCGGCGACGCTGGAGCCGCGCCCCGACAGCGAGACGATCGTCGAGGCGGCACTGGCGCAGCTTGCCGGTCGCCGCGGCGAGGACCTGGCGCTGCTCGATCTCGGAACCGGCACCGGCTGCCTGCTGATCGCCCTGCTCAGCGAGTTGCGGCAGGCACACGGCCTCGGCATCGATCTGTCCGAGGAGGCCTGCCGGACAGCGGCTGGCAATGCCGCGCTCAACGGCGTCGAAGGCCGCGCTGCGTTCCAGCAAGGCAGCTGGACCGAAGGTCTCACCGGCCGTTTCGATCTCATCGTCTCGAACCCGCCCTATATTCCCTCGTCCGAGATTGCGACACTCTCCGTCGAGGTGCGCGAGCACGATCCTCTGTTGGCTCTGGACGGCGGCGCCGACGGGCTTGGACCCTATCGTCTCTTCGCCTCGTCCCTGCCGCCCTTGCTCGCGCCCGGCGGGATTATCGTCTTCGAGATCGGAGCCGGGCAGGGGCCGGATGTCGTGGCGCTGATGCGGGCCGGCGGGCTTGAATTCAGCGGCAGCCGGAACGATCTGGGAGGGCATGAGCGGGCGTTGATCTTCACGCTCGCTTGATAATGCACAGGCTTTTGGTCGATTTCGCTTGGAGAAGCAGCCAAAACGAGCTAAGCAGCATGCAGCCGAAGCTGGTGGCGTCAGAGCCGGGCCTCTGGGCAGTTCCCGATCGTACAGGATTTGCTCGAGTACGGCATCGTTTGGGGGCGTGTTCCCGCAGCGATGCAACTGACAAGCCGGATGGAGCCCCGAAGGCGCGTGGCGCCGATCGGCTCATGGGGTTGTACCCCCCTTTTTGGAAAAGAGCGCGTGAAGACCAGGAACGGCGGATCGCCCCTTCAGGTCACCTTCGTCCGACACAGCGTCGCAACCCGCTGTGCATCGCAACGCGCATGACGGCACCACGGTTGCTTTGAACACAGAAGCGCGAGACAGACGCGAATGAGACCAGGTCAGAACCGGCGTATGCGCGGCCGCAACAATAGCGGTGGCGGCAACAATAACGGCAATCGCAAATCTCCCAATCCGTTGCAGCGTAGCTACGAATCCAACGGACCGGACGTAAAGGTTCGCGGCACGGCGCAGAATGTCGCCGAGAAATATCTGCAGCTTGCGCGCGATGCCCAGTCTTCGGGCGATACCGTTGCTGCCGAGAGCTATTTCCAGTTCGCCGAGCATTACTACCGCATCCTGCTCGCAGCGCAGGAGCAGATGGCTCAGCAGTTTGGCCATTCCTTCCCGCCGAACCGCGCCTTCGTCGAAGACGCGGACGAGGGCGAGGAAGAGGGCGACGATGAGAACCAGTCCTTCCAGCCCGGCACCGGCCCGCAGCCGGAGATGCGCTCCAACGGCTATGCCAATGCCAATGGCTATAACGGCCATGGCGGCGGTCAGCGCCCCGAGGGCGAGGGCGGCGAGGGCCAGCCGCAGGGCGGCCAGCGCTTCGACCGCCCGAACCGCCGCGAACGTTTCAACAACGACCGCAACAACAACGGCAACAACGAACGCCGCTTCGATCGCCCGGATCGCGGCGATCGCCGCTTCGACCGCAATGCCGAAGGCCAGGGGGCTCCCGGCGGTTACGCCTCGCGCCCCGATGCGCCGCGTTCCGATATCCCGGTCGGCGAAGGAGCCTCTGCGGAGTCCGCGCCCGAGCAGGCTCAGGGCGAGCGTCGTTTCGAGCGGGCCGAGCGTCCGCAGCGCGAGCGTCGTCCGCGTCGCGAGCGCGAGGTCGAGAGCGAAGCCGGCGACGACGTTGCCGCGGCGCTGCCGTCCTTCCTGACCAACCCCGTGCGCGTCCCCGCGCCTGAAGCGGTCGAGACCCCCGCCGCCGAACCTGTGGTCGCCCCAGCGGAACCGGCTGCGGATGCCGCTGAGGCTGCGCCCAAGCGCCCCCGCCGCCGCCGTTCGCCGCGCGAGGTCATGGACGCGCTGGGTTCGGAGACGGATGGCTCGACCGAGTAAGCTCCGGCATCATCGATCGAATGTGGAAAAGGGCCCGTTCGGGCCCTTTTTCTTGTCTGGAATCTGCCAATGTCCCGAGAATGACGGCAGGCGTTATCAGGCGATGCCGAGCTGCGTCGGTGCGTCCGCAACCGCCAGGCTGTCGCCTTCGCCGAGCGCGCCATCGGCGAGGACGCGGCAATAGATGCCGCAATCGACATGGCCGTAGTTCTTCATCAGCGCCTTCGGGATCTGCATGTCGCGCGCGCCGGTCTCGGGGTCGACATTGGTCGCCGCACAGCGCTCGATCCGTTTGATGACCTGCAAGCGCAGGCCGCCGGGCCCTGTGAGTTCGCGGTCGACGAGGTCGTTCTCGGCCCAGGCCGCGAGCCCGCTGACCATCAGGTTGCCGCGGAAGCGCAGCGGATCGACCGGCTGTCCGAGGCGTCCCTCCAGATCGGCGACGCTGGCGAGGTTGATGATCGAGACGAAGCCGGAGCGCGAATCGGTGAAGCGATAGCTCAGGGGGGCCGTCAGCAGCTTCGGGGTGCCGCGCAATTCCTCGGGCATGAAGCCGGTGAAGAAGCGCGAGATCGCGGCGTGGCCGTCGTCGCTGGTCGTCGCCGCGCGCAGCACCTCCTGCCCACCCTCGTGGATGACGAGATCGCCGCTGGCGTCGTCATAGCGGGTCTTCAGCCGGGCCAGCGACTCGTTGCGCATCAGCATCAGGTACTTGATCTTGGGCTGGTGCACGGGTTCGGCCGCATCGAAGCCCGAGGGACCGTTCTCGATGGCGAACAGCCGGTCGCCGGGGAAATAGCCGCCAGCCGAGAGCGCGGCGCGCGCGAGCCGTTCCGGCGAGAGCCCCTTCACGGGATAGCGGTAGAGCGTTTCGATGCGCATGGTCGTGTCCCGTTCAGGCAAGGTCGCGGACCATAGCCTTGTCGGCCGATCCTGACAGATCAAATCTTGTATCCGTTTCGATCAATCGGAGGCGTCATCCTCGCCGTCGCTGACCGAACGCTGGCAGCCCCAACCGGCGAGCACGGCGTCGGTTTCCTCGGCGACGAAGAAGCGGGCGGCGTCGCGATCGTAGCCCTCGCCCAGCAGGCGTTCGTAATCGGTGTGGACATGGCGGACATGGCTGCCGAGTGCGAGCCAGAGTGCCGTCGAGGGCGGCAGGTCCTTCATGTGGCGCCGCTCCGCCAGCGTGACCACGGCCTCGGCGTCCGACAGCGGAATGCCCGGCGCCAGCGCCCTCAACGCTTTCCGAATCGCCTGCTGTCGCTTGGTCCCGGCCATGCCCGATCTGCGCCTCCCGCTTGCGCCAGGTCAATTCTGGACCAAGCCTCTTCCGTTGCGTGAAAGCCACACTATCTTGGAGGGCGAGGGGCGGCCCATCGCGGCGCCCCATCCTGATGAAAGGGCAGCAGGTTCACGTCGCTACGGGGCGTGGCCTGCGGGCGGAGATATCTGAATGAATATCGAGAAATATACCGATCGGGCGAAAGGTTTCCTCCAGGCGGCGCAGACGATAGCCTTGCGCGAGGGCAACCAGCAGTTCACCCCCGAGCATCTTCTGAAGGCGCTGCTCGATGACAATGAAGGCATGGCGGCCGGTCTGATCGACCGGGCCGGTGGCCAGTCGCGCGTCGCCTTGCAGTCTGTCGATCAGGCGCTGGCCAAGCTGCCGAAGGTCTCGGGCGGCTCGGGCGGCCTCAACCTGACCCCGGGCCTCGCCCGCGTCTTCGACACCGCCGAGAAGGCCGCGGAGAAGGCCGGCGACAGCTTCGTCACGGTCGAGCGGCTGTTGCTGGCATTGGCGATCGAGAAGGACAGTGAGGCCGGCAAGGCGCTCTCCAAGGCCGGCGTGACGCCGCAGGCGCTGAACGCCGCGATCGAGGCGATCCGCAAGGGCCGCACCGCCGATTCCGCGTCCGCCGAGCAGGCCTATGACGCGCTGAAGAAATACGCCCGCGACCTCACCGCCGCGGCGCGCGAGGGCAAGCTCGACCCGGTGATCGGCCGCGACGAGGAGATCCGTCGCACCATTCAGGTGCTGTCGCGCCGGACCAAGAACAATCCTGTCCTGATCGGTGAGCCCGGCGTCGGCAAGACCGCCATCGCGGAAGGCCTCGCGCTGCGCATCGTCAACGGCGACGTGCCCGAGAGCCTGAAGGACAAGGAATTGCTCGCGCTCGACATGGGCTCGCTGATCGCCGGCGCGAAATATCGCGGCGAGTTCGAGGAGCGGCTGAAGGCCGTGCTGACCGAGGTCTCGTCCTCGGATGGCGGCGTCATCCTGTTCATCGACGAGATGCACACGCTCGTCGGCGCCGGCAAGACCGACGGCGCGATGGATGCGTCCAACCTGTTGAAGCCGGCCCTGGCGCGCGGCGAATTGCACTGCGTCGGCGCGACCACGCTCGACGAGTACCGCAAATATGTCGAGAAGGACGCGGCTCTGGCGCGGCGCTTCCAGCCGGTCTTCGTCGAGGAGCCGACGGTCGAGGACACCATCTCGATCCTGCGCGGCCTGAAGGAGAAGTACGAGCAGCACCACCGCGTCCGCATCACGGATTCGGCGCTGGTCTCGGCTGCGACCCTGTCGAACCGCTACATCACCGACCGCTTCCTGCCCGACAAGGCGATCGACCTCGTCGACGAAGCCGGGGCACGCCTGCGCATGCAGGTCGATTCCAAGCCCGAGGAGCTGGATTCGATCGACCGCGAGATCGTCCGTCTCAAGATCGAGCAGGAGGCGCTCAAGAAGGAGAGCGATGCCGGTTCGAAGGAGCGGCTGAAGCGGCTCGAAGCCGAACTGGCTGATCTGGAGACGCGCTCCGACACGATCACGGCCAAGTGGAAGGCCGAGAAGGACAAGCTCGGCCACGCAGCCGAGATCAAGACCAAGCTCGACAATGCTCGCAACGAGCTCGCCCAGGCGCAGCGCAAGGGCGAGTACCAGCGGGCGGGCGAGCTTGCCTATGGCGAGATCCCCGGGCTCGAGAAGCGTCTGGCTGAGATCGAGGAGAAGGGCGAGAGCGCCGGCATGGTCGAGGAGGCGGTGACGCCCGACCACGTCGCGGCGGTCGTCTCGCGCTGGACCGGCGTGCCCGTCGACCGCATGCTCGAAGGCGAGAAGGAGAAGCTGCTCCGCATGGAGGAGGTTCTCGGCGCCCGCGTCGTCGGGCAGAAGGAAGCGGTGGAGGCGGTCTCGACCGCGGTTCGCCGGGCGCGTGCCGGGTTGCAGGATCCGAACCGTCCGATCGGCTCCTTCATGTTCCTCGGCCCGACCGGCGTCGGCAAGACCGAATTGACCAAGGCTCTGGCCTCGTTCCTGTTCGACGACGACACCGCGCTCGTGCGCATCGACATGTCCGAGTACATGGAGAAGCACTCGGTCGCCCGGCTGATCGGCGCGCCTCCCGGGTATGTCGGTTATGAGGAGGGCGGCGCTCTGACGGAAGCCGTGCGGCGCAGGCCCTATCAGGTCGTGCTCTTCGACGAGGTCGAGAAGGCGCATCCGGACGTGTTCAACGTCCTGCTGCAGGTGCTCGACGACGGCCGTCTGACCGCTGGCCAGGGCCGCACTGTCGATTTCCGCAACGTGCTGATCATCATGACCT
>JAEWKP010000013.1 GCA_023393655.1 Pseudomonadota bacterium | reverse complement strand
CTCCGACATCATCGTGGCGCTGGTCTATATCGGCGTGGTCGGCTTTTTGCTCGACCGCCTCGTCGCGCTCGTCGGCCATGTCGTCACCCGCGGCACCGCGACCAACTGAGGTCTGAGGCGATGAGCTATCTCAAGATCGACCATGTCGACAAACGCTTCCAGCGCGGTGCCGCCACGACGGAGGTACTCAAGGACATCAACCTCGTCATCGACAAGGGAGAGTTCGTCTCGATCATCGGCCATTCCGGCTGTGGCAAGTCGACCCTGCTCAACATCGTCGCCGGCCTCACGCCCGCGACGACCGGCGGCATCCTGCTCGAGGGCAAGGAGGTCAACGCCCCGGGACCGGACCGCGCCGTGGTCTTCCAGAACCACTCGCTGCTGCCCTGGCTCACCGTCTACGACAATGTCGCGCTCGCCGTGAACAAGGTCTTTGGCCGGACCAGGAGCCGGACCGAGCGCCATGACTGGATCATGCACAATCTTGGCCTCGTCCAGATGAGCCATGCCAAGGACAAGCGCCCGGGCGAGATCTCCGGCGGCATGAAGCAGCGCGTCGGCATCGCGCGCGGCCTCGCCATGGAGCCGAAGATCCTGCTGCTCGACGAGCCCTTCGGGGCGCTCGACGCACTGACCCGCGCGCATCTGCAGGACTCGGTGATGCAGATCCATGCCACGCTCGGCAACACCATGATCATGATCACGCATGATGTCGACGAGGCGGTGCTGCTCTCGGACCGGATCGTGATGATGACGAACGGCCCCTCCGCCCGCATCGGCGAGGTGCTGGACGTGCGCCTCGCCCGTCCGCGCCAGCGGCTCGAGCTGGTCTCGGACCGGACCTACATCGCCGCGCGCGAGGCGGTGCTGAAATTCCTCTACGAGCGCCACCGCTTCGTCGAGGCGGCGTAACGGCACCGGCCATGAGCAACGATTTCACCCCCGATCAGAAGCGTTATCTCGAAGGCTTCGTCAGCGGCATGCAGTCGGTCCGCACGGCGCGCGGCCTGAGCCCGCTCGGCGGTACCTCGGGCTCCGCTTCGGCCACGCCAGCCGGCCCCGACAGGCAGCATGCCGAAGCACAGGCCAGAACGATTGCCGCCGGCGGCAAGCTCGTCGATCAGGAGAAATGGAAGGCTGCCGAGCACCCTTTCGACGCCTACGCCCGCTTCAGGGAGCAGGCCGGAGCCGGGATCTATCCCAAGCCCGAGGACAATTTCCGCTGGCGCTATCACGGCCTGTTCTACGTGGCGCCGGCACAGAACAGCTATATGTGCCGGCTGCGCATTCCCAACGGCATCCTCACGGCCTGGCAGTTCGCGGGTGTCGCCGATCTCACGGAGCGCTGCGGCGGCGGCTACAGCCATGTCACCACCCGCGCCAATCTCCAGATCCGCGAGATCGCCGCCGAGAACGCGCTGTCACTGCTGGAAGGGCTCGCCGATCTCGGCCTGACCGCGAAGGGCTCGGGCGCCGACAACATCCGCAACGTCACCGGCTCGGCGACCGCCGGTATCGACCCGATCGAGCTGCTCGACACGCGCCCGCATGCCCGCGCCTGGCACCATCACATCCTGAACGACCGTTCGCTCTACGGGCTGCCGCGCAAGTTCAACGTCGCCTTCGACGGTGCCGGCTCGATCGCGACGCTGGAGGACACCAACGATATCGGTTTCCAGGCCATCGAGGTCATGGACGGGGCCGCGTTCGAGGAGCAGCCGGTCGCGCCCGGCATCTGGTATCGCCTCGCGCTCGGCGGCATCACCGGCCACAAGGACCTTGCGCGCGACACGGGCGTCATCGTCGCCCCATCCGACGCGATTGCGATCGCCGATGCGATCATCCGCGTCTTCATCGCCAACGGCGATCGCACCGACCGCAACAAGTCCCGGCTCAAATACGTGCTCGATGCCTGGGGCTTCGACACATTCCTCGCCGCCGTCGAGGAGAAGCTCGGCCGCCGGCTGATCCGGCTCGACAGCGCCTTCGTCAAGCCGCGGCCTTCTTATGACCGGCTCGCCCATATCGGGGTCCACGCGCAGGCCCAGGCCGGCCTGAACTGGATCGGCGTGGCGCTGCCGGTCGGCAAGCTCACGGTCCAGCAGATGCGCGTCATCGCCTCGATCGCCCAGAACTGCGGCGACGGCGATATCCGCCTCACCGTCTGGCAGAACCTGCTGATTTCCGGCGTGCCCGATGCGAAGGTCGACGACGTTCTCGCCAATCTCAAGGCCATCGGCCTCTCGGCCGAGACATCCGTGCTGCGCGCCGGGCTGATCGCCTGCACCGGCGCGACCGGCTGCAAGTTCGCCGGTGCCCATACCAAGGAGGATGCGCTCGCCATCGCCGCCCACTGCGAGCCACGCATCACGCTCGACACGGCCGTCAATATCCACCTGACCGGCTGCCACAATTCCTGCGCCCAGCACTATATCGGCGATCTCGGGCTGATCGGCGTCAAGGTTCCGATCAATGACGAGGGCGACACCGTGCCCGGCTATCATGTCTTCGTTTGCGGCGGCTTCGGCGTCGAGGGTGGGATAGGCCGGGAGTTCCGGACCAATGTGAAGGCACAGGATGCGCCGGCCCTGGTCGAAGCGATCCTGCGGAGCTGGCAGGCACATCGCGCCGCCCCCGACGAGAGCTTCGTCGCCTTCGCCCGCCGCCACGAGATCGCGGCGCTGCAGGCCATGGTCGAGCAGATCGGGGATGCGGCATGACCATCCAGAGCCCGAGCCCGATCGTCCAGGTCCTGCCGGAAACCGCGCCCTTCAGCGAGGAGCAGCGCTCCTGGCTGAACGGCTTCTTCGCCGGGCTGCTTTCGCTCGACAATGCCGGCGTGACCGCGCTGTCACCAACCGAGAATGCAGCCGTCCTGGCCGAGGCCGAGGACGGCGCGCCCTGGCACGACCCGTCGCTGGAGATGACCGAGCGCATGAAGCTGGCCGAAGGCAGGCCGCTGCCGCGCAAGCTCTACGCCGCCATGGCGCAGCAGGATTGCGGGCAATGCGGCTATCTCTGCGAAACCTATTCCGCCGCCATCGCCTCGGGAGCCGAAGGGCGTCTCAATCTCTGTGCACCGGGCGGCAAGGAGACGCTTCGTCAGGTCAAGGCGCTGATGGAGGAGCCCGCCGCTGCCGTCGCGAGCGCTGCCATCGAAACCGCGCCGGCGGCAGAGCGCGGGCCGAAAGGGCGCTGCCGCGAGAACCCGGCATTCGCGACCTTCCTCTCGCGCCGCAAACTCAACGGCGAAGGCTCCGAGAAGGAGACCTGGCATGTCGAATTCGATCTCTCGGAATGCGGGCTCGACTACATCGTCGGCGATGCCTTCGGCATCGTCGCGCAGAACGATGCCCGCCTAGCCGATGCCGTGATCGCGCTCCTGGGCGCGCGGCCGGATGCAGAGATCGGCGGCAAGCCCCTGCGCGAGAAGCTCATGGAGGATTGCGCGCTCGGCCCGGCGCCCGACGCCCTGTTCCAGCTCATCTCCTATGTCACCGGCGGGGAGGCCCGCGCCAAGGCCAGGCGCCTTGCGGCCGGTGAGGATCCCGATGGCGATCTCGACCGGCTCGACGTGCTCGGGGCTCTGCACAAGTTCTCCCAGGCCCGACTTTCGGCCGAGGCCTTCGTCGAGGCGCTCGATCCGCTCCAGCCGCGGCTCTATTCGATCTCCTCCTCGCACAACGCGACCCCCGGCCGGATCTCGCTGACGGTCGATGCCGTGCGCTACAAGGTCGGCTCGCGTCCGCGCTGGGGCGTGGCCTCGACCTTCCTCGCCGAGCGCGTCGCGCCCGGCGACAAGGTGCCGATCTATGTCCAGCGCGCCCATGGCTTCGGCCTGCCGGCCGATCCGGCGACGCCGGTGATCATGTGCGGCCCGGGCACGGGCGTCGCGCCCTTCCGCGCCTTCCTGCACGACCGGCAGGCGACCAGGGCGCCCGGCCGCAACTGGCTGTTCTTCGGCCACCAGCGCCGGGCCTGCGATTTCTTCTATGAAGATGAGCTGCAGGCGATGAAGGATGCGGGCTTCCTCTCCAACCTGACGCTCGCCTGGTCACGCGACGGCGAGAAAATCTATGTTCAGGATCGCATGCGCGAGCGCGGCAGCGAACTCTGGTCATGGCTCGAGCAAGGTGCGCATTTCTACGTCTGTGGCGATGCCAAGCGGATGGCCCGGGATGTCGAGCGGGCACTGGTCGACGTCGTCGTGACGCATGGCGGGCGCTCCACCGAGGACGCGATCGCCTATGTCGCCGCTCTGCGGAAGGCCGGCCGCTATCAGGCTGATGTCTATTAGGGGGTCACGCTCTCAACGCCATCGAGGAGCCAGGCTGGCGCCGCGGCGCCCTGCGATCCTGACCACCGTCCGGCCGGAGGCGGTGGAAGATCAGCCGGAACGCTGGTAGATTGGATCGATGCGGGAGAACCGGCACGGCACGATGCGCAATCTTATCGCTGCGATGGCGGCCCTGTTGGCCATGCTGTTCTCGCTGCCCGCCGATGCCCAGTTCGACGCGACGCCCGGCAATGCCCCCTTGTATCCGGGCGGACCACGGCAAGGACTGGGGCCGCCGTCGATCACCGACCATGTCCCGGATATCCGATTGCATTCGAGCCAGGGCGGCATTCCGGGTGCGGGGCCGGCCATCGGCTCCGGCACCAATGCTGTGCGCCCCTACGAACCGTCCCCGGCCAGGCTCTATCGCAGGGCCGACCGGACGAGCGGGCTCGGACGTCATTGCCGAACGGTATCGCGCCAATGCACGCTCGGGCGACCAGCCGCCCTGGGCGACGACTGCTCATGCCGCACGCCCCGGAATGGGCGCAGGCACGGCCGCGTCGTCCGGTAGCTGCTTCCTTCCTGCAAAGCCGCGCCTCCGCTCCGCAGCGCGATGAATACGAGATCATGCAAGCTTTATCGGCCAAACAGGAACTGCGTCGTGCCTTCCGGCACATCGAGCAGGAATTGCCGACCCCGATGGCGGCGGCCCTGAGATGGCTGCGCCATCCGCGCTCGCGGTTGGTGCGCATTCCCGCCGGCATCGCCCTCATCGCCGGTGGCGTGTTCTCGTTCCTGCCGTTGCTGGGGCTGTGGATGCTGCCACTCGGCCTGCTCCTGCTCGCCGCCGACGTGCCGTTCCTGCAGCGGCCGATGGCGCGCTTCGCACTCTGGTGCGTCCGTGCGCTCAACCGCTTCCGGGCCTGGCGCAAGCGGGGTTGAGCGTTTCCGACCCGCCGTCAGGCGATCAGCTCCGCGACAGGCAACCGCGCGCGATGCGAAGCGGCGTCCCGTGGTACTCGACCCAGCCGCAAGACGTTGACGAGCCTGCGCCCCGCCGGCAACGGATGGCGCGCGACGAGGGCGGCGTTGCTGACCGGCCAGTCGGCAAGCGCCGAGATCGGGCAGGCGCCGAGCCCCTGCGCTTCCATCGCGAGCCAGGCCCGGTAAAAGGCGCGGCCCGTCTCCAGGGGGTCCTCGCCCAGCGGCCGATGAAACAGCGCGATCGCGCCCGATGCCGTCTTCGCGCGCTCCCGCGTTAACTGGTCGGCGAGGCCGAGGCGCTTCAGCAGCGGGAACAAGGGCCCGAGCACGAGCGCGGCCCCCATCGCCTCGACGCTGCCCAGCGCCATCGCCTCCGCGTTGAGGCCGTCGC
The DNA here is from genome assembly GCA_023393655.1 of Pseudomonadota bacterium. GTDB lineage: Bacteria > Pseudomonadota > Alphaproteobacteria > Rhizobiales > Beijerinckiaceae > Allobosea. The sequence continues at coordinate 8,980 of JAEWKP010000013.1, read as the reverse complement.
GGCCATAGCGCGGATCGCGGCGCGACAACCGCATCCAGGCGAGCAGTTCGCGCCGATGCTCATCCTGGCACAGGAAATGGAAGCCGGCGCGGTCGCCCGTTTCCGCGATCTCCGCGACGGCCGGACCTGGTTGGACAATGAAGAGATCTGGCGCGGCAGCAAGCTTCTGAAGGGCTTCCTGCAACCGGGCATCGGCAACCGCAAACCGGCCACGCCAGGAGCGACGACCTGCGACAGCGGCGGCGAGCGGGTCCGCCGTTCCACCGGGAGCAAGCGTCAGCCGCGCGATGACGCGCAGCCCCGCCACCTCATCCGAGCCGCCACCAAACTCGACACCCGCAATCCGCAGGCCGTGCCGGCCGCAGGCCAGCGACAGCCCTTCGATCGCCGCGCCATGCGAGAGCCGGACATCGTGCCCGATCGGGTCGGCTGCCGGCAGACGCCTCTCACCATCCTCCAGCACGAGCACCGTGTCGGCCTCGAGCAGGCGCCAGCGCGTCGGCTGGATGTTGTGCACGCTCGGCGCCAGGCTGGCCTCGGCGATCAGCGTCTCGAACAGGTCGCGGTCCAGCATCTGACTTCAACCTCGCAGAGGCTTTGCGAAGAGATGCAGGCGGTGCAGCGGCCTGGCGCCGGCCTTCTCGGCCTGCCGCAGGCTCGGCCCGTTGACGTCGGCGATCCAGGTGCCGCCGAGCTCGGTGTAGCCGGCGGCCTTCAGCGCGCTCGCCACCTTGAACAGCATCGCGCCGTTGAGACCGCGATTGTGGAAGGCGCGACTGACCGACTGGTAGACGATGACGGCGCGCCGGTTGGTCCAGCGATGCCGCAGGAAGCGGAACGGGAAGCTCAGGCCCATGCGCCCGCCAACCGCCTTCACCAGCGGATTGAGATCGGGGATCGCGATGATCGCGCCGACCGGCTCGCCGTTATGGTGGACGACGGTCGAGATGCGCTTGTCGATGACCCACATCATGTCGCCGGCCTGGAAACAATATTCCTCGGCCGTCGGGGGTACGAACATCGGATTGGCGTCGAAGCCGTCATTGAGGACGAGTCGGGAGTCTTCGAGGCGCTCCGTGAAATGGCGGCGGTCGATCGGCATCCAGCGATAGTCGGGATCCGCCAGGATCGCCTGCTGCTTGGGTCCGAGCAGGCCCCGCGGATCGATATCGGCGAGATCGATCCGGAAGGTCGTCATCGGGAAAATCGGCGTGTAGCCATTGGCTTCGAGCAGGCGCGCGATATGCGGCGGGCTCCAGAGCATGTCGGTGAAGGGGGCGTTGTCGAAGCCGCCGGTTACGACACCAGCCTGTTGCATCGCGGTCAGATTGAAATTGCCGACCAGCTCGGCCATGCCGCGCTCGCGTGCCCAATCTTCTACGGCGCCGAGCAGGGTCGCCGCGATCTCGGGATCATCAGTGCAGTCGAAATAGCCGAACTGCGCGCGCGACGTGCCGTGCCGGGCGTTGGAGGCGTCGTGGATCGTCGCGACGATGCGCCCGAGCGGCCGGCCATCGCGCAAAGCCGTGAAGAGTTCGAAACGGCCATGGCCCTGCGTGACCAACGGGTTTCTGGCGGGGTCGAGCATGCGGTCGAAATCGGACCACATCGTCGGAACGTAGGGACAGTTCACCGGGTAGGCGTTGGCCGTGACGGCGAAAGCCGCCTTGCGGTCGTTGCTGCGGATCTCGATCATGCGGGAACCTCGCTCGGTGCCGTCGCGAGCAGGCGCCGCACCAGGGCCAGCGCCGTCTCGGTCGCGGGATCGGCCGAGACCACTGGCACGGTCACCAGAAGCAGGTCGAGCGGCGCCTCGCCGAGCACCAGCAGATGGCTCGCGGCCTGGGAGGCCATCAGCGCCGCCAGGCGCTCGGCAGCCGGATCGGTCGCCGGCCAGGGCCAGCCTCGCCCAGAGGCGTGCAGCACGCCGATCCCATGCAAGGCCGGCTGCAGGATCGCCGGATCGTAATCGGCGAGCGCGGCCTCATCGAGCCGGCGGGCGCTGCCGAACAAGGGGTGCGTCGCGAGCTGGGCGATCAAGGCCTCGCGTGTCTGCGCCCGCGACCGGGCGAGGGAATCGAGAATTCCGGGCGCTTCCGCATCGAAGGCGCTCGACAGCGCATCGACGGCCAGCGCGATGGCGAGCACGCCTGCAAGCGCGACGGCGCAGAGCCGCGCGACATGGGCGAAGCCGACATCGGGGGTCACGAGCGCCGCCGCGAAACCCAGGAGCAGCGCTGCCACGACGCGCAGGCTGAGCATCGCGAAGCGCTGCCTCCGGGCCGGCGCGGCCCCCCCGGTCACCAGCAGGATCGAGACCAGCAGCAAGGCGCCGACGCCGCCCAGCCTGACCGGCAGGTTCGGCAGCAATTCGCGGAAATCACTGAGCGCGAAGGGCAGAATCAGGAAAGCACAAAGCCCAAGTCGCCAGACGCTGGTGTTCTCGGACGCCGTCAGCGCGGTCTGGTCGCGGCGGAACAGCAAGATGCCGCAGAAGGCGAGGGTCAGGAGCTGGAAGCCGGCCAGAGCCAGATCGTAGAACCTTCCGGGATCGTCGAGACCGAGAAAGCTGGCGAGAACCAGCACGAGCGAGCCGACGAGCACCACGATCTTGACCGGGCGCGGCGCATGCTGGCGCAGCATGGCCTCGGTGACGATCAAGGCGCCAAGCGGGAAGAGCGCGGCACAGGCCAGCGCCAGCCGTCCGAGCACCACGCTGCCGCTCCACCAGCCGAGCGCCCGCAGCAGGAAGAGCGCCGCGGCCAGGCCCATCGCAAGGAGGAAGCGCCGTGCCAGAGCGCCGCGCGGATCGCGGCGGCGCAAGCTCATCATGGCGACGGCCAAGCCCAGCGCGCCGCAGAAATCGACGATCGAATCCGCCACGAGGCCCGGATTAGCGAAGCCGCCGGTCATGGCCCTGAGACCATCTTGACGAGCGCGCGCGCCACGAAGGGCTTCAGCAGCGCCGCGACCGGAGCCGGCCAGGGCCGCTCCACCGCCGGCCGGTAGGGGTTGAAGAACCAGCCGCGGCAATCGGTGCCGGTGCGCCGGTCCAGCGTGAGCGCGATCGCCTCATAGGCCATCATCATGCCGGTGGTGATCACCATCGGGGCGAAGGACATGCGGCTGCGCCGGCCGGCGGCGACCTCGCCGGCAATCGCGAGATCGACATGATGGCGCGAGCGCGAATGCAGCATGACATGCGTGACCTCGCAGAGCATGGCCGCGTGCTTGTCGTCATCCGAGAGTGTGCGCCAGTCCTTACCGATGGTCGGGAAGCCCAGTCGCTCCTCGGGGCGCGGATCGTCCGGGCGGACGACGATCACCGAGGGCAATGGCGCCATATAGGCGTCGATGACGGTCGCGCCTGCGGTCTTAGCCGTGCGGTAGAGGTGCAGGCCCGCGGCGATATCGTCCATGCCGTTAACGATCACCTTGCAGCGTCCCGCGATCTCAGGCAGCCGCTCGACCCACTCGGCGCCGAGCACCTCGATCTCGATCTCAGGGTTGATCGCGCGGGCGGCTTCAGCCGCCGCTTCCGCCTTGGATCGGCCGATCGTGCCGGCATGAGCGAAGACCTGCCGGTTCAGGTTCGAAATCTCGAAGACGTCGATATCGGCGATGACGAAGCGGCCGATCCCGGCCCGGACCAGCGCCATGAAGGCGGCTCCGCCCATGCCGCCGACGCCGCAGACGAAGACCGTCGCTTGCCGCAGCCGCGCCTGCTCGGCCTCGGAGACGAAGCCGATATTGCGGGTGGCGAAGAGGTCGTAGCTGAAGCCGGGAATCATGGTTTCGACCTCGATGGGCGCGGACGCAGCGTACCGAAACGGCGGGTGTCGTCGAGCCAGTGCACCAGCGGCAGCAGCAGCCGCTGCACCAGCAGGAAGGCCGAGGCTCCAAGCAGTCCCGGCAGCGACGAGCGCGGCACCTGCCCGAGCAGGTAGCGCCGCGCCGCCGCGAGATCCATGCGGCCGATCTGGAGCACGTCGTCGCCGCGGGCGTAGTCGAGCTTGTCGCGGCAGAAGGCGTTGTAGCGCTCCTCGCGGTGATGCATCGCCTGTTCGAAGCTCTTCTTCAGGTCGTCGGAGCCGCCGGTATAGGCATCGGTGATGATCGAATTCGCCTCGTCGAAACCGGCCTCGGGACCGACGCCGAAGACATGGCGGTGGTCGCGCATGATCTGTCGCGCGAGCGAGAGATGCGCAAAACTCTGGCGGCTGCCGGGATCGGGCGAGGGATAGACCTCCGAGAAGGTCTCGCAGACCATGCCGACGACGCCCGGCACCTGCGTGACGTTGGAGATCCAGCGCGGCCGCAAGCCGCCGCGGACGAAGAGCACCAGCACGGTGAGACCGTAGAGCACCCATGACAAGCCGCGGCCGCGCACCTCAGGATCGACCATGACGAGGCCGAGATGCGTGACCTGCTCGGGTTCGCCGGCGAGCGTGAGCGGCATCTGGGCCAGTGCGTTGAAGGCGATCGGCCGGCCGGTCGCCGTGTCGCTGATCAGGGTGACGATGCTCTGGCTCAGGCGCTCGCGCTCGCCGGAGAAGACGCCATAGGTCAGCGCGCCCTGCGCCAGCGTCCGCCCCGCGACCGTCAGCAACTGCTCGACCAGCGCCGCCAGCTCCGCATCGTCGAGTACGGCACCCGGTCGCTCGATGATGCGGGTCTGCTGGCCTGGCGCGGTGGTCAGCGTCAGGTCGAGCGTCGGCCGGGTCAGCGCCTTCAGCCAGAAGCCGAGCATCAGGCCTCCACCGGCTGAGGTGCGGGCGCTGCGGCGCGCTCTTTCACCAGCTTCGCGATGCCAGCGAAGTCGAGTTTGCCCGAGCCCAGCACCGGCACCGCCGGCACGGCCACGACCTCGGCCGGGATCATCAGGTCCGCCGCGCCCTTCCCCTTGGCGAAGGCCTGGAAGGCGGCGCGCGTCGCGTCCTTCTGCTCCGTCACCAGCACCAGCCGCTCGCCCTTGCGCGCATCGGGCAGGCTCGCGACACCGGAGAGCACGCCCGGCCAGCATTCGGCGGCGAGCGCCTCGACCGCGGCGAGCGAGACCATCTCGCCCGCGATCTTGGCGAAGCGCTTGGCGCGGCCCTTGATCGTGACGAAACCGTCCTTGTCGATCGCGACGATGTCGCCGGTATCGTGCCAGCCCTCCGGCGGCGGCTCCAGCACGCCGGGATTCTCGGACTTGAGATAGCCCAGCATGATGTTGGGGCCGCGGACATGCAGGCGGCCCCCCTCCTCCACGCCCGGCATCGGCTCGAGCCTCGCTTCCATGCCCGGCATGATCCGGCCGACCGTGCCGAAGCGGTTGAACATCGGCGTGTTCAGCGCCAGCACCGGCGCGGTCTCGGTGACGCCATAGCCTTCGAGGATGCGCAGGCCGAACTTCTCCGCATAGGTGCGCCGCGTCGTGTCCTTCACCGGCTCGGCCCCGGCCACGATATAGCGCAGCGAACGCAGGTCGTAGGGGTGGGCTGCGCGGGCATAGCCGGTGAGGAAGGTGTCGGTGCCGAACAGGATCGTGGCGTTCGAGCCATAGACCAGCTCCGGCACCATCCGGTAGTGCAGCGGCGAGGGATAGAGATAGACCGGCACGCCCGAGACCAGCGGCAGGATCAGCCCCGCCGTCAAGCCGAAGGAGTGGAAGACCGGCAGCACGTTGAAGACCTTGTCGCGCCGGCCGAAATCGATGCGGGCCGCCGCCTGCGCCGCATTGGCCAGCATGTTGGCATGGCTGAGCACGACGCCCTTGGGTGCGCCTTCCGAGCCCGAGGTGAACAGGATCGCGGCACGGTCCGAGCCCTTCGCCTTCTCGATCGCCTCGCCATGGCGCCAGAGCGCTTTGAGCTTGTCGCCAGTCGAGACGGTGGCGCGGACATCTTCGAGATAGACGATCTTCACCTCGGCCGAGAGCGCCTCGACCAGCGGGCCCATCCGGCCTTTCTCGACGAAGGCGCGCGAGGTCACGATGATCCTGACCTGCGCCGCCTTGCAGGCCGCGGCGATATTGCCGGCGCCGGCCGTGAAGTTGATCATCGCCGGCACGCGCGCCGCCGACATCAGGCCGAGCAGCGTCACTGCCGCGCCATTGGCGTTGGGCAGCATCACGCCGATCGCCTCACCCTTGCCGGCCAGCGGCATCAGCTTGCGGCCGAGCACCTCGGCGCCGATCAGCAGGCGCTTGTAGGTCAGCGTGCCCGTGATCGGATCCTCGACCGCGACGCGGCCCTTGCCGTTGAGCTTGGCGGCTTCCGCGACAGCCTCGAAGACGCTGCGGTCGATATCGGTGGTCTTGAAGATCAGGTCCGACATGATCTGGTAGAGCGCCGCGCCCGCCGCCTGGCGGCGCGGCTTGCCCTTAAGCTTTTCGGGAACGGTCAGCGAGACCGGTTCCAGCACGGTGACGCGCACCTTGGGGAACCAGCGGCGGCGGACCTGCTCGCGGGTCAGGCGCGAGAAGATCGTCGCTTCCAGCCCCTCGATGCGGACCGGCACGATCGGCACGCCGGATTTCTCGGCGATCATGCCGACGCCGTCATAGACCTTCATCAGGCTGCCGGTGACGGTGAGGCGCCCTTCCGGGAAGATCACCAGGCTCTCGCCGTTCTTGACCGCATTGATCAGCGAGCGCGTCGCCAGAGGGCGCGAGGGATCGAGCGGCATGGCCCGCGTCAGCTTCAGGAAAGGCTTCACCCACCAGCGCTGGGCGATGCCGTGGTCGATGGCGAAGACCGGCTCCTTGTCGAGGATCGAGAGCGCCAGCGCGGCATCGAGGAAGGAGACATGGTTCAGCGCGATGATGGCATTGTCGCCGGCCTTGGCGATGTTTTCGCGACCGGTGACCTCGACGCGGTAGAAGGCGCGGAACAGGATCGAGAGGAAATCGCTGAGCGGATTGGTCGGCAGCGTCCGGAAGATCCAGACCGAGGCGGCGATGGTCAGCGCGCCGATCAGCAGGAAGAGATGGCTGAGCGTCAGGCCCGCCGCCTGCAGCAGGGCGACCACCGCCGCGCCGGCAACCATGAAGGCGGCCGAGAGCACATTGACCGCGGCGACGATGCGGGCGCGCTTCTCGGCCGGCGCCCAGGCCTGGGTCGCGGCAAAGGACGGCACGATGAAGATGCCGCCGGCGATGGCGAGGCCGGCAAGGTCGATGCCGACGCGCCAGGCGGGCGAACTGCCGAAGAAGACACCGATATCCTGCGCCGGCTGATGCGCGACGATGCCGGACACCGCCCAGGCGAGATCGAGCGCGAACAGGCCCATGACGATGCCGGCGACCGGCACGGGCAGGAGCACGATGCGCCCGCTCGACAGGAAGGAACCAATGCCGGACCCGACGGCGATCGCGATAGCGAAGGTCGCGAGATAGGCGGAGACGACCATCTCGGTGCCGCCCATGCCGTTCTTCACCAGCGCCGGCAGCAGCGCCATCACGACGGCGCCGATCAACCAGAACAGCGAGACCATGACGCCGGTGCGCCAGAGCCGGGCATCGGCCCAGAGATCCCTGAGGAGATCGCGGGTCGAGCGCAGGATGTTGCGGTCAATCGCCAGATCGGGCGCGGCCGCGCCGGTCTTCGGGATGAACAGCGTCGCGACCCAGCAGGCCAGCGCGAAGACCATGATCAGCAGGCTGAGCTGGGCGGCGTCGCCACCCTCGCGCGCCGTCAGGCCGCCGGCGATGGTGCCGAGCAGGATCGCGATGAAGGTGGCGCCTTCGATCAGCGCGTTGCCGGCCGGCAATTCCTCGCGCTTCAGATGATCGGGCAGGATGCCGTATTTGATCGGCCCGAACAGGGCGGCGATGACGCCGAACAGGAAGAGCGCGGCGAAGAGCATCGGCACGGAATGGAGCGTGAAACCGAGCGCCGCGACGCCGGCCGCGCCGATCTCGGCGAGCTTCAGGCGTTGCGCCATCATCGCCTTGTCGAAGCGGTCGGCCATCTGCCCGCCGATGCCGGAGAGCAGGAAGAAGGGCAGAATGAAGAGCCCGCCCGCCAGCGTCACCAGCGCCTCGCCATGCGAACCGGCGAGCCGGTAGAGGATGATGAAGACCAGCGCGTTCTTGAGGAAATTGTCGTTGAAGGCGGAGAAGAACTGCGCCCAGAACAGCGGCGCGAAGCGCCTCTTCAGCATCAAGGTGTCGAACATCATGCGCTCGCGTGGGTTCGAGGGAGGTTCGCATCGCCCCTGCCAAGCAATCCTTGCCGGCGGCGGGCGATGCGATCTTGCGGTTAAGCGGAACTTACCGGCTCCGTCTCAAAGCGCCGGCTTGCCGGCATCCATCAGCAGGCGCTCGGTGCGGGCATCCTCGATGCGGTTCACGAGCTTGGCGGCCTCGTGCATGTCACGCACGGTCTTGGTCATGGTGATGCAGGACTGGACGAGCATGACGCAGCCCATGGCGAGATAGCCCTTCGCCCACCAGTCGAGCGGCAGGAACAGGATGCCGGAGCCGCCCATCGCGGCAGCGGCGAAGAAGGATGCGTAGGTGAAGCTGACCCAGGCGCCGCTATGCGGTTGCACATTCTGGTTCATGACGGCGATCTCCCGTTTGACTTGCGATTGCTGTGATCAATTGGCCGGGGCGGCCATGCGGCTGCGCAGTCGTTCCAATACGTCCTCGGCCGTGGTCCGCAGGCGCGGGCCAAAGCCCTTGGCCGCGAGCTTCTCGGTGACGGAAGCCGCTGCGGCGCCGTCGAGTTCGTCGAGCGCGGTCTCCGCTGCCTCGGCTTCGACCTGGCGTTCGCGCAATCGCTTCAGCGTCTGCTCGGCTTCAGCCAGCGTCGCCTCGTGGGCTGGACCAGGCTCGATCCGGCCCTGTCGCATCTGGCGCACGGCTTCCGAGGCACGGGCCAGGCGCCGGCCACGATCGAGTTCGGCGATCCGCGCCTGCGCCTGAGCGACATGGCGGCGCAGGCGCAGGATCTCGGTAGCGAAAAGCGCCTGCGCGCTCGCAGCAGCGTCG
>JAEWKP010000484.1 GCA_023393655.1 Pseudomonadota bacterium | reverse complement strand
ATCCAAGGCGGCGCTGGACCGGGTCAAGCGCGACAGCGAAAGCCTGCTCGGCTCCTCGATGGGCCGGGCGGCCGACCATTTCTCGGGCGCCGACGCGCCCGAGGGCGACAAGGTCGAACTCTGGGGCCGGCGCATCGGCCGTTCCCTCTCGCTCCTCGGCGTCATCGTGCTGGCCTGGTGGCTGGGCCACCAACTGAAATTCTGGTGATGGGCAAGACCGTGGACGCCAGGGTCACGACAACAGCGGAGATCGACTGGGACGGCGTCAAGGCGCCGTCGCAGGCCGCGTTCGAGACTCTCGCGCAGGCAGCCTTCGACCGCCTGCCGGAGGAGTTCCGCGCGCTCTGCTCGGACGTGATCTTCAACGTCACCGAGTTCCCCGAGGACGACGTGCTGAAGGAGCTGGAGGCGGAAAGCCCGTTCGACCTGCTCGGCCTGTTCAGCGGCGTCGGCCTGCCGCAGCAGGGTTTTGCCCCGCAGACCGGCCAGATGCCCAACACCATCCACCTCTATCGCCGTCCGATCCTCGACTACTGGGCCGAGCATGACGAGAGCCTCGGCTCGATCGTCACCCATGTCATGGTCCACGAGATCGGCCACCATTTCGGCTTCTCCGACGAGGACATGGAAGCCATCTAACACGCGGCCGGCTGAGCCCGGCCAAGAGCAAGGACAAGAACCATGCAGCCCTTCACCACCCTGACCTCGACGCCCGCCCCCATGAAGGTGGTCAATGTCGATACCGACATGATCATCCCCAAGCAGTACCTGAAGACGATCAAGCGCACCGGGCTCGGCACCGCCTTGTTCTCGGAGATGCGCTACAAGGAGGACGGCTCGGAGAACCCCGATTTCGTACTGAACCAGCCGGCCTATCGCAAGGCGGAAATCCTCGTCGCCGGCGACAATTTCGGCTGCGGCTCGTCGCGCGAGCATGCCCCCTGGGCTCTGCTCGATTTCGGCATCCGCTGCGTGATCTCCACCAGCTTCGCCGACATCTTCTACAATAACTGCTTCAAGAACGGCATCCTGCCGATCAAGGTCACGCCCGAGCAGCTCGAGATGCTGTTCGACGATGCCGAGCGCGGCTCCAACGCGACGCTGACGATCGACCTCGAGAAGCAGACGATCAAGGGCCCGGACGGCGGCGAGATCGCCTTCGAGATCGATCCCTTCCGCAAGCACTGCCTGCTCAACGGCCTCGACGATATCGGCCTGACCATGGAGAAGGGCACGAAGATCGATGCCTATGAGGCGAAGCTGAAACAGCGCGAATGGGCTTGAGTTCAAACGTCATTCTCGGGCAGCGCCTGACGTCGCCCGAGAATGACAGCGCTCTTTAGACCACCAGCCCCTGCATGGGCCTGAGATCGCCGGTCTCCGGGAACACCGTCTCGGCCAGCACCGGGCCGGACACGCCGAAGAGCTCCGACACCACGCCTTTGGCGACCGCCCGGATATCCGTCGTCGGCTTGAGGTCGCGGTTCTGGTAGAGCTGCTCGGACTTCAGGCCCGGCCAGTCGGCGAGCACCCGGCCGCCCTTCACTCCGCCGCCGAGCAGGAAGGCGACCGTGCCGGTGCCGTGGTCGGTCCCGGTCGTGCCGTTGACCGCGGCCGTCCGCCCGAACTCGGTCGCGACCATCACGACCGTATCCTTCCAGACCGGCGCCAATCCCTGCTCGAAGGCGGCGAAAGCGCCATCGAGCCCGCCGAGCAGGTTGGCGAGGCGCCCTTTGGCGCCGCCCTCGTTGGCATGGGTATCCCAGCCTTCGAAGGCGAGCGCCGCGATGCGCGGCCCGTCATCGGCGCCGACCAGCGCAGCCGCACCCTCGGCGATGCGGCGCATGCCATCGGCCGTGTCCGGCCCGCCGCCGCCCTTCTGCTCGCCAGCCATGCCGCGCCTTTGCGCCAGCCCTTCGGTCTCGATCGCCTGCGCCAGTGCGCGCGCCAGTCCGGGATCGCGCTGGCCGTAGAGATCGGCAAGCCGCATCGTCAGGTCGCTGCCGGCGCGCGCCATGCGCGGCGGCGCCCAGCCCAGCACCGGCGCCTCGCCGCGCACCACCAGCGGCGGTACGACGCCGACGCCGAGCACGCCCTTGCGCGAGATGCCCTCCCCGGCCGGCAGGCTCGCGATCAGGCGGTTGAGCCAGCCGCTCTCCGTGCGTCCCGCACCCGGCTGGCCACTCTCCAGAACGTCCTGCCCGTCGAAATGCGAGCGCTCGCGATAGCCGGTCGCGGCGGCATGGACGATCGTCGCCTGCCCCTGCCTGTAGAGCCGCGCGAGGTTCGGCATCGCCGGGTGCAGATAGAAGAAGCCATCGAGCGGCAGCGCCGCCTCTGGCCCGTCCTTGGCGAGCGCGATGCCTTCGCGCAGGCCCGCATAATCGGGGTCGCCGATCGGCGGCACGGCCGAGAGCCCGTCAAGCGCGCCGCGCAGGATCACCAGCAGAAAGCGCGGATCGCGCGAGCCCGCCGCCGCATAGGCGAATTTCGGTACGAAGGACCAGGCGAAGAGAGCGCCGGCCGCACCAAGCACGGCGCGGCGCGACGGCGTCATCCGTTCGCAATCATCATCGTCGTGATCGACCATCGGCGTCACCTCCGCTGGTATTCGGGCGACATCAGCAGGAGCGCGATCGCCTGCGGCTTGCTCTCGGCCCGCGCCACCGCCTGCTTCGTCTCCGGCGAGAGCAGCGGCCCGAGGATATCCTCGGTGAGCACGCGTGGATCGGCGACCGAGCCCGCCGCCTGCCGCCCCCAGCCGGCGGCGACATCGACCCGGGTCTTCAGCCCCTCGGCCGAGGCCCAGGCCGCATTGTCGTCGGCATAGCCGTTGGGGCCCGAAGGCTGCCAGAAGGGCTGGCCCATCACGCCGACCGGACCGATGATCTGGCCGAAATCCGGCTTGCGGCCGAGCGCGCGATACGATGCCAGCAGAAATTCCTGCGGCGACCTGATCTTGCTGGCCGGCGCCCGCCAGGCAGCGTCATCCTCGATCAGGGCGCGATAAACCGTCGGCAAGTCGCCACCGCCCTGCCGGAATGTCAGGGCGAGCTTGTCGACCAGTGCGCGGGGCGGCGTATCGGCGACGAAATGGCGGGCAAGCTTCGTCGCGATGAACCTGGCCGTCGCCGGGTGGTGCGCCAGATCGGTCAAAGCGGCGATGCCCTGCGCCTTGCCTGGCTGATCGTAGCGGCGCCCGAGCAAAGGCGTCACGCCGGGCTCGTGCAAGCCGGCATTGAAGGCGAAGGAGCCGGGCAGCCCGAGCCCACCCTCGCGCCCGACCACAGTCCAGCCCGTGATGCTCCGGGCGAGATTGGTCACGTCGGCCTGAGCATAGCCGCCGGAGACGCCGAGCGTGTGCAGCTCCATGATCTCGCGGGCGAGATTCTCGTTGAGCCCGCGGCCACGACGCTTTCCTGCTGGGGAGTTCGGACCGACAGACTGGCGGTTGTCGAGGAAATCCAGCATCGCCGGATGGCTTTCAGCCGCGATCAGCATGTCCTCGAAGCGGCCGAAGACATGCGGCCGGATCGCCTCGCGCTCATAGGCGCCGGCCATGATACGGCACATGTTGCTCTTGGTCGCACCAATGCAGAAATGGTTCGACCAGAACATCACCAGCCGCTCGCCGAACCCGGTCTCGGCCGCAAGCGCGAGATCGACACGCGCCTTCACCTCGTCGCGATAGGTTCGATAAGGCAGCGCCGGCTGGTTCGCAGGCTTCGGCGGCAGGGCCATCTGGTTCTGCGACCCCGCCGACGGGCCTTGCGGCGCGGGGCTGGCCACTTGCGGGCCCTGAGTCGGCGCCGCTACAGCGACGCGACGCGCCTCACGCTCCCGCTTCTCCTGATCCTCGAAATCATAGAGCGCCTTGCCGATCTCGCCCGCGCCGGAAAAGGTCACGCCCTCTGGCTGCGGAACGCTGCCTGCCGCAATCTCCGCAAGCAGCTTATCGCGGATTTGCGCCCGCGCCGCCTCGCCCTGTCCGGGCTTCGGTCCCAGGCTGAACCGTTGCAGTGCAATCGCTCCTGCCTTCAGCTCGCCCGTTTCCGCCATCTGCGCGGCCTCCGCTGGTCGTGGCGCGAGGATCGGTGTCGACTATGGCGAAAAGCCGACGGCTTTCATGACAATTCGGCAATGTTGGAAGAAGGGAACGCGGACTGATAGCCGAAATCGGGCTTTCGCGCGGCTTCTGGAACGTTTCCGATCCGCAATAGCATTCGCCGTCATTGCGAGGGCCAGATCGGTCGCTCAACGCGACTTCGAGCCGGATGTATTGAGCGCGACTGCCTCGCAGATAAGGGCCTTGAAGGCCTCGGCGTCGATCACCTCGTTCTCACGGATATCGATGGCGCGCCGGACATTGCCGTCCAGGCTGGAATTGAACAGTCCAGCGGGATCGGCAACCGAAGCACCCTTGGCGAAGGTCAGCTTGACCACGCTCTTGTAGGTCTCGCCGGTGCAGATGATCCCGCCATGGGACCAGACCGGCACGCCGCGCCACTTCACCTCCTCAACCACGTCGGGATCGGCCTCGCGGATCAGCGCGCGCATCCGCGCCAGCGTCGCGCCACGCCAGTCGGAGAGCGTCTCGATCTTCTCGTCGATCAGCCGGGAAGCCGCCGGGTCCTGAACCTCGTCCTTCGCCATGACCGCTCCCTTCGCGCCAGAGCCTAGACCACGACCGTAATCGCCTCGGCCGCGCGCGTCAGGCCGGTATAGAGCCAGCGCGCCCGATGCTCGCGGAACGCGAAACTCTCGTCGAAGAGTACGACATCGTCCCATTGCGAGCCCTGCGACTTATGCACGGTCAGGGCATAGCCGAAGGTGAACTCGTCGGTGTGCTTGCGGAGCTCCCACGGGATCTCCTCCTCGGTGCCGTCGAAGAAATTCGGCATCACCGAGACCTTGACCGCCTTGGCGCCGGCATCGTCCTCGGGCGTCACCCGCATGGTGACGAGCCCCTTCTTCGAGGTCTTGATCTCCTGCACGATCCAGGAGCCGCCATTGAGCAGGCCCTTGCTCTTGTCGTTGCGCAGGCAGACCAGCTTCTCGCCGGCGACCGGGCTGTTATCGGTGCGGCCCATGAGCTGGCGGATGCGGGCATTGTAGTTGCGCCGCGTCTTGTTCATGCCGACCAGCACCTGGTCGGCCCCCATGACGATCTCGGGATTGATCTCGCCGCGCCGGATCACCCGGCTGGGCCCGTAATCGCCGAGTTCGAGCTGCCCACCCTCGCGCACGATCATCGACATCCGCACGATCGGATTGTCCGCCGCCTGCCGGTGGACCTCGGTCAGCATGACGTCCGGCTCCTGCTCGGTGAAGAAGCCGCCGCCCTTGACCGGAGGCAACTGCGCCGGGTCGCCCAGCACCAGCACCGGCGTGCCGAAGGAGAGCAGATCCCGCCCCAGTTCCTCGTCGACCATCGAGCATTCGTCGATGATGATCAGTTTCGCCTTGGCCGCCGCGCTGTCGCGGTTGAGCGCGAAGATCGGGCTCTCCTCGTCGACGCCACGCGAACGGTAGATCAGCGAATGGATGGTCTGCGCGCCATGGCAGCCCTTGTTGCGCAGCACGAGCGCGGCCTTGCCGGTATAGGCGGCGAAGACGACATCGCCGTCGACCGCTTCGGCGATATGGCGCGCGAGCGTCGTCTTGCCGGTGCCGGCATAGCCGAACATGCGGAAGAGCTGCGGCTCGCCGGATTGCAGCCAGCGCGCCACGGCGGTCAAAGCCATATCCTGCTGGGGCGACCAGCTCATCGCGGGACCATCATCGAAAAAGGCATGCCGCAGATGGGGCCGAGTCGGGCCGCGAGGCAAGTCCGACTTGGCGAACCGGTTCCGCATGGCATCGATTGCCGATCCCCGAGCGCCGGCCTAGCTTCGCGTCATGAGACGCCGCGCCAAACGAATCCTCCTGCTTTGCCTCGCCCTCGCCTTCGCGGGCTACGCCGCCTTCGTTCTGTCGCCCTGGCCTTCAGCACTGCTGACGCGCCTCGCTTCCGGCTATGGCGCCTCGAAGACCACGGCCGCGCTCGCTAGCCACGTCCCCTTCGGCGTCCGCGAGCAGCGCGACATCCGCTATGGCAGCACCGAGGACGAACGGCTGGACGTCTATCTTCCGCCCGGCGGGCGCGTCGAGTCGGGGCGCCCGACCATCGTCTGGATTCATGGCGGCGCCTTCGTCGCCGGGGATCGCGGGGATGTCGCGCCCTATCTCAAGATCCTCGCCGGGCGCGGCTTCGCGGTCGTCGCAGTCGGCTATACCCGCGCACCGACCGGCCGCTATCCCATCCCGGTTCTACAGGCGAACGCCGCGCTCGGCTTCCTGCAGCGCGAAGGGCAGCGCCTCGGCCTCGACCCGACGCGCATCGTTCTGGCAGGCGATTCGGCCGGCGCGCATATCGCCTCTCAGCTCGCTGCCGGCCTGACCGGCAAAGACTATGGCGAACTGCTCGGATTGAAGCCGGCCATAGCGCCAGCGACTCTGCGGGGCACGGTGCTGTTCTGTGGCGCCTTCGATTTTACCGCCATCGACCTGACGGGCTTCTTCGGCAATTTCGTCCGTTCGGTCCTCTCCGCCTATTTCGGCGTGGCCAACCCCCTGGACAGCGAGCGCATCACCCAGGCCTCCGTCCCACGCTATGTCACGGAAGCCTTCCCGCCGAGCTTCATCTCGGTCGGCAATGGCGATCCGCTGGCGCCGCAATCTGTGGTGATGGCACAAGCCCTGCGCGATCGTGGCGTCAGGGCCGACACCCTGTTCTTCCCGCCCGAGCTCGCTCCCAAGCTGCCGCATGAATATCAGTTCGATCTCGACCGCCCGGAAGGGCAGCAGGCGCTGGACCGGCTGACGGCCTTCCTCATCGGCCTGAAGAATTGAACTCCCGGACACGAGAACCATGCACGTCACCGTGAACGGGGTTCGCCTCTACGTCGATATCGAGGGAGCCGGACTGGTCCCCGACGGGCCGCGGATGCGCAAGAAGCCGACGCTCGTCCTGCTTCATGGCGGGCCGGGCTTCGACCACAGCATGTACAAGCCCGCCTTCTCCGCTTTGAGCGACATCGCCCAGATCGTCTATTACGACCATCGCGGCTGCGGGCGCAGCGAGAACGGCCCGGCAGAGCGCTGGACGCTCGACCAATGGGGCGACGATGTCAGGACCCTGTGCGACACGCTCGGCATCGAGAAGCCGATCGTGCTGGGAACCTCCTTCGGCGGCTTCGTCGCGCAGGCCTATGCGACGCGCCATCCCGGCCACGCCGCAAAGCTGATCCTGGTCAGCACGGCTGCGAAATTCGATTTCCAGCAGGTCTATACGGCCTTCGAGCGCCTCGGCGGCGCGGAAGCAGAGCAGGCGGCTCGCGGGTATTGGTCGGCCCCGTCCGATGAAACCCGCGTGATCTATCGGAAGATATGCGTCCCGCTTTACGCGCCTCGTCAACAGACGGATGATGGAGCATCGGCAGCCCGCGCCATCTCGCGCAACGACACCGGCATCCACTTCAACGGTCCCGGCAGCGAGCAGGGCCGCTTTGACTTCAGGGAGGCGCTCGCGCGCGTGTCCTGCCCAGTTCTCGTCATGGCTGGAGACAAGGACCCGATCACGCCGATCGCCTTCAGCGAGACGATCGCAGCCAGCCTCCCGCCTGACCGGGTCGAGTTCCGGCGCTTCCCCGGTTGCGGCCATGGCATCGTCGCCGACGACCATGACGGCGCCTTGAAGGCGATCCGCGACTTCATCCTCGCCTAGAGCGGAACCCGCTTGGCCTATAGCACCAGCCGGAGCAGAGGCCGCCCCGGCTTCTGCCGGGCCACTTCGGTGAAGCCGGCACGCAGGAACACGCTTTCCGGCCCGACATAGAGCCCCTCCGCGCTGCGCTTGTCCCGGTTGTCCATGGCCGCCGCCTCGATCAACCGCGCGCCGCTCTCCCGCGCGAAGGCCACGGCACCATCGAGTAGCGCGCCGGTGACGCCCTTGCCGCGAAAACCCCGGCGCACGAAGAAGCAGGAAGCCGCCCAGTTGCCGGTATCTTCGGCTGGTGCGTCCGGCAATGGCGTCGAGGCGCGGCGCGGATTGTTCCATTCGGGGATGTCGGCGCGCGGCCCGACCTGCAGCCAGCCGACCGGCTTACCCTCGGCATAGGCGAGGACGCCGGGCGGCGGCCCCTTCTTCACCCGGTCCCCGAACAACTGCCGCGCGCCCTCGCCGAGCAAGGGCTTTCGCAAGCGCTGCGGCATGCGGAAATGGTTGCACCAGCAGCCATAGCAGGGTCCCTGCGGGCCAAAGAGGTCTTCCAGATCGCTCCAGCGCTCCGGCGTCAGCGGCTCCACGACAAAACCCGTCCGCTCCATCACCACCTCCTGATCCGCGGCAAGGCGGAGCATCTGGACAGGCCCTCAAGATCAGCAGATCACTATGCGACACTGCCGGAGACCAGCGCCATGTCGCTCGAAACCTATGCCGCCTATCTCGTCGCCTGCATCGTCATCATCATCGTTCCCGGGCCGACGGTCACGCTGATCGTCGCCAACAGCCTGAAGCACGGTACCCGCGCCGGTCTTCTCAACGTGGCAGGAACCCAGTTCGGACTCGGCATCATGGTCCTCGTCGCCGGCATCGGCCTGAGTTCGGTGATTGCTGCGCTGGGCCACTGGTTCGAATGGGTGCGGCTCGCCGGTGCCGCCTACCTGATCTGGCTGGGCTGGAAGATGTTCCGTTCGGCCGGCGCCGATCTCGACGGCACGGCCCCGCCGAAGCCGCCGCGCGGCGGCTTCTTCCTGCAGGGCGCGCTTGTCGCCCTCAGCAACCCGAAGACGCTGCTGTTCTTCGGCGCCTTCTTCCCGCAATTCCTCGACCCCGCCCGCGACCACGCCACCCAGATCGCGATCATGGGTGCGACGGCGTTGGTCTTCGCAGCGCTCAGCGACGGTGCCTATGCCCTGCTCTCCGGCAAGGCCGGGCACCTGCTGCCGCGCAGCAGGGTCCGGCTTTTGTCGAAGCTCAGCGGCGGCTTCCTGGTTGGCGGGGGCCTCTGGCTCGCCTCGACGCGGGCGAGTTGAGGCCGCGGCGGCCCTACCAGGCGATCTTTTCGCCGGTATAGTCACGGAAGCTGTTGGTCTGCGCCATGCCCGAGGCGTCGATGGTGCGGATCAGCCCATTGGCGCTCTCGGCCGGGGTGATGTCGGCGCCGCTGCCGCCCATGTCGGTCTGGACCCAGCCGGGATGGAACAGCATCACGCTGACATCGCGCGACCGCACGCTGTTGCCGAACACGACCATCGCCATGTTCACCGCCGACTTCGACGAGCGGTAGATCAGCGCATTGCCGGGGTTCGCGGCAAGCGAGCCCATGCGGCTCGAGATCGTCGCGATCTTGCGGCCTTGGCCCGCCTCGACATGCGGCAGGAAGGCCTGCGCCACCCGGATCGGCGCATAGACATTGACCTCGAAGACTTCGCGCCAGGCGTCGAAATCGACATCGAGCCCGCTCTGCCGGTCGCGCGGGCCGTAGAGCCCGGCATTGTTCAGGAGCACGTCGATCGGCTGCCCGGCGAGCGCCTCCTTCGCCGCGGTGATGCTGGCGTCCGAGGTCACGTCGAGTTCGACCGGGATCAGCGCAGCCGGATGCTCGGCCGCAAGTTCGGCAAGCGCCCCGCCCCAGGGATTGCGCGCCGCCGCGATCACGCGATCGCCCCGGCGCAGCAATTCGATGGTGATGGTAAGTCCGATGCCGCGATTGGCGCCGGTGATCATCCAGGTCTGGGGCATGTCCGTCTCCATGGTCAGGAGACGGAGCTAAGGACGATCCGCGCATTATGACCAGAGGCTCGAACGCGCACGCGTCATGCTCGCCCTCGTGGCGAGCATCCACGTCTTGAACACGGTCCCGGGCACGGGAAGACGTGGATGGTCGGGACAAGCCCGACCATGACGACCGACGCGCCTCAGGCCTTCGCCTTGCCGTATCCGCCGGCCGTGGGCGTGATCACGGTCACGGCCTCACCCGCCTGGAGCAGGGTCTGGTCGGAGGGCTTCAGCTCCTCGACCGCGCCCGAGAGCCGTCGCACCAGCGTCTTGCCGAGCTCGCCCGCCTCGCCGCCATCGGCACCGAAGGGCCGGACCCGGCGATGCGAGGCCAGGATCGCGCAATCCATCGTCTCGCGGAAGCGGATGGTGCGCGAGGTGCCGTCGCCGGCCGACCATTCGCCCTTGCCGCCCGAGCCCTTCCGAATGTGGAAATCCTCCAGCACGACAGGGAAGCGCGTCTCCAGGATCTCCGGGTCGGTCAGGCGCGAATTGGTCATGTGGACATGCACGCCCGACGTGCCGTCGAAGCCGGGGCCTGCCGGCGAGCCCGAGC
The DNA here is from genome assembly GCA_023393655.1 of Pseudomonadota bacterium. Classification (GTDB taxonomy): domain Bacteria; phylum Pseudomonadota; class Alphaproteobacteria; order Rhizobiales; family Beijerinckiaceae; genus Allobosea. Next base: position 10,483 of record JAEWKP010000484.1, on the reverse strand, counting down.
AGATCGTCTCGTAGTACTGATACTGGTCGTTGCCGAAGGTCAGGTTGTTCATCGTGCCCTGCGAAGCGGACATCGCCTTGAGCGCCCCGAACAGCGTGTTCGTCACGGCTTGGCTGACCTCGACATTGCCCGCCACGACCGCCGCTGGATAGCGCGGCGCCAGCATCGAGCCCTCCGGCACGACGATCTTGATCGGGCGCAGGCAACCGGCGTTCATCGGGATCGCATCGTCGACCATGACACGGAAGACATAGAGCACGGCGGCGCGGGTGACGGGCGCCGGCGCGTTGAAATTGTCCGGCCGTTGCTCGGAGGTGCCGGTAAAGTCGACCGTCGCCTCGCGCTTCTCGCGATCGATGGTAATCTTCACCTTGATCGCGCAGCCCTGGTCCATCGGATAGGTGAACTCGGAATCGTGCAACTTGGTCAGGAGCCGTGCCACGCTCTCGGCAGCGTTGTCCTGGACATGGCCCATATAGGCCTGCACGACATCGAGGCCGAAGGAGCCGATCATCTTCTTCAGTTCGGCCAGGCCCTTCTCGTTGGCGGCGATCTGCGCCTTGAGGTCGTTGACGTTCTGCACGACGTTGCGGACGGGATAGCGCGCGCCGGTCAGGAGCTTGACCAGTTCCTCCTCACAGAAGCGGCCCTGATCGACGATCTTGAAATTGTCGATATAGACGCCCTCTTCCTCGATATTGGTCGCCAGCGGCGACATCGAGCCCGGCGCGGTGCCGCCGACATCGGCATGGTGGCCGCGGCTCGCCACCCAGAACAGGATATCCTTCTCCTGCGGGTCGAAGACCGGCGTGCAGACAGTGATATCGGGCAGATGCGTGCCGCCGTTATAGGGCGCGTTGAGGCAATAGACGTCGCCCGGTTTGATCACCGGGTTATTGGCGATCACCGTCTCGACCGAGCGATCCATCGAGCCCAGATGCACCGGCATATGCGGGGCATTGGCGACGAGCGCACCGGTCTGGTCGAAGACGGCGCAGGAGAAGTCGAGCCGCTCCTTGATGTTCACGGAATAGGCGGTGTTCTGCAGCGGCACGCCCATCTGCTCGGCGATCGACATGAACAGGTTGTTGAAGATCTCGAGCATCACCGGATCGGCCTTGGTGCCGATCGCGGCCTGCTGGACCAGCGCCTTGACGCGGACGAGCACGAGATGGTCGCGGGCGGTGAGCTTGGCGCTCCAGCCCTCCTCGACGATCACGGTCTGGTTCGGCTCGATGATGATCGCGGGCCCAGCGACGCTCTGGCCGGGCGTCATCGCCTCGCGCCGGACGATCGCCGCATCGTGCCACTGGCCCTTGGCGAAGAAGCGCGTGCGCTCGGTCGCGACCGGCTCGCCGGCCTGCTCGGAAGACGCAGCCTCCTCGAACTTCGCGCCGCCGCCGACGGCCTCGACCTCGACCGCCTCGACGACCAGCGCCTTGGTCTCGTCCATGAAGCCGAAGCGGGCCTTGTGCGCGGTCTGGAAGGCCTCTTGCATCGCGGCGCGCGTACCGGCCGGAACCGCGATGGCGGTATCGGTGCCGGAATAGCGGATATGGGCGCGGGTATGGATGGCGATATCGCCTTCAGTCACGCCCTGCCCCGCGACCTCCGCCTTCGCATCGGCGGCAAGCTTCGCCGCGACCGCTTCGATCGCTGCCTTCGCCTCACCGTCCAGCACGACATCCAGCGCGGATGTCCGGGTCGAGCGGATTTCGGCGAGCCCCATGCCATAGGCCGAAAGCAGGCCGGAGAACGGATGCAGCAGCACCGTCTTGATGCCGAGCGCGTCCGCCACGAGGCAGGCATGCTGCCCGCCGGCACCGCCGAAGGAATTCAGCGCATAGCGGGTGATGTCGTAGCCGCGCTGGACCGAGATCTTCTTGATCGCCTCGGCCATGTTGGCGACGGCGATCTGGATGAAGCCATCAGCGACCTCCTCAGGGCTGCGCCCGTCGCCGACCTCGGCCGCCAGCACCGCGAACTTGTTGCGGACGATGCCGACATCGAGCGGCTCGTCCTGCTTCGGCCCGAAGATTGCCGGGAAATAGGACGGGATCAGCTTGCCGACCATGACATTGGCATCGGTCACCGCGAGCGGCCCGCCGCGGCGATAGGCCGCCGGGCCAGGATTGGCGCCGGCCGAATCCGGTCCGACGCGGAAGCGCCTGCCGTCGAAATGCAGGATCGAGCCGCCGCCGGCTGCCACGGTGTGGATCAGCATCATCGGCGCGCGCATGCGCACGCCGGCAACCTCGGTCTCGAAGGCGCGCTCATACTCGCCGTCGAAATGCGCGACGTCGGTCGAGGTGCCGCCCATGTCGAAGCCGATCACCTTGTCGAACCCGGCCGAGCGGCCGGTCTCGGCAAGGCCGACCACGCCGCCGGCTGGGCCTGACAGGATCGCGTCCTTGCCCTGGAACAGCTCGGCGGCGGTGAGACCGCCCGAAGACATCATGAACATCAGGCGCGCGCCCGTGCGCCCAACGTCGAGTTCCTCCGACACCTGCTGCACATAGCGGCGCAGAATGGGCGAGAGATAGGCATCGACCACTGCGGTATCGCCGCGCCCGACCAGCTTCACCAGCGGCGAGACCTCGTGGCTGACCGAGACCTGCGGGAAGCCGATATCGCGCGCGATCCGGGCCACTACCTGCTCGTGCGCCGTGTAGCGGTAGCCATGCATGAAGACGATCGCCACAGCGCGGAAACCGGCATCGTATTGCGCCTGCAGAGCGCTGCGGATCGCAGCTTCGTCGGGCGCGCTCTCGACAGTGCCATCGGCCAGCACGCGCTCGTCGATCTCCTCGACTGCGTCGTACAGCGCCTCGGGCAGGATGATCTGCTTGGCGAAGATGTCGGGCCGCGCCTGGTAGCCGATGCGCAGCGCGTCGCGGAAACCTTTTGTCGTCACCAGCAGCGTGCGGTCACCCTTGCGCTCCAGCAGCGCGTTGGTGGCGACCGTGGTGCCCATGCGCACCTCGCCGATGATCCCGGTCGGGATCGGCTCACCTGCTTTCAGGCCGAGATGCTCGCGGATGCCCTGCACGGCGGCGTCGCGATAGGCGCCCGGATTTTCGGAGAGCATCTTTCTGGCATGGAGATTGCCAGCCGGATCGCGGCCGATCACGTCGGTGAAGGTGCCGCCGCGATCGATCCAGAAGTCCCAATGCGCTGCCGACATAAGACGTTCTCCCCTCCGCCAGGCCAGCTTCGATTTACGCTGACGTTTTATCGATAAATCGTCGATGAGTTATTGACAAGGCGGTTTCGCCGGCTACGATCCCGATTGTGACTGGAACATGGCTGAGGGGCCGGGCCAGCGCGAAAGCGGAGGATGCGACGATGCGAGCAATCCTGGCAACCGGGCGCGCCTGCGCTCCCATCCGGTGGGGGCGCTTCGCATGATCCGTCGCGCACTCGATACCCTCTATCTCGCCGCCGGCTATATCGCCGGGCTGTGCCTGATCGTGATCTTCATCCTGATGATGCTTCTTTCGGTCGGGCGCGAGATCAACTTCAACGTACCGTCCGGCGACGATTTCGCCGGCTGGGCCTTCGCCGCCATGGCCTTCTTCGGCCTGGCGCACACCTTCAAGAAGGGCGAGATGATCCGGGTGGGCTTGCTGATCGAGCGCCTGCACGGGCCTGTGAAGAAGGCAGCCGAGCTGTTCGCCCTCACCGTCGCCGCGCTCTTCATCGGCTATTTCACCTGGCAGACCGGGAAGCTCGCCTATGATTCCTGGCAGTATTTCGACATGTCCACGGGCGTGGTCTCGGTGCCGCTCTGGATTCCGCAGCTCTCCCTCGTGCTTGGGCTGGGAACGCTTCTGATCGCGATCGTCGACGAACTCGTCATCGTCCTGCGCACGGGCCGCCCGACTTACGAACCCGAGCCGCCGAAATCGGTCGAGGAACTGGTCGAACGCGTCGCTCAGGGCGGAGGCGTCTGACCATGAGCCTGCCTGTTCTCTCGCTCGTCCTGCTCGGCTTCCTCGTCCTCGTTCTCGGCTCCGGCATCTGGATCTCCGTCGGCCTCGGCCTCGTCGGGCTGCTCGCCATGTGGCTCGTCACCGACGTGCCGATCGGCCAGGTGCTGGCGACCACGGTCTGGAGCTCCGCCAGCGGCTGGACGCTGACAGCCTTGCCGCTCTTCATCTGGATGGGCGAGATCCTGTTCCGGACACGCCTCTCGGAGCAGATGTTCCTCGGGCTCTCGCCATGGCTGCAATGGCTGCCCGGGCGGCTCATCCATACCAATATCGTCGGTTGCGGCATCTTCGCCGCCGTGTCGGGGTCCTCGGCAGCGACGGTCGCGACGATCGGCAAGATCTCGCTGCCGGAGCTTCAGAAGCGCGGCTATGACGAGAAGCTCAGCCTCGGTACGCTGGCCGGCTCCGGCACGCTCGGCCTGCTGATCCCGCCCTCGATCCCGATGGTGGTCTACGCGGTGACCGCGAACGTCTCCGTGCTGCAGGTCTTCCTCGGCGGCTTCCTGCCCGGCCTGCTCGTGATGGCGCTCTACATGGGCTACGTCATCATCTGGTCGCTGCTCAACCCGGACAAGACGCCGCCGCGCGACCCCTCGATGCCGTTCATCGAGAAGCTGCGGCAGTCGGTGAAGCTGCTGCCCTGCCTCGTGCTGATCGCCGCGGTCTTCCTGGCGCTGATTCTCGGCTTCGCCACGGCAACCGAATGCGCCGCCTGGGGCGTCACCGGCGCGCTGTTCCTGGCCTGGTGGAGCGGCATGCTGACCTGGAAGACGCTCTTCGAAAGCATCATGAGCGCCACCCGCCTGACCTGCATGATCATGCTGATCCTGGCAGGCGCGGCCTTCTGCACGGCGGCGATGGCCTATACCGGCATCCCCGCCGCACTGGCCGAGTGGGTCAAGGGCCAGCAGCTCTCGACGCATATGCTCGTGCTGGCGCTGACCTGCATGTACATCATCCTGGGTTGCCTGAGCGACGGCATCTCGATGATCGTGCTCACCGCCGTCATCGTCCTGCCGATGGTCAAGGAGGCGGGCTTCGATCTGGTCTGGTTCGGCGTCTACCTCGTCATCCATGTCGAGATGGCGCAGATCACCCCGCCGGTCGGCTTCAACCTGTTCGTGCTGCAGAACATGAGCGGCAAGGACACCTGGACGATTGCCAAGGCCGCGCTTCCGTTCTTCATTCTGCTGAACATCGCCGTCCTCATCATCACGACCTTCCCGCAGATCGTGCTCTACCTGCCGAAGCTCGCCTTCCCGGACTGATCCTCGGCTCCATCATCACAAGCAAGAAGAGAGGGATTGACATGATCAACCGCAGACATTTCGCAACCGCCGCCTTCGCCTTCGGCGTCAGCACGCTCGCCTTCGCCATGCCGGCCTCGGCCCAGACCAAATGGAACCTGCCGGCGGCCTATCCCGCCGACAATCCGCATAGCGAGAACCTCGCTCTGTTCGCCAAGGACGTCGAGGCCGCGACCGGGGGCAAGCTCCAGATCACCGTCCATCCCGGCGCCTCGCTGTTCAAGGCGCCCGAGATCAAGCGCGCGGTCCAGTCCGGCCAGGCGCAGATGGGCGAGGTGCTGCTCTCGATCCACGAGAACGAGGACCCGATCTTCGGCGTCGACGTCGTTCCCTTCCTCGCGACCTCCTATCCCGATGCCATGAAGCTCTACAAGGCGTCGAAGGCCGCGATCGAGAAGAAGCTCGACGCGCAGGGCATCAAGCTCCTGTTCATGGTCCCGTGGGCGCCGCAGGGCATCTACACCAAGAAGGAGATCAACACCTTCGAAGACCTGCGCGGCCTGAAATGGCGTTCCTACAACGTCGGAACCTCGCGGCTGGGCGAAATCGCCGGCATGCAGTCGGTGACGATCCAGGCGGCCGAGCTGCCGCAGGCGCTGGCGACTGGTGTGGTCAATTCCTTCATGTCGTCGGGCGGCACCGGCTATGATTCCAAGGCCTGGGAATCGTTGACCCATTTCTACGACACGCAGGCCTGGATCCCGAAGGATGCGACCTTCGTCAACAAGACCGCCTTCAACGCCCTCGACAAGGCGACGCAGGACGCGATCCTCAAGGCCTCCGCAACGGCTGAGGAGCGCGGCTGGAAGATGTGGCAGGACAAGGCCGGCTGGTATCTCGAACAGCTCAAGGCCAAGGGCATGAAGGTCCAGGCGCCCTCGCCGGCACTCGCCGACGGCTTCAAGAAGGCCGGCGAGACCCTGACCGCCGACTGGCTGAAGAAGGCCGGCGCCGAAGGCAAGGCCATCGTCGACGCCTACAAGAAGATGTGAGGCGGGCGGCTTCGCCACGCTTCCATCAAGAGCGCGGTCATCCCGGGCAGCCGGAGGGAGACCCGGGATCCATGCCAGAACGGCTCAGGCATGGATCCCGGATCGGCGCCGCGAGCGCGGCTTGTCCGGGATGACCCGCGTGATCACGCAGGATGATCGAGCCCGATGACCTCTCCCTCCTCCGACGACCTCGGTCCGATCGTCTCCTCCGGCCATCTCGCCTCGGGAGCCCTGCCGGCGCTTTCGGAGTTCGAGTTCGCGCTGAGCATGACCGTCCATGCCTTCCAGCGCTGGATGATCCGCTGCATGGCGGCGGCCGGCATCGCCGACCTCTCGCCGCTCGACGTGCTCGTGCTGCACAACGTCAATCACCGCGGCAAGGCCAAGCGGCTCGCCGATATCTGCCTCGTCCTCAACATCGAGGACACACATCTGGTGAACTACTCGCTGAAGAAGCTCGAACGGCTGAAGCTGCTCAAGGGCGGCCGCAAGGGCAAGGAGAAGACCGTCGAGGTCACCCCGGCCGGAGAGGAAGCCTGCCGGCGCTATGCCCAGATCCGCGAGCAGCTCCTGGTCAAGTCGATCCGCGCCACCGGCGCCGACCCGGCCCGGCTCTCCGAGATCGCCGCCGCCATGCGCTCGCTCTCCGGCCAGTACGACCAGGCGGCGCGAGCGGCGGCGAGCCTCTGATCAGCCCCTGCCGGGCTCGGGCAGCTCGGCATAGCGCGCGGCATAATCCGCATCGAGCGCCTCGAAGCGCGACCAGAACCCGCGCTTCTTGCTGCCGGTGAGCAGGTCTTCCAGCAGGCCGAGATGCATGTGCCAGCCGCCGGAAACGCTGATCATCTCGGCCTTGCTCGAGAGCTTGCGATGCGTCAGCACCAGCAGGACCTTCTCGCCCTTCGGCACGAGTTCGAACGCGACCTCGGATTCCGGCTCGCCGCCTCCGCCCCAGGTGAAGGCGATGATCCGGGGCGGCTCATAGCGGGTGATCGTGCCGGTCGAGCGCACGCCGTTCTCGTGCACCTCGCGATAGGCGTCCGGAGGCGCCTCGTCGGTGACCTGCGAATGCTTGAACAGCATCTCCGTGTGGCCGCCGACCCGCAAGTCGAAGGCGCCGGAGGCCAGCCATCGCCCGCGCTTCTCCGACTCGGTGAGATAGGACCAGACCCGCTCGACGGGCCCCGGCAGCAGGCGCTCGAAGCGCACCGCGCCGCTTTCCAGCACGACACCGTATTCGTTCATCGGTTATCTCCCTCGCCCGGTTCGGGCTTTGCGAGTTCCTGTTCCAGGATATCGAGATGGCGCCCCCAGAAGCCCCGGACCTTGCGCAGCCAAACATCGAACGCCGCGAGCCCTGCCGGGTCGAGCCGATAGATCCGCTGCTGTCCACGAACCTCGACGCTCACCAGCCCGGCTTCGCGCAACACCTTGAGATGCTGCGAGATCGCCGGTGCGCTGGCGCTGAAGCCTGCACCGATTTCTCCCGCCGAAAGCGCCCGCTCGCCCAGCATCTCGATGATGCTGCGGCGGGTCGGGTCGGCAAGGGCGGCAAAGCGATCCATGGCCCAATAATTTTATAATCACTTAATTAAGTCAACACTTAATATCGTGAACTCATGCAGGTATGCGGCGGCGCGGATTGCCACGCGCTCCCAACTCGGCCAGTGGTGGCTCGCCCTCGGAACCTCTCGCCTGACATGACCGCCCGCAACGCCTCGCTCACCGGCATCGCCATGATGCTCATCGGCATCCTGCTGTTTTCGCTGAACGATGTGATGGGCAAATGGCTGGTCGCGACCTACACGGTCGGGCAGCTCCTGGTGGTGCGCAGCCTGGCGGCGCTCGTCGTCATCCTGCCCTTCGTCTTCAAGCAGGGCGTGCGGCGGACATTGCGGCCGGAGCGTCCCGGCCTGCAGGCCCTGCGCGTGCTGTTCTCGTCGGGCGAGGTCGCGCTGTTCTATCTGGCCGTGACCTATCTGCCGCTTGCCGATGCCATGACGATCTGGCTCGCGGCGCCGGTCTGGGTCGTGATCCTCGCCGCGCTCCTGCTTGGCGAGCGCATCGACGGCCGGCGCTGGCTCGCCATTGCGCTGGGCTTCGCCGGCGTCGCGGTCTCGCTCAACCCGAGCGGCGCCAGCCTGTCGATGCCGGCCCTGATCGCAGTGCTCGGCAGCTTCTTCTTCGCCGCGATGATGATCGCCGGGCGTCAATTGCGCGGCACGCCGGACGTCACGCTGGTCGCCTGGCAGACGCTGGGCGCGCTCCTGATGGGGCTGGCGCTCCTGCCCTTCGGCTGGGTGACGCCGAGCCTGAAGGATGCCGCCCTTCTCGCCTTGCTCGGCATCGTCGCGATGGGCGCGCATATCTGCGTCACCCGCTCGCTCAAGCTGGCCGAGGCCTCGGTCGTCGTGCCCTATCAGTACACGTTGATCGTCTGGGCGCTGGTCTTCGGCTGGTTCATCTTCGGCGACTGGCCGACGCCCGCCATGCTCTGCGGCGCGGCCCTGATCGTGGCCGCCGGCCTCGTCCTGCTCGTCCTGGAGCGGCGCGCCACCGTTGCGACCTACAAACCCGTCGTCAAACCAGCTACGATCCGCCAGCAGGGCTGATACGCGAAAGGGCACGCCGACGGGTCGGAAGCCATCAGACGCCTGGATCGTCGCCGTCGGCCTCGGTACGGCCGGCTTCGGCCTCTTCATGGTGCTGTCCGGCTGGCAAGCCAGCCCCCTGCCCCGGGACCGATTGTCGGTTGCCGAGCATGTCGGCCCGATCTCGGTCGAGATGCCCATCGTCAGCAGCGGCATCGGCCGCAATCGCGGCGGCTATCGCACCCAGCTCCTCCCCCTCGTCGCATCCGGCCGGATGCTCCAGACCTACGCACCGCCGCGCAACCTCTGGGTCGATGGCCTGGGCGATATTCGCTGGGGCCAGCCGCTGCGCTTCCTCGTCGACCCCGATGCCGGGCTCGTTTACGAGGCGACGAGCGCCGGAAAAATCCTGCTCTCCTATGACAGGAGCTTCGCGAAGCTCTCGGAATCGGCCCGTAACCGCAGCCTGATCGGCCTTGGCTTCCTTGCCTTCGCCGCCTGGCAACTCGGCACGCTGCTGCATCGCCGCCGGCAGGATCGCTCGGCCCGCAGCATGCGCGAGGGCTGAGCAGGCCTTCTCAATACAGGCGCAGGCGATAGGCTTCCTCGAGATTGCGGTCGGCCTCGTCGCCATCGACCGCCTTGGTCTGGTCGGCGATGATGCGGCCGAGCGTCGGGAAGGAGTTGCGCGGCACCTGCGAGGCCGGGTCCCAGAGTTTCGAGCGGATCAGCGCCTTGCCGCAATGAAAATAGGCTTCCTCGACCGTGACGACGATCCCGGTCACCGGCACGCGTTCCTGCATGACGGAAGGCGCCAGCAGAGCGGGATCACGCGTCGCATGCGCCTTGCCGTTGACGCGCAGGGTTTACGGAATCCCCGGCACCATGAAGACGAGCCCGACACCCGGGGCCGAGAGGATGTTGCCGAAGGAATCGACCCGGTTATTGCCGCGCCGGTCGGGAATCAGGAGGGTATTGTCGTCGAGCACGCGCACGAAGCCCGGCCCGTCACCGCGCGGACTGGCATCGGCATTGCCGTCGGCATCGCAGCTCGCGAGAACCAGGAACGGCGAGAGCGCGATGAAGTCCCGGCAGAACTGGTCGAGCCGGCGCAGCACCTTGCCGGTCGCCAGCGGCGAGACCGGGCCGATATGGCCGCGCAGGGCATCCGCATCCTCGATGCGCGCCGCCGGATCGTCGAAGCAGTCCGTCATGTCGTTTCCCCGTGTTTATCCGATCAATCTGTCCGATTGCCGCCGATCATGCCAGCGCGGCGGATTCGTGCCGGCCCGACTTCTCCGCATGGCGTCTCTGCCGCCTTGACCGGCGCCCGGCGCACCGCCATCGTGCGCGCCAACTTCGCCCTCCCATACGAGGCCTGATTCGATGCGCCGCGCCCTGCTGCGAACCGCCCTTGTTTCCCTCGGCTGCCTGACGGCTTTCGCCGCCGCCGATGCCGGCAGCCGCCGCTACGTCCACCCGGCGGACCGGGCGGAAGCGCGCATCATCCCGATGTATGGCGCCCTGCCCGTCTGCGAGGACCCTGCAGTCCTCGGCGAGCTGAGCAGCCGGTTCAATTCGCGCGAGGCAACGTTCTGGGG
>JAEWKP010000483.1 GCA_023393655.1 Pseudomonadota bacterium | reverse complement strand
CCCCGCCCCCCCCCCCCCGCCCCGGCGACCACCATCGACCTTCCCGGACGAAGGAGCGCGCCGTTGCTCTTCCAAGACGTCTTTTCCAAATGGCCGATGATCCTCCACGGGGTCTGGCTGACGATCGCGCTGTCCTTCGTCGCGATCACGCTGGGCCTCGTTCTGGCGACGGCGATGACCGCGCTGCGCAGCCTCGCGGGGAGCTGGGCCGGCTATATCGTGGACGCCTATGTCGAGCTGATGCGGAACACGCCGTTCCTGGTGCAACTCTTCATGATCTTCTTCGGGCTCCCGCAGATCGGCATCCGCCTCGACGGCCTGGAAGCCTCCGTCCTGGCAATGACGCTCAACCTGGCCGCCTATGCCACCGAGATCATCCGCGCCGGCGTCGACTCGATCCACAAGTCGCAGATCGAGGCGGGCCTGGCCCTGGCGATGAGCAAATGGCAGGTGCTGAAGCATGTCGTGCTGCAGCCCGCCTTCGCCCGCGTCTGGCCGGCATTGTCGAGCCAGTTCGTGCTGATGATGCTGGCGTCCAGCATCTGCTCCTTCGTCTCGGTGCAGGAATTGTCGGGTACGGCGGCGATCATCGAGCAGGACACGTTCCGCTCGTTCGAGACCTATATCGTCGTCACCGTGATCTATCTCGTGCTGGCGCTCTCGCTGAAGCTGTTCCTCAACTGGCTCGGCCGGAGGCTCTTCCCGCAGGTGTCGGGCCTTGCCCGCCTCACCGAAGCGCATGGGGAGGCCGCCTGATGCAGACCTTCGGTTGGCCGGAAATTCTCTTCATCCTGCGCTCCGCCGGCTGGACGCTGGCGCTCACCGTCATCGCTTTCTTCATCGGCAGCATCATCGGCGGCGCCTTCGCGCTCATGCGCCTGTCGCGCATCCGCTGGCTGCGACGCTTCGCGGGTGGCTACATCCTGGTGATCCAGTCGATCCCGGTGCTCATGGTGCTGTTCATGAGCTATTACGGGCTCTCGGCTCTCGGCATCGAATTGCCGCCCTTCCTCGCGGCCTCGGCCTCGCTGTCGATCTACGTCTCGGCTTATCTCGCCGAGATCTGGCGCGGCTCGATCGAATCCGTGCCGCGCCAGCAATGGGAAGCCTCGGCCTCGCTGGCGCATACGACGGCGCAGACCTACCGCCATGTAATCCTGCCGCAAGCGGTCCGCATTTCACTGCCGCCGACGGTCGGTTTCCTCGTACAGCTGGTGAAGAACACCTCGATCGTGCAGGTCGTCGGCTTCGTCGACCTGATGCGCGCCGGCATGCTGGTCAACAACGCGACCTATCAGGCCTTTCAAATCTTCACCGTGGTCGCAGCGATCTATTTCGCGATCTGCTTCCCGCTCTCCCGGCTCAGCCGCCATCTCGAAAAGGTGATGAATGCCAGCCGTTCTCATTGAAGACATCCATAAGCGCTTCGGTTCGCTGGAGGTGCTGAAAGGCGTCTCGCTCAGCGTCGATGCCGGCCAGGTGGTCGCGATCATCGGCCGCTCGGGCTCGGGCAAGTCGACGCTCCTGCGCTGCATCAACGGGCTCGAGAGCTTCCATGCCGGCAAGATCGAGGTCGCGGGTCATGTCATGACCCAGGACCCGACGAAGCTGCGCGAATTGCGCAAGGATGTCGGCATCGTCTTCCAGAGCTACAACCTGTTTCCGCATCTGACGGTGGGGCAGAACATCATGCTCTCGCCGCGCATCACCAAGAACGTGCCGCAGGCGCAGGCCCTGGCGCTGGCCAAGGACGTGCTGGCGCAGGTCGGGCTCTCCGAGAAATTCGACAGCTATCCGGACAATCTCTCGGGCGGCCAGCAGCAGCGCGTTGCGATCGCCCGGTCGCTCGCGATGCAGCCCAAGGTGATGCTGTTCGACGAGGTGACCTCGGCACTCGATCCGGAGCTGACCGGCGAGGTGTTGCTGGTGATGGAGAAGCTCGCCAAGGGCGGCATGACCATGCTGCTGGTGACGCACGAGATGAATTTCGCGCGCACCGTCGCGGATACCACCGTCTTCATGCACCAGGGGCTGATCTGGGAGAGCGGGCCGTCGAAGGAGCTCTTCGCCAATCCGCAGACGCCGGAACTCGCCAATTTCGTCAAGGCGGGGGCGCACTGAGCGCCCGCGGATAGAGGCCAGGCCGGCTCAATAGACGGCCGTCGCCTCGACCTCGACCAGGAATTCCGGCCGGCTGAAGCCGGAGACGATCACCAGCGTCGAGGCCGGCTTGACCGGGCAATCGGCCAGCGCCTCGTCGCGCGCCTTCATATAGGCCGGCATATGCTTGCGGTCCGTGACGAAGGCGTTGAGGCGCACGACATTCGCCATCGAGAGCCCGCCCTCGCGCAGGATCGCGGCGATGTTCCCGAAGCAGATCCGGGCCTGCGCGCCGGCATCGTCCGGGATGCTGCCGTCGGGCGCGATGCCGAGCTGGCCGGACGTCAGCAGGACGCCCTGCGCGTCGGTCTTCATGCCATGGGAATACTGCCCGAAGGGCGGGGCGAGCGAAGCGGGCGTGAGCGGCTGTTTCATCGGCTGCGATCCAGGGCGTGAGGCCGCATCAGCTCTAGAGCAAGCCGCGTTTCGACGGAACCTCGCCCGACGTCGGCCGGGTCTCAAAGCGTCTGCGTGACCTTGCGCAGGTGAGGCGGGCGATCGGGATCGAGCCCGCGCGCCTTGGCCAGCGCCGCGATGCCGCCATAGAACGCTCGCGCCTGCAGGAGTGGCATCAGCACGGCAGGTGTCTCCACCGGCACGGGCAGGGCGATTCCCGGTGCCGTCTCGATGCCGGCATAGGCGATCTCCGCACCGAGCTCTGCGAAGCTGCGGGCGACCGAAAGCGTGCTGTCGCTGCCTTCATCGGCGGGATCGAGCACCAACGCCGGAAAGCCCGGCCCGACCAGCGCCATTGGCCCATGCAGCACCTCGGCCGCGCTGAAGGCTTCGGCATGGATGCGGCAGGTTTCCTTGAACTTCAGCGCCATTTCCTGGGCGATGCCCAGGCCAAGCCCGCGACCGATGACATAAAGGCTGGTCGCATCCCTCAAGCGATCGAAGAAGGGCGACCAGTCGCAGAGGCCGGCCTGCCGGAGCAGTTCGGGCGACCTGACCAGCGCATCCGACAGGCTGCGCTCGCAGCTCCAGGCGGCGGCGAGATGCAGGAGGGCGATGCCGGTGGCGAGGAAGCTCTTGGTCGCGGCGACGCTGGTCTCGGAGCCGGCGCCGAGGGGCAAGGCGACGTCGACCAACCCGGCGAGCGGCGATTTCATGTCGTTGATCAGCCCGACCGTCAGCGCGCCGCCGCGCCTGGCGGTCTCGGTCAACTGGAGCGTGTCCGGGCTGCGGCCGGATTGCGAGGCGGCAATGAAGACTGCGCCGGAGAGATCGAGCTCTTCGCGATAGATCGAGGCGAGGCTGGGGCCGAGCGAGGCGACGGGCAGGCCCAGCGTCCGCTCCAGCAGGTACTTGCCATAGGTCATGGCATGGTCGGAGGAACCGCGCGCGCAGGTCGCGATGAAGGCGGGTCTGCGCCGGCGAAGCTGCTCGCCCAGTTGCGCCATCGCGCCGGCATTGGCCGAGATCTGGCGGGCGGCGACCTCGGCCGCCTCCGCCGCCTCGCATGTGAGAAGGGCTTCAGGCATCGATCCGGTCATGGCTGCACAGCAGGGTCCGGCTCATGGCATCGACATCGGCACGGTCGAGCCGCGTTCCGGCTCCGCCGACCGAACGCACAGAGAGAGTGCCGCAGACGATGCCTTCCGCCAAGGCTTGTTCAGACGAGCGCCCGGCAAGCCAGGCGGCAAGGAAACCGGCATTGAAGGCATCGCCCGCTCCGGTCGTATCGAGCACCGGTCCGCCTTCGGGCGCCGGGAAGGAAAAGGCGGTGTCACGTCGGAACAGCCGTGCGCCGTTGCCGCCGTCCTTGACGACGACGATGGGGAAATGGCGAGCGAGGCGGATGCCGGCTTCATCGAGATCGCCGCAGCCCGCGATGGCGATCGCCTCGGCCGCATTGGGCAGGAAGATATCGGCGCCGGCGGCCCGTGCGATCAGGTCCGGCCGGCGGATCCAGTCATCGTCCCAGCTCGGATCGAGCGAGACGGTGAGGCCGGCGTGCTTCGCTCTGTCGATCAGGTCGGGGATTTCGGCGAGCGTCGCGAATTCGGCGATGTGGAGATGGCGCGCGGCCGGGTCGGCGAGGGCTGCATCCAGTGTCGCCGGGCGGGCGCGGCCGGCGCGTCGGGACAGGAAGGCGCGCTCGCCGTCCTGCACCATCACGACGGTCGGTTGCGGGCCGGCTTCGGGCGTGCGTTCGAGCCAGCGCAGATCGACGCCGCTTTCCGTCAGTGCGGGGGCGAGCGTGCCCGAGAGCGGGTCGGTGCCGATGCGGGCGAGCAGGCCTGCATGCGTTCCGAGCGCCGCGAGATGGGCGGCCGTGATGAAACCGCCGCCGCCGGGTACGATCGCCACGGTCTCGGCGAAGCGTTCCTCGCCGAGACGCGGCAATGCGTCGAACCCGCGAAAGACGATATCGCAGTAGAGCCGGCCGATGCTGAGGACGAGGTCGCGGCCGGCGCTCATAGGGTGCGCTCGGTCGCCGCGTCGAACAGGCGCAGCGCGTCGATGCCGGCGCCTAGGCGAACCTCGTGGCCGACGACCGGCGGCGCCTTGGCCGAGGCAGAGGCGAGGATCAGCCCATCGCCATGCTCGACATGCACGAAGGTCTCGGAGCCGAGCGGCTCGACCACCGCGACCTTGCCGGTGAGCACGAGATCGGCGCTTTCGCCGGAGGCGAGCACGCGCAGTTCCTGCGGGCGGACGCCGACCAGTACCTCGGCGGGGAGCGGCGTCGAGCGGGCCGGCAGGGCGACGGCGTTGCCCGCGATTTCCAGCTTCGGCTTGCCATCGGCAGTGGTCGTCTTGGCCGGAAGGATGTTCATCGTCGGAGAGCCGATGAAGCGGGCGGTGAAGACGTCGGCCGGCTTCTCGTAGAGCTCCATCGGCGCGCCGACCTGAAGGATGCGGCCGTCGCGCATCACCACGATCCGGTCGGCCAGCGTCATCGCCTCGACCTGGTCATGGGTAACGAAGACGATGGTGCGGCCGAGCCGCTGGTGCAGGCGCTTGATCTCCAGCCGCATCTGGGCGCGCAACTGCGCATCGAGATTGGAGAGCGGCTCGTCGAACAGGAAGGCCGAGGGTTCGCGGACCATGGCGCGGCCGATGGCGACGCGCGGGCGCTGGCCGCCGGACAGGGCCGAGGGCTTGCGTTCGAGCAGCGGTTCGAGGCCGAGGACGCGGGCGGTCTCCTCGATCCGTCGGCGCTTCTCCGCCTTGTCGAGCTTCGCCGTATAGAGGCCGAAGCCGATATTCTCGGCGACGCTCATATGCGGGTAGATCGCGTAGTTCTGGAACACCATGGCGATGTTCCGCTCCTTCGGCTCCAGCCGGTTCACGGGCCGCTCGCCGATGGTGATGGTGCCGCCGTCGATCTCCTCGAGACCGGCGATCATGCGCAAGGTCGTCGACTTGCCGCAGCCGGAGGGGCCGACGAAGACGACGAATTCGCCGTCCTCGATCGCGAGGTCGATGCCGTGGACGACCTGCGTCTTGCCGTAGCGCTTGACCAGTCCCTGAAGCTCGATGCCCGCCATCAGGCTGCTCCCATCAGATCCGCGAAGGCGGCGTCGAGTTCATGGCGCGCGGAAGCCTCGCGCGCAGCGGTTGCGGTCGCAGCAAGGCCGGCAGCCACCAGGACACCGCGATAACCCGCAAAGGCGGCGGCCAGCGCTTGCGGCCCCGGTCCGCCGAAACGCTCGCGCACCGCGACGAAATGCTCGGGCGAAACGGCTTCGGCAAAAGCGGCTTCGTTCAATTGCGGCTCGCGGCCGGCATGCTCGCGGAAGGCCTTACAGAACGGGGCATAGCCATCGCGCGGCAGATCGCCATCGGCTGCAACCACGGCGCGCGCGACATCGGCAGCGATCTCGTGGGCGGTGCGGAAGGAGAGCCCCTCCGACCGCACCAGTGTGTCGGCCAGCTCGGTGATGGTGATGCAGGAGCGGCGGATATTTTCCGCCACACGCCGCCCGTCGACCTGCAACGCCGGCAGCAGCGCGGCGAGGAGGCTGAGCTCACGCTCGCCCGTCGCGAAGGCCTGGTAGCCGGCCTCGTTGGTTTCGCCCTCGGCGTCGTTCATGTCGGTGAAGGGCGTGTTGTGGACGATGTCCCTGACCATCCGGGCGCGTGCCACGGTCTGCGAGGCCAGATGGCGCAGATGTTCGATCGGGACGGGATTGCGCTTCTGCGGCATGATCGAGGAGATCTGCACGAAGGCATTGGGCACATAGAGCTGGCCGACCTCGAAGGCGGTCCAGACCTGCAAATCCTGGATCAGGCGGCCGAGATGCAGGAAGACGAGCTCGACCGCGCTATAGGTCGCAGTGAGGTAGTCGATGGCGGCGATGCAGCCATAGGAATTCTGGAGGGGCGCGGCGAAGCCGAGCAGATGCGCGACGCGGGCACGATCCAATGGGAAGCCCGAGGTGGTGATCGCGGCGGCGCCCATCGGGGAGAGATCGAGCAAGGCGCGCGCCTGCACCAATCGCTCGTGGTCGCGCAGCATCACTTCGATCGCGGCGGAGAGGTAATGGCCGAAGGTGGTGGGCTGCGCTGGCTGGCCATGGGTATAGGCGACGATCAGCGTCGCCTTCTCGCGCTCGGCGAGGTCGAGGGTCGCGGTGATGAGCGCACGCAGCAGTCCGGCCATATGGTCGAGCCGCGGCTTGAGGGCGAGCTTGAACAGGGTGTGGTCGATATCGTTGCGCGAGCGGCCGGTATGGAGGCGCCCGGCATCGTCAGCCGGCAGGCGCTTCTTCAGTTCCGCCTGGATCAGGAAGAAGTAATCCTCCACCGTGCCGTCATAGCTCAATCCGGCCGGGTCGATCTCGGCATCGATTTCGGCGAGCGCGCGGGCGATGCGACCAGCGGTGGCGCGCGGCAGGATGCCGGTCTCCGCGAGCATCGCGAGATGGGCGCGGTCGATGGCGCGGAAGCTCTCGACATGATGCGTCTTCGCGCCGTCGAAGAGCGGGCGCAGCACGGTCTCCTTGTAGGTCGGATCGGGGAAGACGGAGGTGTCGCTCGCGCGGGGATCGGTTTGCGTCATGGCAATCAGCCCTTGAGACCGGCGAGGACCACGCCGCGCACGATGTAGCGCTGGAGCAGCAGGAAGACGGTTAGCGTCGGCAGGGTCGCGAGCGCGGCGCCCGTCATGATCAATTCCCACTGGACCTGCGATTCCACCGCGAAACTCGTGAGGCCGACCGGCAAGGTGTAGAGTTCCTTGGAGGTCGTCACGATCAGCGGCCAGATGAAGGCGGTCCAGTTGCTGAGGAAGGTGAAGATCGCCAGCGCCGAGAGGGCCGGCGTCACCAGCGGCATGGCGATGCGCCAGAAGATCGCGAACTCGTTGAGGCCGTCGACGCGCGCGGCTTCGAGGAAGTCGTCGGGCACCGTCTCGAAGAACTGCTTCATCAGGAAGGTGCCGAAGGCCGTCATCATGCCGGGGAACATGATGCCCCAGTAGCTGTCGAGCCAGCCGAAGTTCTTGGCCATGACATACCAGGGGATGACCAGCATCTCCGTCGGGATCATCAGCGTCGAGAGGATCGCGATGAAGACGAGATAGCGGCCGCGGAACTGGAATTTCGCCAGGGTGTAGCCGACGAGGCTGTCGAAGAAGACGTTCGAAAGGGTGACCGCGGTGGCGATGCCGAAGGAGTTGGCGAACCAGCGCAGGAAGCGGCCGTCCGAGAGCACGGTGACGTAGTTGTCGAGCGTCGGATGGGCCGGGAAGAAGGCGAGATCGTAAATCTCGGAGGAGTCCTTCAGCG
>JAEWKP010000458.1 GCA_023393655.1 Pseudomonadota bacterium | reverse complement strand
CAGTACAACAGCGACGTCTCGATCAAGACGCTGGCCGACCTCGTCGGCATGGGCCCGCGCAACTTCATCCGCCGCTTCAAGGCGGCGACCGGCCATCTGCCGGGCGCCTACGGCCAGATGCTGCGGGTCTCCGCCGCGAAGGAGATGCTGGAGAATGGTGCTCCGTCGATCCAGGCGGTGTGCTCGACCATCGGCTACGAGGACGTCGCGTACTTCCGCAACCTGTTCAAGCGCTACACCGGCATGACGCCAGGCGAGTACCGCAGCCACTTCGCGCACATGAATCTGGAGCGCGGCGAGATCGCCAGCGGCGAAGCGACCCGCCGCGCGTCCTAGGCGCGCACGATCTCGGCGAGCGCCTTGAGCACCGCATCCGTGTCCTCGGCCGTGCCGATGGTGACGCGGATGTGGCGCTCGAAGGGCGGGGCGCCGGTCGCGGTGATCAGGATGCCGCGCTCCTGGAACGCCTTCACGGCGTCGGCGGCCGGCATCGGCACTTGCGCCGATACGAAGTTGGCCACACTCGGCAGCGGCGGGCAGCCCAGGCGGGCGAAGCCTTCCGACAGCCGCTTGCGCTCAGTGGCGCAGTCGTCGAGCAGGCGCTGCGTGTGCGCCTTGTCCTTGAGGGCGGCGAGGGCCGCGATCTGCGCCAGCATGTTGACGTTGAACATACCGCGGGCGCGGTTGACTGCCTCGGCGAGGTCCGGTCCGCTCAGCAGCGCGTAGCCCACGCGCATGCCGGCAAGGCCGTACGCCTTCGACAGGGTGCGCACGACCGCCCACGGTCCGCGCCTGGCCTGCAACGCAGCGAGCGCATCGGGGCCGCCGGCATGCCGCGCGAACTCGAAATACGCCTCGTCGACCAGCAGCAGGCAGCGTGCCGGTACGTCTTGCGCCAGCCGCTTCAGGTCTGATGCGTCGAGCATGGCGCCGGTCGGGTTGTTCGGTGTCGCGCAGAACACGAGCCGCGTGTCCGGCCGGATGGCAGCCAGCATCGCCGGTACGTCGTTGGCACCGTCTTTGCGCACCGGCACCGGGATGGGCGTGGCGCCGGTAAACACTGTTGCCGTCCAATAGCGCGGGAAGGACGGCGTGGGCAGCACGGCGCTGTTGCCGGCCTCCAGCACGATCTGGCTGAGCAGCATGAGCAACTCGTCGCTGCCATTGCTGAAGACGAGGCGCGCCGGCTCGACGCCGGTGCGCTGGCCGATGGCGGCGGCCAGCGCACGCCAGGTCGGGTCGGGATAGCGGTTGACCTGCGAGGCCGCAGCCGCGATCGCCTCGACCACGCGCGGCGAGGGCGGGAAGCACGATTCATTCAAGTGCAAGCGCCGCACCTTCACGTTCGCTCTGGCCACGTCGGCGTCGGTGGCGCGCGCGCGGAACGGGTTCAGTGCTGCAACGGCCTTGCGGATGACTTTGGCTTCGGCGGAAGGCTCGGCGGCGACGACGGTGCTCATTCTCTGCTCTCCGATAAACGCGGCCGGCACCTTATCACGGCAGACTGCCCGGAATAGGGGCAGGGGCATGCAGGACAGGCGCAGGGGGCTCGCTTGCAAAGCGGGCCGATCCCGCTACGATTGCGCCAGTTTTGTTGCGAAGCGGCGGGCGTCCAAGCCCGGCCGGTCCCAATAACCCGAGGCAGGAGAGGTCCCGATGGTTCTCAATCGATGGTCCGCAGGGCTGTGCGCCGCGGTTCTCGCGGTCGCGGCGGCACCCGCGATGGCGCAGACGCAGCAGGCGCAGGCGAACCCGAAAGTCGTGTTGGCGATGAGCGGCTGGACCGGCTTTGCGCGGTTCACGCTGGCGCAGGAGAAGGGCCTGTTCAAGAAGCACGGCATCGATTTCGAGATCAAGAAGATGCCGACCCAGGCCCGTCACGCGGCGATGGCCGCGGGCGAGGTGCAGGCGATCGCGACGACGATCGACACGCACATCACCTATGTCGCGGCCAACGTGCCGGTGACGCAGGTGCTGGTGATCGACAGCTCGACCGGTGGCGACGGCGTGCTCACCAAGAACGCGATCAAGAGCTTCGCCGACCTCAAGGGCAAGACCGTCGCGGTCGATAACCCCGGCGCCGTGTCGAACTTCTGGTTCAACTATCTACTGAAGAAGAACGGCATGTCGATGAAGGACGTGAAGCCGTCCAATCTCGGCCCGAATCCGGCGGCGCAGGCCTTCGCGGCGGGTCAGTTCGATGCGGCGGTCACGTATGAGCCGTACATGTCCGGCGCGCTCAAGTCGGTCACCGACGGCCACATCCTGATCTCGTCGAAGGAGACGCCCGGCGTCATCATCGACACGCTCGCCTTCCAGCCCGACTACATCAAGAAGAACCCGAAGGCGGTGAAGGCCGTCATCGACGGCTGGTTCGAGGCGCTTGATCTCATCAAGAAGAATCAGGCGGACTCATTCAAGATCATGGGCGCCGACGTCAAGCAGTCGGGCGAGGAGTTCGGCAAGTCGGCCGCACTGGTCACCTGGTACGACCACAACGCCAACCGCGACTACTTCGCCAAGACGATGCAGCCCTTCATGAAGGACGCGACGGACATCCTGCTCGAGACGGGCGTCATCAAGAAGAAGCCGGACTTGGCACCGCTCGCCGACGCGCAGTTCGTGAAGTAGACAAGGGCGCCACGTAACCCTCTCCCATCGGGAGAGGGTGCGAGCGCAGCGAGCGGGTGAGGGGCAGCCCCTCCGCGCAGCAAGTGTCGGCAAGCACTAGCGCGTGCGGAGGGAGCGGGCCGCCCCCCCCCCCCCCCCGGGGGGCGCGGCCCCCCCCCCCCCCCACGACACTCTCACGACGTCGCGGGCCCGTTCGGGCCCGATTTGTTTTGGACGACCGGTCGGCGCGATCGACCAGCGGGACGAGGCGGCGGTGACCGTCGGCGATCCCGCCACCGTCTGGCGGCGCTACACCTGATTCCGGAACGTGTCGCAGCTCTGCATCGAGCCTGACTGGAAGCCCGTGGTGAACCACCTCATGCGCTGCGCCGAGGAGCCGTGGGTGAAGGAGTCTGGCACAACCGTGCCTTGCGCCGCCTTCTGAAGCTTGTCGTCGCCGATGGCGGAGGCGGTGCGCATCGCCTGGTCGATATCGCCCTGGTCGATTCGGCCCATCGCCTGGACGTTATGGGCCCAGACCCCGGCGAAGCAGTCCGCCTGCAATTCGATTCGCACCGAGATCGCATTTGCGTCGCGCTCCGAGGAACGCTCGCGGATCTGGTTGGCCTTGGGCAGGATGCCGAGCAGATTCTGGATGTGATGGCCGACCTCGTGGCCGATCACATAGGCATAGGCGAAATCGCCGCCACCGCCGAGCTTGCGCTGCATCTCCTGGAAGAAGGAGGTGTCGAGATAGACCTTCTTGTCGACCGGGCAATAGAACGGCCCCATCGCCGATTGCGCGGTGCCGCAGCCTGAGCGGTCGACGCCGGAGAACAGGACGAGCCGGGGCGGCTGGTAGCGGGTATTGGCCTGCTGCGGCAGCAGCTTCGACCAGATGTCCTCGTTCTGCGCCAGAACGGCCGAGACGAAGCGGCCCATCTGGTCCTCCGGCGGGCCGGAGGAGCGGCGCGTTTCCTGAGTCTGCTCGCGCCCGCCGATGCCGCCGATCAATTCGGCGCCGCCGATGAGCAGGCGCGGATCGATGCCGAGCGCCCAGCCGAGCAGGCCGAGCACGACCATCGTGCCGATGCCGACGCCACCGCGCCCGCCGGGCATGCCGGCGAAGCCACCGCCACCACTGCCGCGCCTGTCCTCGAGATTATCGGACTGGCGGTAATCTTCCCATTGCATGAAGGCATCCCCGGCGAAGCTCTCCCGCAATCTCGCTGGGAGATGCCGGGAACTCAAGTCGTCTTTGCAACCCGCTCCTGAACGCCGGGTGACTGCGGCGGTTCCCGCAGCTTCCCGGTCAGGCCTTCCCGTCGAGCGC
Source organism: Pseudomonadota bacterium (assembly GCA_023393655.1). GTDB lineage: Bacteria > Pseudomonadota > Alphaproteobacteria > Rhizobiales > Beijerinckiaceae > Allobosea. The sequence continues at coordinate 8,965 of JAEWKP010000458.1, read as the reverse complement.
GGCCTTCAGCGCGCGGAGGTCCCGCCAGGCGAGTCGCTTTTCGAGCGGGCGTCGCAGCAGATAGGCCGGATGCAGAGTCGCGATCGCCCGGATGCGCCGCGCGCCGGTGTCGTATTCCACCCACTTTCCGCGCGACGCGGTAATGCTCTTGAAGCCAAGCAGGGCCTGAGCTGAGGGCTTGCCTATACAGACGAGTATGTCGGGGTCGGCGAGTTCGATCTGGCGCTGTATGAAAGGCAGGCAGATGGTCGCTTCCTGTATGGACGGATCGCGGTTGCCCGGCGGGCGCCACGGCAGCAGGTTGGCGATATAGACGTCGTCCTTCCGGCTCAGCCCGATCGCGGCCAGCATGCGGTCGAGCAACTGCCCGGAGCGTCCGACGAAGGGCAGACCGATGCGGTCCTCGTCGGCACCGGGCGCTTCGCCGACCATCATCACCCGGCCCTGCGGATTGCCGTCGGCGAAGACCAGGTTCTTGGCGGTGGCCTTCAGCGCGCAGCCTTCGAAACCGGCCAGCGCGGTCTTCAGTTCGTCGAGCGTGCGGGCTTCGCGAGCGAGCGCTCGGGCGCTGACCGTTGCGTCGTCCGGTGCCGTTGCCGCAGCCGCCATCGGCCGTGCCGGTGCAGCAGGGCGGCCGGGTAGCGGGCGCAGGCGCGGCTGCCCGTCGCCGCCGCGCTCGCCAGCAGGAGCCGGATCGGCGAAATGGTTGCGCGGCGCCTCGTCGAGCGCTTCGGTCACGCCCATCTCGGCGTACCAGCTCAAAAGCTCGTAAGGATCGGGCGCGTCGGGGCTGACTGCATCGGACAGGCTCATAGGAGCACCCTATACCCTGAAAGGCCGCTTCGCGAGCCGACGCAGTTGCAAAATGGAACGCACGCTTGGATAGAGGGGTTCCAGACTGGGCGGAAGCCGAGCGTTGAACCAGTCAATAAGATGGTTCATATATAAACTAATTCCCGCGGCGTGGGATGTGAGGCGGAGGGCAGGATGGATCTGAAGGAAGCGCAGAGCGAACCGCGCGAGAGCATGGACTATGACGTCGTCATCGTCGGCGCTGGCCCTGCGGGTCTGGCGGCTGCGATCCGGTTGAAGCAGCTCGACGAGTCCATCTCGGTCGTGGTGGTCGAGAAGGGCGCCGAGGTCGGTGCCCATATTCTCTCAGGCGCCGTCATCGATCCGATCGGCCTCGACAAGCTGGTTCCGGATTGGCGCGAGGACCCCGATCGTCCCCTGACCACCGAGGTCAAGGAAGACATTTTTTATTTCCTGACGCAGCCGAACGGCATCCGCCTGCCGAATTTCGGCATGCCCTCACTGATGAACAACCATGGTAATTTCGTCGGCTCGCTCGGGCTCGTCGCGAAGTTCCTTGGCGCACGCGCCGAGGCGCTCGGCGTCGAGATCTATCCGGGCTTCGCCGCCGCCGAACTGCTCTTCAACGAGGACGGCTCGGTCGCCGGCATTGCTACAGGCGACATGGGCATCACCAAGGACGGCACAGTCTCCGACCGCTTCACCCGCGGCATGGAACTGCGCGGTCGCTACACGCTGCTGGGCGAGGGCGCGCGCGGCTCGCTCTCCAAGATCGCGATCAAGCGCTTTGCGCTGGACGAGGGCCGCGAGCCCCAGAAATACGGCATCGGCCTGAAGGAGCTCTGGCAGGTCAAGCCGGAGAAGTTCCACAAGGGCCGCGTCCAGCACTCCTTCGGCTGGCCGCTCGACAACAGCACCGGCGGCGGCTCCTTCCTCTATCATTTCGACGATAATCTCGTCTCCGTCGGCTTTGTCGTGCATCTGAACTACCAGAACCCGACGCTCTCGCCCTTCGACGAGTTCCAGCGCTTCAAGACCCACCCGCTGATCCGCGACACCTTCGAGGGCGCCAAGCGCATCGCGTATGGCTCGCGCGCCATCACCGAGGGCGGCTGGCAGTCGGTGCCGAAGCTGACCTTCCCGGGCGGCGCGCTGATCGGTTGCGCCGCGGGCTTCGTCAACGTGCCCCGCATCAAGGGCAGCCACAACGCCATCCTGTCGGGCATGCTCGCGGCGGAGAAGCTGGTGCCGGCGCTCCAGGCGGGTCGCCGGCATGACGAGGTCGTCGAGATCGAGACGAGCTGGCGCGACAGCGCCATCGGCAAGGACCTGCAGCGCGTCCGCAACGTCAAGCCGCTCTGGTCCAAGTTCGGCACCTTGCTCGGCATCGGGCTCGGCGGCATCGACATGTGGCTGAACCAGCTTTTCGGCTGGTCGCCCTTCGGCACGCTGAAGCACGGCAAACCGGATTTCGCGACGCTGAAGCCGCTGGCCGAGGTCACGCCGATCACCTATCCGAAGCCGGACGGCAAGATCTCCTTCGACAAGCTCTCCTCGGTCTTCCTGTCCTCGACCAATCACGAGGAGGACCAGCCGGCCCATCTGAAGCTGGCCGACCCGTCGGTCCCGATCGCGCAGAATCTCCCGCTTTACGGCGAGCCGGCGCGGCTCTATTGCCCGGCTGGCGTCTACGAGGTCGTCTACGAGAACGCCGAGGCGAAGACCAATCCGCGCTTCGTGATCAACGCGCAGAACTGCGTCCACTGCAAGACCTGCGACATCAAGGACCCCGCCCAGAACATCACCTGGACGGTGCCGGAAGGCGGCGGCGGGCCCGGCTACGCGAACATGTGATGGCGTCCGGCTTGCCTGCCGGGATGGTCGATGATTCGATCGTTCTTGGCCGGCGCCACCTGTGGCATTCCATCATTGAATCAAAAAAAGGGCGCGCCGGCCGGCGCGCCCTTTGTCGTTTCAACCGGAGTTGATCAGCCCTTGCGGACGACCTTGGCGACCGGCTTGGTCTCGTCCTTGGCGCAGCCGGCGACGAAGCCGCCGAGGAGTGCGACGGCGGCAATGCTCAGAATGATCTTCTTCATTGGAACAGTCCCAGTGGAATCGCAGCGAAAGCTGCAGACTGACAAGCTATAGGCGCGATATCTCTGCGTGATGATCACCGTTTTCGGCTTTCGGCCGCTTGGTCAGGCAGATTTCCGGGAGTGTTGCGCCGCTGCTACGAAACAGCTGCATTCGGGCGGGGGGCCGCTTGCCCGTCCGCCCGGAAACCGCCATCTTGGCAGCCTACGCGAAGCGATCACGGTCCGCTGGAAGAGTGCGCCCCGAGATGGTGAGGCTGCGGACCGAGGGAGAATGGCAGTCGTGACATTATTGAAGAAGGTGCGTGCTTCCGGCACGGCTGCTGCGTTGTCGCTTTTGATGTTCCTGCCAGCCGTGGCCGCCGCCCAGGGCGCGACGCAAGCCCGCACGGCCGACACGCTCGAGCCGGGCGACAGCCTGGAAGGCAACTATCTCGCCGCGATCGTCGCCGGTGCCTCCCGCGATCTCGGCGCAGCCTCCGTCTATCTGCGCGAGGCGATCAAGGAAGATCCGCAGAACAACGACCTGACCGAGCGCGCCTTCGTCGCCTTCCTGGCCGACGGCGCCATGCCGGATGCCTTCCGGGCCGCCGACAAGCTGATCCAGCAGGATCCGAGCAACGGGCTGGCCCAGCTCGTCATCGGTATCCGCTCGATCAAGCAGAAGAGCTACCGGACGGCGCGCAATCATCTCCAGCGCGGGGGCAGGGGGCGCGCGGCCGACATCACCGCGACGCTGCTCACGGCCTGGTCCTATCTCGGCTCCGGCAATTCCCGCCGGGCGATCGACACGCTGGAGCGCCTGAAGGGCGAGGCGTCCTACAATCTTTTCCGCGACTATCACGCCGGGCTCATTCTCGACGCCGCCGGCCGCAAGGGCGAAGCCGAGAAGCGACTGAAATCCGCCTATGACGCCGAGAAGACCACGCTCCGGCTGGTCGATCTCTGGGCGCGCTTCCAGGCCCGCAACGGTGATTTCAACGGCGCGGCGGAAACCTATGCCGCCTTCGACCGGCTGCTGCCGAATCACCCGATCATCCGCGAGGGCATGGCGCTCGTCGGCAAGAAGGATGCGCCGCCGCGTCAGGTCTCGACGCCGCAGCAGGGCGCGGCCGAGGTGCTCTATGGCCTCGCCAGCGCCGGCAACCGCCAGGGCGACGAAGCCGCCGCGCTGCTCTACCTGCGCATGGCGATCTATCTCGACCCCGGCCACGACCTCGCCATCCTGACGCTCGGCGACATTCTCGAACGCGCCCGCCAGCCCGAGGATGCCGTCGCCGTCTACGACAAGATGCCGGTCTCCTCGCCGCTGCGCCCGAATGCCGAGATCCAGGCCGGTCTGGCCCTGGAAAACCTGGGCAAGCCCGAAGAAGCGGTGAAGCATCTCGACAAGGTCATTGCCGAGCGGCCGGACGATGTCGACGCGCTCTCGGCGCTCGGCAACATCTATCGCTCGCGCAAGAAATTCGTGGAAGCCGCGGCGGCCTATGACAAGGCCATCGACAAGCTCGCCTCGCCCGGCCGCGCCAACTGGGACCTGTTCTATTTCCGCGGCATCGCCCGCGAGCGCACCAATCGCTGGCCCGAGGCCGAAGCCGATCTGCGCAAGGCGCTCGAACTCCTGCCCGATCCGCTCGGCCGCGAGCGTGCGCTGGTGCTGAACTATCTCGGCTATTCGCTGGTCGACAAGCATCTCAAGCTCGACGAGGCGCTCGACATGCTGCGCCGCGCCGTCGAGCTGCGCCCGCGCGACGGCTACATCATCGATTCGCTCGGCTGGGCCTATTACCGCCTCGGCCGCTATGAGGATGCCTCGCGCGAGATCGAGCGCGCCGCGGAACTGCGCCCGTCCGATCCGGTCATCAACGACCATCTCGGCGACGTCTACTGGCGCACCGGGCGCCAGCTCGAGGCGAAGTTCCAGTGGAACCACGCCCGTGACCTCAAGCCCGAGCCCGAGGACCTGGAGAAGATCCTGCGCAAGATCGAGCGCGGGTTGGAGGATCCCTCGGCCAATGCCGTCGAGGAGACCAAGAAGGACGGCGGCTGACGCTTCCGCGTCGCCGACCTCACGCCGTGGCCCTGCCTCTGACGACGCGTGCGCGCGCCAAGGTCAATCTCGATCTGCGGGTTCTCGGCCGGCGCGCCGATGGCTATCACGAGCTCGAAAGCCTCGTCGCTTTCGCCGGAATCGGCGACACGCTGTCGCTCGATCCCGGTGCCGGCCTTTCTCTGACGCTCGCGGGGCCCCGGTCCGAGGGACTCGCGGCCGATGACGGCAATCTCGTCCTGCGCGCTGCCCGCGCTCTGGCTGCCGCGCGACCGGGCCTACGCCTGGGACGCTTCCATCTCGTCAAGCGCCTGCCGGTCGCCTCGGGAATCGGCGGCGGCTCGGCCGATGCGGCTGCGGCGCTGCGCCTGCTCGCGCGCCTGAACGGCATCGCTCCGGGCGATCCGATCCTGCGGGAGGTCGCCGCGCAGGTCGGAGCCGACGTATCGGTCTGTCTCCATTCGCGCGCGCGGCTGATGGCCGGCATCGGTGAAAAGCTCGGCCCTGTGCTCAGGCTGCCGCCGCTCTTTGCGGTGCTGGTCAATCCGGGTGTGGGCGTCGAGACGGTGGGAGTATTCCGAGCGCTTGGTCTCAAGGCGGGTGAGGCGGTATCGGAAGCGCGCGTGCAGAATCTTGCGGTTCCGGCATCGGCCTCGGATTTGCTGGCCCATCTGGCGACCACCAGTAATGATCTCGCAGCACCGGCGCAGCGGGGTGCACCGGTGATCGGCGAGGTCCTGGACCGGCTTGCGGCGTTGCCCGGTTGCCGGCTCGCGCGCATGTCCGGCTCGGGCGCGACCTGCTTCGCGCTGTTCGACGATTGCGCCTCTAGCGCTGCGGCCGCCAGGACGTTACAGCGCGAGCGGCCGGGCTGGTGGGTGAAGCCGACGCTGCTGCGTTAGACGCAGCCGTCATTCTCGGGCGAGGCGCAGCGCAGACCCGAGAACCTCGCGACAGGAAAGCACTGGCTTCCCAGATGCTCGGGGCAAGCCCGGGCAGGACGCGCTTGCCTCAATGCGCCCGCGCGACGCAGAAATCGACGGCGGCGTTGAGAGCCTGCTTCATCGGCGAGGCCGGGAAAAGACCGAGCGCATCCTTGGCCATCCGGGCATAGTGCTCGGCGCGGGCGATCGTGTCGTCGAGCGCCTTGTGCCGGCGCATGATCGCCTGCGCTTCTTCCAGATCGCCGTCGCGGATCTCGCCGTCCTGCAGCGTGCGCTTCCAGAAGGCGCGTTCGGCCTCGTCGCCGCGGCGGAACGAGAGCACGACGGGCAAGGTGATCTTGCCCTCACGGAAATCGTCGCCGGTGTTCTTGCCGAGCTTGGCGGCGACGCCGCCATAGTCGAGCGCGTCGTCGATGAGCTGGAAGGCGATGCCGAGATTGAGGCCATAGCTGCGGCAGGCGGCGGCATCGGCCTTGGGCGAGCCGGCGATGACCGGTCCGACCTCGCAGGCGGCGGCGAAGAGCTCGGCCGTCTTGCCGCGGATCACTGCCAGATATTCGTCCTCGGTCGTTTCCGTGTTCTTGGCGACCGAGAGCTGGAGAACCTCGCCCTCGGCGATCACGGAGGCGGCCGTCGACAGGATGTCGAGGGCGCGCAGCGAGCCGACCTCGACCATCATCTTGAAGGCCTGGCCGAGCAGGAAATCGCCGACCAGGACGCTCGCCTCGTTGCCCCAGAGCATGCGGGCGGCGAGCTTGCCGCGGCGCATGTCGCTCTCGTCGACGACATCGTCGTGGAGCAGCGTGGCCGTGTGCATGAACTCGACGGAGGCGGCGAGCTTGACATGGCCATCGCCCGCATAGCCGCAGAGGTCGGCCATCGCGAGCGTCAGCATCGGCCGCAGCCGTTTGCCGCCCGAGGAGATCAGGTGATTGGCGACCTCCGGGATCATCGTCACGTCGGAGCCGGTGCGCGAGATGATCATCGCGTTGACGCGTTCCATGTCCGAGCGCGTCAGCGCGACCAGCGGCTCGATGCTGGCCTGATTCGATTCCCGTTCCTCGAGGGAGACGACGACGCCCACTGGAAACACTCCGGGTCAGATCCTCGCGCCGGTTGGCGCGCTTGTGCAATGCCACAACCGTCGCATGGGACGCCAGCCCCTGCAAACCGGCGTGACGCCGCACCTTTGCGTGAGCGGGGGGCCTGAAAGCCGACGGCTCTTGCACAAACCCGGGCGCTTGGGCTCCATGGAGCCATGCACGAACTCCTGCGCACCAATGACCTTATCCTGCTCGGCGCCGTCGAGGCGCTGCTGGCTTCGGCCAATCTCGACTGCCTGATCGCAGATCAGCATATCAGTTCGCTTGAAGGCATGATCGGGGCCTTCCCGCGCCGCCTGCTGGTGCGCGATGCCGATCGCAGGCGCGCGCGGGCTTTGCTGGTCGAGGCCGGCTACGGGTCAGAATTGCGTGATGAGTGAGATCGAACCGGGCTCGGCGCTGGGCGAGATCGTCGAGGATCGTTTGCTCGATGGCCGGTTGAGGTTGCTCCAGCCGCGCAAGGGCCACCGCGCCGGCAGCGATGCCGTCTTGCTCGCCGCGGCGCTGCCGGGCCTGGGCGGTGGCGCGTTGCTCGATATCGGGGCCGGCGTCGGCACGGTTGGCCTCGCCGCGGCGCTGGCCCAGCCGGAATTGCAGGTCACGCTGCTGGAGCGCGATCCGGAGCTTGCCGCGCTGGCCGTGCGCAATGCCGGGCTCAACCACATGGCGGATCGCGTGACGGCGATCGCCGGAGATGTCACGGCGCGGGCCGCGATTCTCTCCGAACTTGGCCTGGTATCCGCGTCCTTCGATGCGGTGGCGATGAACCCGCCCTTCTATCCCCCGGGCGGCAGCAGGGCCTCGCCTGTCCCTAATCGCAAGGCGGCCCATGTCGCCGAAGGAGCGCTCGCGCCCTGGCTGCGGGCGGCCCGGCGCCTGCTCCGGCCGGGTGGGCATCTCGCGCTGATTCACCGGGTCGAGGCGCTGCCCGAAGTTCTGGCCGACCTCGAAACGGGCTTCGGCGCGGTCGCGGTCCGTCCGGTCCATGCCTTTGCCGACAAGCCCGCGATCCGCATCATCGTCACGGCCGTGCTGAACAGCAGAATGCCGGCAGCGTTGCTGCCGGCTTTCGTGATCAATGGCGCTGATGGCAGGCTGACACCCTTGAGCGATGCGGTCCATCGCGGCCGCGGGCGCCTGACGCCCTATTACCAGTAGTAGCGCGGCCCGTAGAACCGCCGCGGAGCATAATAGGCCGGCGGGCCATAGAAGCGCGGCGGGCCGTAATAGCGGCGCGGCCCGTAATAGCGGGGGCCGTAGTAGCGCGGCCGGCCGTAATAGCGACGCGGCCCGTAATAATACTGGGCCTGCTGCACCGTGCCTTCGCCCGAGACCGAGGGCGCGGCCGCAATCGGGGCTGCCGCAATCGGGGCGGCAGAAGCAGGGGTAGCGGCGATGCCGGCCACGCCCAGCGCGCCAGCGGTCGCCATGGTGACGATCAGTGTCCGAAACATGAAAACCTCCATGAGATGGCGCCGGCAGTCCCTGCCGTCGGATGGAAAACGCCGTCCTTGCGTCGAATGTTAGGGCCTCGAACCTGAACGGCACGGAATCGCGTCGTTCAGCTTGCCTTCAGCCAACGGCCACATTGCGGCCATTCTTGGGAGCTGCTCAGCGGCAGATGCGCACCGGGCGAACCACCCAGCGCCAGCCGTTCCAGACGCGGCGATCGGCCCAGAAGCAGCGCGGGCGCCGATATCGGCGCAGGCCGTAATATTGGGCCTGCGCGACGAGGCCTTGTCCGGCCAGCGCGGGTTGTCCGGCCGCGGCAGCGACAGGTGCGGCCGAAACCGGGGGCGCCGCCAGCGCAGCTCCGCCCAAGGAACCCGCCAGCGCGGCGGCGAGAAACATTGTCCGGAACATCCCTGGTCTCCATCGCGCCACCGGCCTTGCCGGAAACTGGCCCGTCATCGTGAGGCGGATGGCGGGCCTTGTTTCGCGGACGGCGCGAAACCGTGC
>JAEWKP010000428.1 GCA_023393655.1 Pseudomonadota bacterium | reverse complement strand
TGACCGACACGCTGAGCGTCAACTGGGTCGGGCGTTACACGGACGGGCAGTTCCGCTCGACCTATGACAGCGGCTTTCCGAGCCGGCCCACCCCCTACCGCTCGCTGCAGAACTACGCACAGGGCTTCACCCGCGGTGAGGTGGTCTGGGATCCGTTCGGCGGGCGCTTCGTCAACCGCTTCGGCGTCTCCTACTCGAACCAGGATCGCTCCAACCGCCAGCCCGGCGCTTTCGGCCTGCTCGGCCTGCCAGCTGAGAACCTCGGCGAGCGCACCAAGTTCGACTGGCGCGGCGACCTCGAACTCACCAAGGGCCACAACCTGATCATGGGCCTGCAATATGAGCGGGAGCGGCTCGACACGGCGAGCCTGACCGCCTCGAACGGCAACAAGGCCGCCTTCCTCGAATATCAGGGCAACATCCAGGACCGCTTCTTCCTGGCCGCGAATATCCGTCGCGACGATGACGACAGCTATGGCGGGCACACCACCTACAGGGTCGCGCCAGCGGTGATCGTGCCGGGCACGGAAACCAAGCTGAAGGCGAGCTACGGCACCGGCTTCAAGGCGCCGACGCTGAGCGAGCTCTTCATCGACTATCGCCCCGGCTATAATTTCTTCGGCAATCCCAACCTGAAGCCCGAGGAGAGCCGTGGCTGGGATGTCGGCTTCGAGCAACCGCTGTTCGACAAGCGGCTGCAGCTCGGCGCGACCTGGTTCCAGAACGATATCGAGAACCTGATCGTCACCAATACGACGCGCGATTCCTACGCCAATGTCGGCAGGGCGAAGACGAAGGGCGTCGAGGCCTTCACGGCGCTGGAAATCTCGCCGCAGTTCCGCATTCGCGCCGACTATACTTTCACCCTCGCCAAGGACGAGATCGCGCGGCAGGAACTGCTGCGCCGACCGCGCCACAAGGCGAGCGCGACCGCGACCTGGACGCCGACGGACAAGCTCAGCCTTTCGGCGACGTTGATCTATGTGGGCTCCTGGGTCGACGGCAATCGCGACTTCTCGGTGCCCCGCATGCGGGCGAAGGGGGCGACGCTGGTCAACCTCGCCGCCGAATACAAGGCGACCGACAAGGTGACGGTGTTCGGACGGGTCGATAACCTCTTCGACAAGCGTTGGGAGAATCCGGTCGGCTTCCTCGTGCCGGGCCTCGGCGTCTTCGGCGGTATCAAGGTGGCCATCGGCGGATGACGTTTCCTCGGGTCCTGCGGCGCCTGCGTGGCGCCTGCCTGATCGCCGTCGCGCTCTCGGGCGCGGTGGCATCTGGCCTGTCTGCTACGGAGCGGCCGGCCCGCATCGTCTCGCTCAACATGTGCACGGACGAGCTCGTCCTGCGCCTGGCCGATCCCGAGCGGATCGCTTCGGTGACATGGCTGTCGCAGGACCCGCGCAACGCCAACATGGCCGGGGCCGCTCGGCGGATCCCGGCCAATCACGGCCTTGCCGAGGAGGTCCTGGGCTTCAGGCCCGATCTCGTCGTGGCCGGCGCCTATACGACGCGCGCCACGGTTTCGTTGCTCGGGCGCGTCGGCGTCGCGGTCAGGGAATTCGGCGTTCCCCGCAATCTCGCGGAAATGAAGGCGCAGATCACCGAGATGGCCGCGGTTCTCGGCGAGCCCGCGCGTGGGCAAGCTTTGCTCGCCGGGATCGAGCAGCGCCTGCAGGCTCTGGCCGCGCGGCGTGTCGAGCGGCCGTTGCGGGCGATCGTGCTGCGGCCGAGCGGCTTCACGGTCGGCCGAGGCTCGCTCGTCGACGAGATCCTGACCCGCGCCGGCCTCGTCAATATTGCGGCGGAACTGGGTGTCGAGAGCTATGGCCAGATCGCGCTCGAAACCGTGGCGCTGGGCGGCGCCGAAATCCTGATCCTGAACGAGACACCGGACGGCCCGCCGTCCCTGGCGCATGAGATTCTGCATCATCCGGTCATCGAGCGGCTCGGCGACCGGCTGAAACTTGTCGCCCTGCCGTCGCGGCTCTGGACCTGCGCCAGCCCGAGCGTCCTCGACGCGATCGAGTTGCTGGTGCGTGCCGTGGAGGAGAAGCCGTGAGGTCGGAGGCTTCATCCGGCGTCAGACCGGTGGTCCTGCTGGGATTGCTTGCCCTCGCCACTCTGGCGATGACCGCGATCTCCATGGCTGTCGGCTATGCACCATTAACGCTCGGCCTAGCGGTGACGGACCTCCTCGCAGGGCAAAAGAGCCTGCCGGCGCTGGTGCTCTATGAACTGCGCCTGCCGCGCGCCCTGCTCGGCGCCCTCGTCGGTTTCAGCCTCGGCATGGCCGGCGCGGCGATGCAGGGATTGCTGCGCAATCCGCTGGCCGAGCCCGGCGTGATCGGCATCTCCAGCGCGGCGGCCTTCGGTGCCGTCCTCGTCTTCTATAGTGGGCTCTCCGCCAGCCTTGCGCTCGCCCTGCCGCTCGGCGGCATTGCGGGAGCACTGGTCGCGACCGTGATCCTCTTCATCCTGCTTGGCCGTGGCGCCAGCACGACCACGCTGATCCTCGCCGGCGTGGCACTCAACAGCTTCGCGGGCGCCGCGACCGCGCTCGCACTGAACCTGGCGCCCAATCCTTACGCGGCGCTGGAAATCGTGTTCTGGCTGATGGGCTCGCTGGCCGACCGGAGCATGAGCCATGTCGCGCTTGCTCTGCCGCTGATGCTGCTCGGCTGGCTCCTGCTGGCCTCGACGGCACCGGCGCTCGATGCGCTCAGCCTCGGCGAGGATACCGCCGCGAGCCTCGGCTTCGATCTCGGCTGGCTGCGGGCTAGGCTGATCGGCGGCGCGGCGCTGGCCGTCGGCAGCGCGGTCGCGGTCACCGGCGCGATCGGCTTCGTCGGCCTCGTCGTGCCGCATCTGCTGCGCCCGCTGGTCGGACACCGGCCGGGCCGATTGCTGGTCGCCTCCGGCTTTGGCGGCGCCATCCTCGTGCTCGCGGCCGATATCGGCGTGCGGCTTATGCCCGTCCTGCCGGAGCTCAAGCTCGGCGTCGTCACCGCGCTGATCGGCGCGCCCTTCCTGTTTGCGCTGGTGCAGCGCCTGCGCCGGGAGGCCCTGTGATGACGATCACGGCGTCCGGCATCACGGTTTCGCTCGGCGGCAAGCAGATCCTGCAAGGGGTCGATGCGCAGATCCGCGCTGGCGAGGTTCTCGGCCTGATCGGCCCCAACGGCGCCGGCAAGACGACCTTGCTGCGCGTGCTGGCGGCGCTGCTCGCCCCGGCGCAGGGCAGGGCCGACTACGACGGCGCTTCGGCGCGCGATCTGGGGCGGGCTGCATTGGCGCGCCGCGTCGCCTTTCTCGCTCAAGGCGGGGAGGCGCCCGCGGCGCTCTCGGTCGAGGCGTTGGTCGGGCTTGGCCGCTTGCCGCATCGCCGCCCCTTCGCCGAAGCCGGCGAGGTTGATCGGCAGGCGGTCACGCGGGCGCTGGCGCTTTGCGATGTGGCAGGCTTCGCCCGCCGCGCGGTCGGGACGCTCTCGGGCGGCGAGCGCCGCCGTGTCCTGCTGGCGCGGGCGCTGGCGGTGGAGGCGCCCTACCTCCTGGCGGATGAGCCTCTCGCGGGGCTCGACCCGCAGCACCAGCTCGACACCCTGCAACTGTTGCGCCGGATCAGCCGTGACGGCACCGGGGTCGTCGTCGTGCTGCACGATCTGACGCTCGCGGGCCGCTTCTGCGACCGGCTCCTGCTGCTCGATCATGGTCGCCGGATCGCCGACGGACCGCCCGCCGAAGTCCTCGACGATATCCGGCTCGCGCAGGTCTTCGGCATCCAGGCGATGCGCGGCTCCCATGCCGGTGAGCCCTTCCTCCTGCCCTGGCGCACGCTCGACAACGGAAAGACAGCCCCATGACCGGAACCGATATGGTGCGCAGCCTTCTGCGCGATCATCTTCTCGACGCCGGCAGCCAGTGGAATCTCGGCACCTTCGGCGCCATCGCGGAATTCATGCGCGATGCCGATGAACAGGTCGAGATCGCCGATGAGCCCGATCGGCTTGCTGTGACGACGGCGCGCGGCGGCATCGGCTTCGGCACGCTCGACGGCGTCCGTCTCCTCGCATCCGAAAGCGCCGTCGGCAGCGGCTGGAACCACCGCGTCGCGCTCTGCCTGCCCGAGGACGCTTGCGCGATGAACCGGCGCACCGTCCTGACCGAACTCGGCCCGGACGCGGGCGCACTGCGTCCGCAGGATGCGGCAGGCATCCTGTTCGACATGGGGCTCGGCACGCTCCAGGCCGATATCTGCATCCGCACGGCTGATCCGGCCTTGATCGCCGCGTTGCGGGGGCAGGCGGGGTGTTCCCTGTTCGAGCCCGGCAATCCCTCGATGGGCGCGATCGTCGCGGCGGGACCGCACCGGGTCTTCATCGCCCGCTTCGGCCGCTGCGAGGTCTATCAGCCGATTCCGCCGGCCGATGGCCGGAGCCCGGAAGGCCCGCATACCCATGTGCTGCCCCAGCTCCTGCGCAGCGGCCGTACCCATGCCGCGACCGAGCCGGTGCCCGAGGGCTTCGTGCCCTGCGCCCATCTCGTCCCGGCGCACCCGCTCAAGGATGGCTTGGGCCGCCCCCACGCGTTCGACCGCGAAGCCTTCCAGGCGTTTGAAACGCTTGTCGATCGCTTCGGCGACCCCGCGCTGATCGCACTGAAGCGAAGCGCGAAGCAGGCCATCGCGGCCGGCCATGCTCCCGATGCTTTCGAGGCGCCGCGCAGTCGCTTCGGACGGCAGGCGCTGCGCGTCTTCCTCCGGCAGGCGGCTTTCGAGGGCGGCGACAAGGCGCGACTGAGCGCATGGTCCGCGGCGTTCGATCAGCGCGAGGCCGACTCTGAGGACGGCACGGCGCCCGATCCCTACGGACACTGAAGCCACGAAGCGTTGTCCCGGGCTGCCGTAGCCGCTGCCCTTGCGTCGGCGAGCTGTCGATATCGACAGCGCCTGAAACAGGCGCTACCTCCTTTGCGCGGCTAACGGGGGCGAGATCGGGGAATGCGTGAGGCAGGGGCAAGTCTGGCTGGCGCGCTCATTCTCTTCTTCGCCCGCTGCATCACGGCCGTGCGCGGCCGCTGGGCGGGCGTGGAGCCCACGGACGAGCAGCGCATCTACTTCGCCAACCATGCCAGCCACGGCGATTTCGTCCTGATCTGGACCGTGCTGCCGCGGCGCCTGCGCTTTGCGACGCGGCCGGTTGCTGGAAGCGACTACTGGTTGAAAG
>JAEWKP010000419.1 GCA_023393655.1 Pseudomonadota bacterium | reverse complement strand
GCAAGCTCGGGATGCGCCGCGTCTCGCATGGCGCGCTGCTCGGCTATATCGCGCTGACCGGCATCCATGCGCTGGTGGCGCTGGCCGGCCATGAATCGCTCTGGAGCTTCGCGATCCTGCAGGGCGGAGCGATGTTCTGCTTCGGGCTGATCGGCCCCAATTTCGGGGCGATGGCGATGGAGCCGCTCGGCCATGTCGCCGGCACGGCCTCGTCGGTGCAGGGCTTCGTCACCACGGTGATCGGCGCGCTGCTCGGCTTCTATATCGGCCAGCATTTCAACGGCACGGTCGTACCGCTGACGCTGGGCTTCGCGCTCTGCGGTATCGCAGCGCTCATCGTCGTGCTGGTCGTCGAGAAGGGCCGGCTGTTCCATCCGGCGCCGGGCCGGGCCTGAGAAAGACCTTAGACCCTTGTCACCGCATCGGGTCTTCCGAAAAGTGGCATCCACTTTTCGGCACGATGCTTTCACCTTCGCACCGCCGCCTGCGGCGACGGGTATGCCTGGAATCCGCTTCGGCCCGACCTGGACCGAGAGCGGTCCGCCCTAGGCTCGGGAAAGACGCCGCCACCGCCTTCCCGCAGAACGCATCGACGCGCTCAGGTCGTCTGCAGGTTCACGGCCGAGTTCTTGCCGGTCTTGCGATCGGGCTCGAGATCGTAGCTGATCTTCTGCCCCTCGTTCAGACCGCGCAGACCGGCGCGCGTCACCGCGCTGACATGGACGAAGACATCATTGCCGCCGCCATCCGGGGTGATGAAGCCGTAACCCTTGGTCTCGTTGAACCATTTCACGGTTCCCGTACTCACATGCCGTTCCTTCCATAGGCTCGCCGGTTCCCCCGGCGGGGTAATGTAAGGAGCAAATCGTCCCACTTGCAACGACGCGCCGCACAACCCGTGCCGCGCCTGCGAAAAGCGTGCCGCAATGCCTCCCGTGCAGGCCTGCCGCCGACGCAAGCCGCTTGCGGTCCGGGCGCAGCTCGCCCATGAACGGCGCAAGCTTGTGATCAAGGGAGCAGCAGGATGAGCAATTTTGTGATCGACCCGCCGGCCGTGACCGCCGTCCCGGTCGCGGGTGGCGGCTCCTTCCCGGTGCGCCGCGTTTTTTGCGTCGGCCGCAACTATGCCGAACATGCCCGCGAGATGGGCCATGATCCCGATCGCGAGGACCCGTTCTTCTTCACCAAGCCGGCCGATGCGCTGCTGATCAACGGCGCCGACATGCCCTATCCGACCAAGACGAAAGACCTCCACCACGAGATGGAACTCGTCGTCGCCATCGGCACCGGCGGCAAGGACATCCCTGAAGCCGAAGCGCTGGCCCATGTCTACGGCTATGCCGCCGGGCTCGACATGACCCGCCGCGACCTCCAGAACGTCGCCAAGAAGGCCGGGCGCCCCTGGGACATGGCCAAGGGCTTCGACCTCTCGGGGCCGATCGGCGAGATCGTGCCGGCGAGCCATGCCGGCCATCCCAGCGCCGGCAAGATCGAGCTCACCGTCAACGGCGTGGTGCGCCAGACCTCCGACCTCGCCAAGCAGATCTGGAATGTCGAGGAGACGATCGCCTATCTCTCCGGCCTCGTCGAACTGAAGCCGGGTGACCTGATCTTCACCGGCACGCCGGAAGGCGTCGCCGCCGTCAGCAAGGGCGACGTGCTCGAAGGCGAGATCGCCGGCGTCGGCACCGTCCGCACCCGCATCGCCTGATAAGATAGCAGGACAAGGACCGCATCATGCGCCTCACCCCCGACGCTTCCGGCGTCTTCCCGATCGCGCCGACCCCGTTCAATCCGGATGGCAGCATCGACTGGGCCTCGGCCGACCGGCTGTTCCAGTTCTATCACGACATCGGCTCGGACGGCGTCACCGTGCTCGGCATCATGGGCGAGGCGCCCAAGCTCGAGCCCGAGGAATCGGTCGAGCTGGTCAAGCGCTGCGTCGCCCGGATGGGCGGAAAGCCGATCATCGTCGGCGTCTCGGCGCCCGGCTTCGCAGCGATGCGCTCGCTCGCCCGGCAGGTGATGGATCTCGGTGCCGGCGGCGTGATGATCGCCCCGCCGCCGAGCCTGCGCACCGACGACCAGATCACCGGCTATTACGCGCAGGCGGTCGAGGCGATCGGCAGCGACATCCCCTTCGTCATCCAGGACTATCCGCTGACGCTCTCGGTCGTGATGACGCCGGCGGTGATCCGCAAGATCGTCATGGACAACCCGTCCTGCGTGATGCTGAAGCACGAGGACTGGCCGGGCCTCGAGAAGATCTCGACGCTGCGCAAGTTCCAGAAGGACGGCTCGCTGCGCCCGATCTCGATCGTGACCGGCAATGGCGGGCTCTTCCTCGATTTCGAGATGGAGCGCGGGGCGGACGGCGCCAATACCGGCTATGCCTTCCCGGAACTGCTGATCGACGTGGTCCGCCTGCAGAAGGCCGGCAAACGCGACGAGGCCCATGACATCTTCGATGCTCACCTGCCGCTGATGCGCTACGAGCAGCAGCAGGGCGTCGGCCTTGCCGTCCGCAAATACACGATGATGAAGCGCGGCATCCTCAGCCACGACGCCCAGCGGAAGCCGGGAGCGGCACTCAGCGCCGCCGCGAAAGCCGAGGTCGACTACCTGCTGGCCCGGATCGCGAAGCACGACCCGCGCGCGAAGCTCTGAAAAGCCACGACCGTCATGCTCGCCCTTTCGGCGAGCATCCACGTCTTGAACACAGCCTTCGACCAGCGAAGACATGGATGGTCGGGACAAGCCCGACCATAACGTTAGGTCACGCGCGGCTTAGTGCCCCTTGTGCTCGCCCTCGCTGCCCTTGGCGGCGATCGAGTCGACCTTGAACTCGACCTCCACGGTCCCGGCCTTCTCGAAGGTCAGCGTGCCCTTCATCATCTCGCCCTGCTTGAGCTGCTGCTTCAGGTTCATGAACATGATGTGGTAGCCGCCGGGCTTGAACTCGACCTTGGCGCCGGCCGGAACCTCGACACCCTTGTCCATCGGCCGCATCGTCATGATGCCGTCCTTCACCGCCATCTCATGAATCTCGGCGCGGGCCGCGAAGGGAACCGAGACCGAGACCAGCCGGTCGGCGGCCGTGCCGGTATTCTCGATCGAGAGATAGCCGCCGCCAACCTTGGCGCCAGCCGGCGTGGCCCGCGACCAGGGGTGGCCGATCTTGAGCGGACCGGCCTTGAATTCATGGGCGGTAGCGAAACCGGCCGAGAGCAGGAGAGCCGCGGCGGCGAGCGAGTACGACAGCTTCATGATGGATATCCTGACGGACAAGGCCGCTGACACAGCCTCGTAAGGGAGTGCCGTCGCCCGTTTGATGGAGCGGGCAGGCTGGAATTGGATGCGGATGGGCAGGCGGGGCTTCAGCCGGCCGGCGGCGCACGCGATCGTGGGAGCCCGGCCGCAAAGCGGTGCGGCAACCCCTCGGCCAGCAACACAGACGAAGCCAGTCGCGTAGCAAGCCGTCCCGGCACCGGCGCAGTCTCGACCGGGGGGCCCGCGAGCACCGGGTTGAGCGGGCAGCCCTTGCAATGAGTGAGATCGCCGAGCGGGATCGGCCGACCTTCATCGGGAACCGGCGCACCGGAGCAGAGAACCACGCCGTCATGACCGCTCAGCGTCGCGAATGCCGGGGCCGGCGCAAGCGCCAGCGCCATGACGCAAAGCGCATAGGCCATCGCCAGCCAGGCTCCGAGCCCGGAACGGCGAAGACGATCGAGAAGGGCGGCGCGAGCCTGCATGGCCGCAAATGGCGCCGCTTCCCCGCGTTCGTCAAGCCGCGCATTGCCGCATCCTTGGCCGAGCGCAACGATCTCACGGAGAAAATTCTTCTCCGTGAGATCGTTTCTTCAAAAGAACGATCCGGTTGACAAAGAGGACGCCCTCCATCAGATTGCAGATGTTCCCGGAGCAATCGGGGAACCGCGGAGATTTGAGCAGCAGCTTGCGCCGCGTCACCAAACGCTAAAGCGCCACGACTGGGTCGTGGGCTCCAGATCGAGGAGACTGACATGACCATTGCGAAAACGAGCCGAAGCCAGACCTGCTTCCGCCGAATGCCCTGCCGCTGTCGACGCTGAGATCGCAAGGCCGAAAGGCCGTTTCCATCCGATCGTTTCGACGAACGCCGCCCAAGCGGCCAAAGGCAGTTCCATGTCCCAGCTTCATTCCCTTCCCGCCCGGGTCCGCCCGGCGCAGCAAGCCTATGTCATCGAGCTCGGCGAGGCCCAGATCGGGCTCGTAAGCCGCCGCGCCGACGAGCGCGACTTCACCTTCGTCTCGGCTTCCGCCGCCTTCCGGGCGCTCGACGGGCAGCGTTTCGCCACACCCGGAGCCGCCGAGACCGCCGCACGCCGGCTCTTCCGCTCGCAGCGGCGCGCGCCGCTGCTCCTGGCTTCGTGAGGCGACGATGCAGCTCCTCTCCGCTCTCTGGAACGGCATCGCGAACTGGTTCGCCCAAGCCGTTCCGGCGACCTTCGACCCGCTCGACGCCGCAGCCGCGGACGACCAGCGCCGCTCGGTCCATGACGTGACCATCGAGCAGCTCGGCATCGCCCACTGGTCCTGCCACACGCATTTCTGAGGACATGATGAACGCCCCCGTCAGACCCGGCACGCTCAATGCCGGCGCCTCTTCTGTTTCCTTGCCCCTATCCTTATCCGATCCGGCCATCCGCTTCGAACGGGTCGGCAAGACCTATCCGGGCCGCCGCGGCCAGCAGCCGGTCGGCGCGCTCGCCGGGATCGATCTCGACGTGCCCGCCGGCACCATCCTCGGCGTGATCGGTCGCTCCGGCGCCGGCAAGTCGACGCTGATCCGCCTCGTCAATGGCCTGGAGCGCGCCACGGAAGGGCGCATCCTGATCGAAGGCACCGATGTCACGGGCCTCACCGAATCCGGCTGGCGCCAGCAGCGCCGGCGGATCGGCATGATCTTCCAGCATTTCAACCTGCTCTCGTCGCGCACGGTCTTCGACAATGTCGCGCTGCCGCTGGAGATCGCGGGCGCCGGCAAGGCCGAGATCGCGGCGAAGGTCGAGCGCCTGCTCGCACTGGTCGGCCTCTCCGACAAGAGCGCGCGCTATCCGGCCGAGCTCTCGGGCGGGCAGAAGCAGCGCGTCGGCATTGCGCGTGCGCTGGCCACCGACCCGAAGGTGCTGCTCTGCGACGAGGCGACCTCGGCACTCGACCCCGAGACGACGCGCTCGATCCTTGCGCTCCTCCGCCAAGTCAATCGCGAGCTCGGCATCACCATCCTGCTGATCACCCACGAGATCCCCGTCATCAAGGAAATCTGCGACCGCGTCGCTGTCATCGAAGGCGGGCGCATCGTCGAGCAGGGCGAGACCTTCGCGGTCTTCACCAACCCGCAGCACCCGACGACGGCGAGCTTCGTCGAGACGGTGACCGGCGTCGAACTGCCTGAGCATCTCGCCCATCGCATCCGCAAGGACGCGCGTCCCGGCGACAATATCGTGCTGCGCATCACTTTCCTCGGCGAGAACGCGACGGCGCCGGTGATCAGCCGGCTCAGCGCCATCGTCGGCGTCGACGTCAACATTCTGGCCGGGCGGATCGACGCCATCGCCGGCCAGCCCTTCGGCAGCCTGCTCGTCTCGGTGCCCTCGCGCGCACCGGAGAGCGATGCCGTGCTCGGCGCCCTCAGAAGCCTCGGACTCAAGGCGGAGGTGATCGGCCATGTCTCCTGAAATCATCCGCCTGATCGCCCAGTCGACGCTGGACACGCTGGCCATGGTCGCGGTCGCAGCCGGGCTCGGCACGCTGTTCGGCCTGCCGCTCGGCGTCTTCCTCGCCACCAGCAAGCGCGGCGAACTCTTCGCGGCGCCGGCCGCCAACCTGTTCCTGGGCACCCTGGTCAACGCCACGCGCTCGACGCCCTTCATCATCCTCGTCGTCGCGATCATCCCGTTCACCCGCCTGATCGCCGGCACCTCGATCGGCACCGGTGCCGCGATCGTGCCGCTGACCGTCGCCTCCACGCCGTTCATCGCCCGCCTGATCGAAGGCGCGGTGCGCGAGGTCGACCAGGGGCTGGTCGAGGCCGCGCGTGCCATGGGTGCCACACCCGTCCAGATCGTGCGCAAGGTGCTGGTGCCCGAGGCCCTGCCGGCGATCGTGCTCGGCCTGACGCTGGCGCTGGTCAGCCTGATCGGCTTCTCGGCCATGGTCGGCGCGGTCGGCGGCGGCGGGCTCGGCGATCTCGGCATCCGCTACGGCTACCAGCGCTTCATGCCTGACGTGATGGCGGCGGTCGTCGCCGTGCTCATCGTCCTCGTCCAGCTCGTCCAGAGCATCGGCGACCGGCTCGCCCGCCATCTCAACAAGCGTCTGCGCCACGCTTGACGCTGCCCCGTTCATCCGCATCCGACTGAAGGAAACGACATCATGACGACCCTCCTCAACCGCCGCGCCGCGCTGCTTGCCGGCTTCGCCCTGACGCTTGCCGCCGTCCCGGCGCTCGCCCAGCAGAACCAGGTGGTCCGCATCGGCGTCTCGCCCGGCCCGCATGCCGAGATCCTGGAGAAGGTGAAGCCCGTCCTCGCCAAGAAGGGCATCGAGCTCAAGATCATCGAGTTCTCCGACTATGTCGTGCCGAACCAGGCGCTCGATGCCGGCGAGCTGGAGGCCAATTCCTTCCAGAACCAGCCCTATCTCGACAATCAGGTGAAGGATCGCGGCTTCAAGATCGAGAGCGCCGGCCTCACCGTGAACTTCCCGCTCGGCATCTACTCCACCAAGTACAAGGACTGGTCGCAGGTGCCGGATGGTTCGACCGTCGCGATCCAGAACGACCCGACCAATGGCGGCCGCTCGCTCCTGCTGCTGCAGGACAAGGGCGTGATCAAGCTGAAGGACGGCGTCGGCTTCAAGCCCAGCCCGGCCGATATCGTCGGCAACCCGAAGAAGCTGAAGATCATCGAGATCGAGGCGGCGCAGACCCCGCGCTCGCTGGCCGATGTCGCGGCCGCCGCGATCAACACCAACTATGCCGTCGATGCCAAGATCGACCCGGCCTCGGCGATCCTGCGCGAGGATGCCAAGGGCCCCTATGTCAACCTGATCGCCGTGCGCAGCGTCGACAAGGACAAGCCCTGGGTCAAGACGCTGGTCGAAAGCTACCACACGCCCGAAATCAAGGCCTTCGTCGCCGAGCGCTTCAAGGGCGCCGTCCTCGCCGGCTGGTAACCGCTCCTCCCACCTGGCTCTCCAGTCAACATAGCCAGGCGCCTTGCCCCGGATGCTGACCGCATCCGGGGCTTTTCTTTTGCGTTACGGGTTACGCTGCCCTTCGACCAAACCGCGCCATCATTCCGGGCTTGGCCCGGAATCCATCGTAGAGCGCGTCGCCCTTCGATGGATTCCGGATCAACGCGGCTCCGCCGCTTGTCCGGAATGACGGCGTGTTTCCTTGGTCCGAACACTCAGCGCGGCAGTGGGCCGAAGGCGAAGAACTGGGTCTCGCCGGAGGAATCGTCGACGCCATCATTATCGGTGACGACGAAGAGATTGCCGGCCTTGTCGACCGTCATGCCCTCGACCTTGTCGAGGCCGTAGCCGCCAGCCTTCATCAGGTCAGGCGTCAAATCGCGCAGCAGGGTCTTGGTCACAGTCGGGATCTCCGCCGCACCGATCGCCGCCGGCTTCAGCCCCTTCACCGAGAAGGTTTGGAGCGTCTTCACCGCCTTGGCGCCGAAGCCGTTGTCGCGCTCGATCACCGCGAAGCGGTCGTCGCCGAGCGCCACCAGCTCCGACAGGCCCATCCAGAAGCCAGCGGCCGGCTGCGACAGCGGATAGTGCAGCACGCCCCATTCCTTGCTCGCCGGCTTGTAGGAAAGGAGCTTGGCCTTGCCCTTGGGATCGTCCTTCCATTCACGCTGCACGGCGAGCCAGACGGTCTCTTCCGCACCCGTACCCGTCACCGCCACGCCCTCGAAGCCGAAGCGGACCGCGTGCCTGGCGAGCGCTTCCGGCAGGACGATCTCCTCCTCGACCTCACCCTTGACCGAAACGCGCAACAGCTTGTCGGCGAGCGGCGCATCCTTCTTCTCGGGATTGCCCTCGGAGGCCAGCCAGAAGCCGCCGCCCTCGCGGGTGGCGACACCCTCGAGATCGTAGGAGGCCGGCTTGCCGTCCCTGGTCACGATGATGGCGCCGGTGATCTTGGCGGGCTTCTGCGTCGCGTCGATCTCAAGGAGACGCGAGGGCGTATAGGCGCTGTCGGTGATCGCGAAGAGCTTGCCGGGCACTGTCCGATCCGCCGCGAGACCGGAGAGCGCGCCCCAGCCGATCGGCAGGCCGTTCTCGTCAGCGGACTGGATCGTCGGATAGGCGGCCACCTGCTCGGCGCGGCGATAGATCATCACGACTGAGCGCGCGCCACCCTTCTCGCCGACATCGGTCTCGGAGGCCGAGACGAAAAGATCGCGCTGTGGGATGGCGAGCAGCCCCTCGGGGCCGATGCCAGTCGGCAGAGCCTGCAGGAAGCGCGGCGCCTTGCCGGCACCCTCGTCCCTGTAGACCAGCACCAGCGAGGCGCGCTCCAGCCCGACGAAGATCAGGCGGTCGGTGCCATAGGTCGCGACCTCGATGCCCTCCGGCTCGCTGCCTTTGGCGGCCGAACGGCGCTCGGGGTAATGGCCGAGGCGCATGGCGATGTGATCGACGTCCGAGCCGGAATCGAATTCGACCGTGCCGTCCTTGCGGAAGATGGTGAAGCCGCGAGAGCCGCCCTTCCAGTCGCCCTCATTGGCGGTGACGAAGCGGTCATTGTCGAGCCAGCGCACGGCGTCCGGCTCGCGAGCGGCGCCCTTCAACTCCTCGGTCGGGCTGATCCTGCCGTCGCGGGTCTTGTCGATGGCCTTGAGATCGACCGCGCCGGCGGGGAAATGCGCCACGAGCTTGCCGGTCTTCGAATCGACGATGGCGAGGTGGTTGTTCTCCTGCAGCGTCACCACGACGAGCCCGTCCTGGTTGGCATCGACGAATTCCGGTTCTGGATCCGTGGGCTCGACCGCAGCGATGCCGGTGAGATCGACGACCTGGCGCGTGGCGCAGTCGACGGCGCCGTCCTTGATACCGATCAGGGTGAGGTTGCCGGCGGGGAGCTGCGGCAGGGCGCCCTTGTTGAGCTTCTCGTCACGCTCGTTTTCGATGGCGATGACGATCTTGCCCTTGTCCTTGGTCAGCGTGACCGAGTCCGGCTGGCCGCCGAGATCGCACTTGGCGACGACCTGCTTCGTCTTGAGGTCGACGGTGGCGAGATGGCCGGCCGGCTCCTTGAAATTGTCGCCGGAGGTGACGACCGCGACGAAGGCCTTGTCGCCGAGGATCGTGACCGAGGTGGATTCGCCTTCGAGCGGCACGAAGCCGGCGGGCTTGGGATTGGCGGGATCGGCGATATCGATGATCCCCAGCGCCTTCTGCTCCGCGTCGGTATAGGCGAGCAGCGTGCCGTCGCCATTGGCGGCGATGATCTCGGAGACGGTCTTCTTGGCGGGATCGCGATCGGCCGGCAGGTTCTGCGGCACGGAGAAGGTGGCGATCCGGTTGAAGAGCGGCTCGGCCATGGCCGTGCCGCTGAGCAGGACAGCGGCGAGAGCCGCGAGGACGAGAGGCTGGCGCATGGGGTCTCACCGCTGTGGGGACAGAGGCCCGTCGGCTAGTCAGCCCATGCGACAGTCAGATGACGGTCTTCACCGGAGCGCCGCAGCGTCGGCTGACGGCCGGATTGCGGCCGAACGCTTGAAGCCGATGACTTCGAGTTCGGTCACGATGGCAACGGCGGCCGCCTGAGCCAGCACGAAGGCGACGCCGAGCCCGGTCGGTGCGAACCAGCCCATCAACAGGATCGCGATGCTGTCGGCGATCCAGAGCAGATTGACACCGATCACGGCGTAGACGGCGAAGCGCGGCAGGGCCTTGCGGCTGGCGAACCAGCCGAGCAGTGCCGCGCAGGGCAGCAGCACGAGCCCGGCGCCACGCAGGAACTCCAAGGGCAAGCCGAGCGGGGCGGCGAGCGGCCCGGCGGCAGCGGCGAGCATCAGGCCCATGCCGGCGCAGGCGGCGGCATCAAGGGCGAGAGCGTTGCGCAGCAGGGGCGAGGACTGGATGAGCGACATGGCATTCTCCTTGGCAGTTCTGGGCCTCAAGCCCGTTTCGATGAGGGGAATGCTGACGGAACCGCGTCGGCCGGTCGATTAAGCGGGAGGTAATTGGAACCGACCGTCGGGATCGCTAGCTTCTGCGCCATGAACACACATCAGCCTCCTCCCATCGGCGCGCTCCTGCGGGACTGGCGCCAGCTGCGCCGCTTCAGCCAGCTCGATCTCGCGCTCGAGGCCGAGATCTCGCAGAAGCATCTGAGCTTCATCGAAAGCGGCCGTTCGCGCCCCAGCCGTGAGATGGTCCTGCTCCTGGCCGAGCATCTCGGCGTGCCCCTGCGCGAGCGCAACGCGCTGCTATTGGCGGCCGGCTATGCCCCGATCTACCCGGAGCGCTCGCTGGAAGACCCTTCGCTCGACGCTGCCCGCAGCGCGATCGACCTGATCCTCAGGGGACACGAGCCCTATCCGGCCGTCGCCGTCGACCGGCACTGGACGCTGCTGGCGTACAACAATGCTGTGACGCGGTTGCTCAGCCTCGTCGCCGATGCGGAGCTCCTGAAGCCGCCCGTCAATGTGCTGCGCCTCTCGCTGCATCCGCAGGGGCTCGCGCCCTTCATTCTCAACCTCGCGGAATGGCGCGCCCATCTGCTGGCAAGGCTGCGCCAGCAGGTGCGCGCGACGGCCGATGCAAAGCTCGGCGAATTGCTGGGCGAGCTGATGAGCTATTCCCATCCCGGCGCAGGCACGCGACACGAAGCCGAGGCGGAAGCCGCCATCGTCGTGCCCATGCAGTTGAAACTCGGCGAGACCACACTGTCGCTGATCTCGACGACGACCGTGTTTGGCACGCCGGTCGACGTCACCCTCTCGGAACTGGCGCTAGAAACATTTTTCCCGGCCGATACGGCTACGGCAGAGGCGTTGCGGGCGCTCGCCATGCCGGCAGAAGACGCCGCCTGAGAGCCGGAACCTTTCCGCATCGCGCCGGTTCTCTCAGCGGAAATCGGCTGGGGGCCGATCTCTTCAGGAGTTAAGCGCGATGGGCAGCACGACCGACAAGATCAAGGGCATGGCCAACGAGGCCGCCGGCAACGTCAAGCAGGCCGCCGGCAAGGCGATGAACAAGCCGGAATGGGAGGCCGAGGGCAAGGCGCAGGAGCTGAAGGGCGAAGCCCAGCAGGCGCTGGGCAAGGGCAAGGACGCGGTCAAGAAGGCCGTCGACAAGGTCTGAGG
>JAEWKP010000367.1 GCA_023393655.1 Pseudomonadota bacterium | reverse complement strand
CGCGCGCCTCGCGGGTACCGGCCTTGCGGTGGATGCGATAGGCTTCCGCGATCTGGCTGCCGACGGTCTCGACCGGGTTCAGTGAGAATTTCGGGTCCTGCATCACCATGGAGATATGGCGGCCGCGCAGCTTGCGCCTGGTGCCCTTGTCCATGGCCGTCAGGTCCTGGCCGCGGAAGCGCATGCGGTCGGCGCTGACGACGCCCGGATGCGGGATCAGGTCGAGAATGGCACGGCCGGTCATCGACTTGCCCGAGCCGGACTCGCCGACGATGCCGAGCCGCTCGCGGCCGAGCGTGAAGGAGAGGCCGCGCACGGCCCGGACGATGCCGGTCGGCGTGTGGAAGTCGACCTTCAGGTTGTCGACTTCGAGAAGAGGCTGCTCGCTCGTCATCGACTTATCTCGCATCCATGACGTCGCGGAGCCCGTCGCCGAGCAGGTTGAAGCCGAGCGCGACGATGCAGATGGCGACGCCGGGGAAGGTCGCGACCCACCACTGGTCGAAGATCTGCTCGCGGCCGGCCGAGATCATCGCGCCCCATTCCGGCATCGGCGGCTGGGCACCGAGACCGAGGAAGCCGAGGCCGGCGGCGGTGAGGATGATGCCGGCCATGTCGAAGGTGGTGCGCACGATCAGCGAGGACATGCACATCGGCACGACATGCTTCCAGATGATGCGCCCCTGCGAGGCGCCCTGCAGGCGCATCGCGGCGATGTAGTCCTGGTTGCGGATCACCATCGTCTCGGCGCGGGCAACGCGGGCATAGGGCGGCCAGGTCGTGATCGCGATGGCGATGATGGCGGTGACGATGCCGGGACCGAGGGCCGCGACGAAGGCCAGCGCCAGCACGAGGCGCGGGAACGCCAGGAAGACGTCGGTGATGCGCATCAGCAACCGATCGACCCAGCCGCCGTAATAGCCGGAGATCGCGCCGATCAGCAGGCCGAAGGGGCCGACGGTGACGACGACCAGCAGCACGATCACCAGCGTGATCCGCGTGCCGTAGACGATGCGGCTGAAGATGTCGCGGCCGAGCGCGTCGGTGCCGAACCAGTTGGTCGCCGACGGTGGCAGGAGCCGCTTGTCGAGCGTCTGCGCGATAGGATCGAAAGGCGCGATCACAGGTGCAAAAGCGGCGATCAGCAGCAGGAGCACGATGATGACGAGACCCGCCACCGCCATCGGGTTGCGCTTGAAGGCGAGCCATTGCCGGTAGAGCTGGCCGAGGCGGGCCTGACGGCGCGAGTTCGGCGAGTCGCTGATCAGCCAGGCATGCAGGCCCGTGGAGGAGGTGTCGCTCATGTCCGCCTCCTCAGCGCACGCGCGGATCGGCCAGGCGGCCGATGATGTCGGTCAGGAGATTGACCGCAATGAAGACGACGCCGACCACCAGTGTGCCGCCGAGGACCGCGTTCATGTCGGCGTTGAGCAGCGCGTTGGTGAGATAGCGGCCGCGGCCCGGCCAGGCGAAGATCGTTTCGGTCAGCACCGAGCCCTCCAGCAGATGCATGTAGGAGAGCGCGATCACGGTGAAGAGCGGCACGGCGGCGTTGCGCAGCGCATGGCGCCAGATCACGGCGGTCTCGGAGACGCCCTTCACGCGGGCGGCGATGACATATTGCTGCTGCAGCTCGGTGATCATGAAGCTGCGCGTCATCCGGCTGATATAGGCGACGGAAAGCAGGCCGAGCACGAGGGCCGGCAGGATCAGGTGCGAGAGGGCGTCCCAGAACGCCTCCCATTCGCCTTCCAGCGCCGCGTCGATCATGATGACGCCGGTGCGGGTGGTGACGATGTCCTGCCAGACGACCGAGATGCGTCCCGGTCCGGAGACCCAGCCGAGCTTGGCGTAGAACAGCAGGAGCGCCATCAGGCCGATCCAGAAGACCGGGACGGAATAGCCGATGAGGCCGACGACGCGAGCGACCTGATCCTGCCAGCGGCCCTGGTTGACGGCGGCGAGGATGCCGAGCGGTACGCCGATGAGGACGCCGATCAGCGTGCCGAGCGTCGCGAGTTCCAGCGTCGCCGGGAAGACGCGCTTGATGTCCTCGACAACCGGGTTCGAGGTCAGCACGGAGGTGCCGAGATTCCCGGTGAAGACCTTGCCGATATAGATCGCGAATTGCTGCCAGAGCGGCTTGTCGAGGCCAAGCTCGATGCGCGCCGCCTCATAGGTCTCGGGCCGGGCGTTGTCGCCGACGACGGCGAGCACGGGATCGATCGGAATGACGCGGGCGATGAAGAAGGTGACCAGCAGCAGGCCGAACATGGTGATGACCACGGTGGTCAGCTCGCGCGAAAGGGCGCGGCCCCAGCGGCGAAGCCTTCCCGGCGCGGCGGCCTTGGCTGAGGGAGCTTCCGTCACGGCTGTCATGACCCGCCTCCGTTTCTCGTTTTCTTGATCGGAGTGCCGGAAGGGGCCGCCAGCGTTTCACGCCGCGCCGCGTTCCGGGACATATCCGGGGTGAGCATGAAAGGAAGCCCGGGCGGCGCGCGGCGGGGGGGGGGGGGGGGGGGGCG
>JAEWKP010000346.1 GCA_023393655.1 Pseudomonadota bacterium | reverse complement strand
ACATCGACCAGTCGCCGATCGGCCGCACGCCGCGCTCGAACCCGGCGACCTATACGGGCGCCTTCACGCCGATCCGCGAATGGTTCGCCGGCCTGCCGGAGGCGAAGGCGCGCGGCTATCAGGCCGGGCGCTTCTCGTTCAACGTCAAGGGCGGCCGCTGCGAGGCCTGCCAGGGCGACGGCCTCATCAAGATCGAGATGCACTTCCTGCCGGATGTCTACGTCACCTGCGACGTCTGCAAGGGCAAGCGCTACGACCGCGAAACCCTTGAGGTGAAGTATCGCGACAAGTCGATCGCCGACGTGCTCGACATGTCGGTCGAGGAGGCGAAGGGCCTGTTCAAGGCGGTGCCCTCGATCCGCGACAAGATGGAGACGCTGGCGCGCGTCGGGCTCGACTATGTCAAGGTCGGCCAGCAGGCGACGACGCTCTCGGGCGGCGAGGCGCAGCGCGTCAAGCTCTCCAAGGAGTTGTCGAAGCGCGCCACCGGCCGCACGCTCTACATCCTCGACGAGCCGACCACGGGCCTGCATTTCCACGACGTCGCCAAGCTCATGGAGGTGCTGCACGAGCTGGTCGACCAGGGCAATTCGGTGGTGGTGATCGAGCACAATCTCGAGGTGGTGAAGACCGCCGACTGGGTGATCGACATGGGCCCCGAAGGCGGCGACGGCGGCGGCCAGGTGGTGGCCGAGGGCACGCCAGAGGACATCGTCCGCATCGGCAAGGGCCACACCGCGCGCTTCCTCAAGGAAGTGCTGGAGCGGCGGCCGATCAAGAAGGGCAAGGTGCAGCGACAGGCGGCGGAGTAGTTTCCGCCGCTCAATTTCTGAAGGCTAGATGCCGCTAATTTTAAGCTGAAGCTGGCTCAAGGCCGAGACGTCCGAGCAGACGAGTTGCATCGTCAAGACGCCCTCCTTCAGTTTTTGAGCCTTTCCTACGAACAATTTCAGCTTTCCAATCGGAGACCTTCTCCTCTTTGAAAAGCCAATGAGCCGTAGCAGCAAGCTCAAGAACTGTTACATTTATAGAAGCTAATTCGAGCACTCGCGCCCGAAGTCCGGGGTTGGCGAGGAACGAATAATCGTACACATCATTTCGATGCTTTGACAAAAAGACACTATAGCGCGCGCCATCAGACTTCCGCCGTTCGAATTTCTCTTCGATTTTATCGAATGCCTCTGCATCTAATATCGCACTATCGAGGTCACGAGAGTACGGTCCATAATGATGATAAGTGTAGGAAAATCCGCTTTCTGCACCCAGCTTATCAAGGAGATAAGCAATCTTCTGAAGGCGCACGCGGCTCGCGAGTCGTCCGCCTGCCGCCGTAATAATGTCAGCGACACGATTTTCGGGTTCATATGCCATGGTGTCCTCCCTAACCACGCGCGTCATCACGGTCCCCAACCTCTCGGAAATAGAGCCGTGTGAACTGCTTTTTTTTCATTACCAGCGCCTCGATCACAGGCGATAGCTCGCTGATTTCTCGCGGATCAGCTCCGTCCAAGATATGAAGTTTCTTGTGCATTCGCTCTTCATCGCCACCAATTTCAGCGTAAATGCCAACTGTGGCCTTCTCGTCGAGTAGCACGTCTTCCGCAGCAAGCTTGGCCTCAAACTGTCTCTGAATCCGCCGTAGCCGCAAACGCTGTACTCCTGCGTTTTCTCCGAACTCGGCCAAATCAAGTGTTTTGTATAGCTTCCGCTCCCGCAATCGCATGGCGGTATCGGCGATGACGGCATCCTCGGCAGACGACATTGATTCTAGGGCGCTGAAAACGAGTGTATCATCAAGCGCGAGGTAGTTGGTGACAGTGTCCCCGCCCCTTGCAAAAAAGCGCAGCAACGGGTGCCCATCTGGAAGGCCGGCACGCTTCATATCGGCCTTCCTACCGGAGGCAGCCTTGGCCACGGCGCGAAGCAATTTTGCGATCATATGTTCAACGCAACGTGTAGCTTTGTGAAAATAAACCTGCTGATGCAGAGTATATCGCGCTAGCAAAAACTGCTCTGCAGCTGGCAGCGCCTTTTTATGTAAGCAAAATGTTGGAACGCGCCGCGCCTGCGCACCGTTGTCGTCTGGGGCATCAATCTCGATCTCGGCAACACGAACGTTCTCAATTAGCCAATCAAAATCGATCCCCCCAGCGCCCGTTCCAGTCATGAATTTATCACGCCTGAGGTAATCTAAACGGTCAGCGTCAAAAGAACTTGATACGACGGCGTGGTAAATGTCCTCGGGGTCTTCTTTTTCGAGAAGACCTGCCACTTCGTCGGTAAACCCAGGCCGGTAGGCGTCGAGGATGGGTTGTATCTGCCCTTGTTGGTTTCGAATGATGTCCGCTGTCCACTGCTCGTGGCGCTTTTTGACGCCACGAGACTCCTGAACACCTTCAAACGTGTGGCTGAAGGGGCCGTGCCCAAGATCGTGTAGAAGAGCCGCAACAAGCGCCACCTGAGCCTTCTCCGGCTCAAAATCCTGCCCAATGCGCTTCATCTCACGGGCGATTACCTCAACGAGTGTACGAGCTGTGTGAAATACGCCGACAGAATGAGAAAAGCGCGTATGTACAGCACCGGGAAACGTAAACTCCGAAACGCCTAACTGTCGGATACGCCGTAGACGCTGGAATTCTCGGGTATCGATCAGAGACCAAGCGAGAAGGTCGATACCAAGTTCGTCAGTCTCGTCGAACACGATAAGACCATGCACTGGGTCCCGCAGTCTTTTGCTCATCGAATCGCACCCTCCCCTTGGGGGAGCTTATTCGAAGCTTAGCCAAACGGAATCCAAACTTATCCCCGTCCCTCCTCACCCGCCCTATCCTGTCCTCGCCCATCACCCAAACGGGGCGGCCGTCCGGAGGTATGCTGGAGGTTGGGTGAGGGTCGGCGCCTGCGGGCGGGGGTTACGCCCTGCTCCCGGGAGGCTTCGGGAACCGCCCTGGGGACACTACGGTCCCTGTGCGAGGAGCTCGCTGGGAACGGTCGGCCGTTGATGATGAGTATGGCGACGACGCGACGCTCCCGTAAGGGACACTGGCGTCGAAACCCGCCCATCCTGAACCGCTTAGGCCCGATAAGCGCGGCCCGGAGCCCAAAATCGCCGGAGGCGGAGCGCCACGGGGCGTGCGACGGGTGGCTCAATCCCGCCGCGCCGCAGCCTGGCTCAATGGTTGCGGATGTTCCTCGCGCCTCGCGGCGCTCCGCCAGCCCTGTCCAGCCACCCTAGCGACCCCGCCGCGCGCCAGCGCGGGCGGATGATCCTGCGTGCCTCACCCGACCGGAGCCCCGCCATGCCGAAACGCCAGAACTTCTTCGCCGATCTGCCGCCGATCACCGATTTCGAAAGCTGCCAGAAGGTGCGGCCGATGCTGATGCAGCGCATCGGCGACATCTTCGGCGTCTGGCGCGGCTGCGAGGACAAGGCCTGCGTCCGGGCGCGGAGCTGCCGGCGCAGCGACGGGGCCTGCCTCGTCGCCTTCATGCAGGCGGTGCCGGACCATGAGCGCCGGCTGTTCCGCTATGCGCTGGAGAACCGCCGCAACGGCCGCGACGCCGACGAGGCGTTCGAGCGGGCGCAGGCGCGCGTCGCGGAGGAGATTGCGCGGTTCGGGGA
>JAEWKP010000330.1 GCA_023393655.1 Pseudomonadota bacterium | reverse complement strand
GGTGTTGGCAGCCGCGCCGCCCGAAATGATCTTCGCCGGCCCCATCGCGCCATAGAGCGTCTCGGCGCGGGTCTCGTCGATCAGCGCCATCGAGCCCTTGTTCAGCTCGAAGCGCTTGAGGAAATCTTCCTCCGCCGTGGCGATGACGTCGACGATGGCATTGCCGAGGGCGAGGACGTCGGTGCGCGATTGGCTCATCGAAACTGATCCGGATCTTGAGGGGAGGATGGCCGCGCGTGTTGCATCCGCCGGCCGCGGGGTCAAGCGTCGCGCTCCGGAGGCTTGCCGGAGCCATGCCGGCCAGCAGCCTTGTCGAGGATTTGCGTGAGCGCCTGCAGATCGCTGCTGTCGAGCTCGGCGATCTCGCGGGAGAGGCGGTTGGCCAGGAGGGTCGCCTCCGGCTCGAGCCCGGCGGTGTCGATCGTCACCCGCGGATGCGAGAGATCGGCGAGGCGCACGAGCTCGTCCGCCTCGTCCCAGATGATGCCGAGGAGATGGATCGCGCCCTGGATCAGGGTGAAGGTCGGCCGCCCGCGCTTGCCATGTTCGAGCGCCGAGAGATAGGCCGGCGTGACGCCGAGCCCCTCGGCCATTTCCGCGAGCGTGATGCCTCGCTGGGCCCGTCGCAACGGGGCGCATGGCGGCTTCCGTCGCTACGGGAGCGGCCTGTTCGGGAACGGGCTCGGCCTCGACCGGCGCCCGACCGGGCAAGGGCTTGACCGAGCGCGCGACCTGGCGCCAGAGCGCGATATCGGCCTCCGTCAGGGTCTTTCCGCGGCGCGCGGGCATCTCAGCGCGGCCAGAGCAAAGTGAAGGCGACGGGATGGCGGATCAGGCCGGCACGATGTCCGGCAGCGGCGCCCGAACCTACGAAAAGATCCATCCGGGCCGGGCCGAGGATGGCAGAGCCGGTATCCTGCGCGATCATCAGGCGTGCCAGATGCTCGTCGCCGCCGGTTCCGGTCGGGATGGTCGTGTCGATCCAGACCGGCAGCCCATAGGGCCAGGCCGTGCGATCGACGGCGATGCTACGCATGGGCGTCAGCGGCAAGCCGGCGCCGCCAATCGGCCCGCTCTCGGCCGGGAGATCGTCACGGCGGGCAAAGAAGACGAAGGACTTGTTCAGGCGAATCAGGTCGCGGGCGAAGCCGGCATCGGCCTTCAACCGGGCGATCAGCCGATCCATGGTCATCTGCTCGGGGGGGATCGACTCGCGCTGGCTGAGCACGCGCCCGAGCGAGGTGTAGGGATGGCCGTTGCGGCCGGAATAGCTCAGCCGCGTGACCGACCCGTCCGGCAGGCGGACGCGGCCAGAGCCCTGTACCTGCAGCACGAAGCGATCGACGGGATCGCGCAGCCACATGATTTCGAGCCCCTGCCCGTCGAGTGCGCCGGTCTCGATCGCCGTGCGGTCCGGGAACGGCTCGAAGCCCTTATCCGTGCGGCGCGCGGCCGAAAGCGTCTTGTCGAGACCCGGCCAGTCAGCCTCGGAAAAGCGCGTCACCAGATCCTTCGGCCGATCGTAGAGCGGTGTCGGGAAGGCATCGGAGCGTGTCAGCGAACCCTCGAATTCCGGCTCGAAATAGCCGGTCGTAAAGCCGCTTCCGCCGCCCTCCGGCGAGATGCGCCAGAATGAAAAGTTCTGCTCGAAGAAAGTCCTGGCCTGCTCGCGATCGACATTCCCAGCGACGACAAGCGCCTTCGCCTTGTCGCAGACGGCGTTGAGCCGCTCGGGGAGCGGCACGCCCTGGCGCAAGGGCGGATCGGCCATGCAGCCCTTGGCGAAGATGGTGAAGGCCGTGGCGTGATCGTCCTGCGCCCAGCCTGCGACATCCGCTGGCGAGAGCGCCTCGGCGCGAGCTCCTGGGGGCAGCGGGGGCGACGAGGCCATGGCGGTCACGGGTGCAAGGGCCAGGATCGCGGAGAACGCCAGTGCGACACCGGCGCCGCCACGCTTCACGCCGCGGATTCGGTGGCCACGAGCAGCCAGTTGGGATCGCGGCTGCCGAGCTGCCGCGAGAAGGTCCAGATGTCGTTGACCTCCGAGACCTGCTCGGCGCTGCCATCGACGACCGACCCTTGAGCGTCGCGGGTGACGCTGATCAATTGCGAGGCGAAGGCGATCGTGACCTGCGCGGTCTTGCCCTTGACGTCCACCGCAGCGAGATCGGCCTTGTCGATCGAGACGAAATTCGATTCCGCCTTCTCGCCGCGTTTCTCGCGCTCGGAGATGGCCTGCTCGAAGCCGTCATAGACCTCCTTGGCGAGGAGGCCCTTGAGCATCTTGCGGTCGCCGCGCGCGAAGGCGGTGACGATCGCCTCATAGGCCGCCTTGGCACCGCCGACGAATTCATGCGGATCGAAACCGGGCTCCTGGCGGATCACCGCCTCGATGCCGGCGCTGACGGGCGAGTCCGGCGCGGCCAGGTCCTTCCAGCGCTCGGCCGCCGGAAGCTCCGGTGCGACCGGGTCGTTGGCGGCGCCCGGCAGGCGGATCACATTGTCGCGCTTGTCGGGGCTTTGAGCCTGGTCGGGCCGCATCGGCGGCGTCTCGCGGCGGGCGAAGGGGTCCTTGGGCTGCTCGTGGCCGGTCTTCTGGCCGAGCACGGAGCGCAGCTTCCAGGCCACGAAGACGGCCAGGACCAGGAAGACCAGAGTCTGCATGTCGAAGGAATTTTGCATCGAAAGCTGACCCGCGGCTCCCCGTTGTTACCTGGCCCATCCGCGCTCGCGCCGGGCCTTCACCTTCATATGGTGAGACTGGCTCGTAACATCCACCCCCCCGCTTGTGAAGGCGACTTCTTGTGCCGGCACGGCGTCCATGATAGCCGACGCGCGCGCCGCTCCATAGCATGGAGCGCAGTCCCGAGTGCCGGCAGAGGCGCGGGATTCCCCGAGACAGCCTGCCAGAACAAGATGGGACCGATGGCCAACGAACTCCCCAACGGCAATGGCGCCGGCGCCGAAGCGGCTCCGAGCCTGAACGCCCTGATCCAGTACACCAAGGATTTCTCCTTCGAGAACCCGAAGGCGCCGCGCTCGCTCGCCCAGCAGGAAGCCCAGCAGGGCCCGCAGATGTCGCTGCAGGTCAATGTCGGCTCGACCGCTCTCGCCGACGACGATTACGAGACCGTGCTGCGCCTCGAAGGCAAGGCCGAGCTCAAGGGCGAGACGCTGTTCGCCTTCGACCTGAGCTATGCCGGCGTGTTCCGCCTGCAGAACATCCCGCAGGAGCATATCCACCCCGTGCTGGTGATCGACTGCGCCCGCCTGCTCTTTCCCTTCGCCCGGCAGATCATCGCGGAAGCCGTGCAGAACGGCGGCTTCCCGCCCTTCTACGTGCCGCCGATCGATTTCGCGCAGCTCTTCCAGCAGCGCCTGCAGGAGCTCGAGGGCCAGCAGGGCACCGCGACCAACTGATCGGTCGCCATATCGCAAGACCTGACGAAAGGGCCCTCGCGGGCCCTTTCTTCGTTTATTGCGGATGATTGTTGTCCTTGCGGAGCAAGGCACCCCTCTCCATGTGCCGGACATCAGTGAAAACTTCCAGGTCTCGCACAAGGAAGCCGGCGAGGTAGTCGATTTCACGCTCGAGCCGAAGGCCAAGGA
>JAEWKP010000322.1 GCA_023393655.1 Pseudomonadota bacterium | reverse complement strand
TCGTCGCGGTGATCGGCGCGCTGCCCTATATCGCGCTCCAGCTCAAGGCGGTCTCGAGCTCGCTCTCGGTCTTCCTCACCGCCACCGGCGGGCAGGCGCTGACCCCCGACGTTCCCATCTTGACCGACCTCGCTTTCCTCGTGGCTCTGGTGCTGGCCGGCTTCGCCTGCGCCTTCGGCACCCGCCACATCGACGCCACCGAGCACCAGGACGGGCTCGTGCTGGCGATCGCGGCCGAGTCGCTCGTCAAGCTCGTCGCCTTCCTCGTGCTCGGCGTCTTCGTGGTCTATGGGCTCTTCGACGGCGCCGGCGACCTGATCGCCAAGGCATCCGCGATGCCCGGCGGCGCGCCGCCGATCTGGGAGCGGACCTCGAGCTGGCCGACCTTCCTGACGCTCACCGTGCTGTCGTCCTTCGCGGCGCTGCTGCTGGCGCGCCAGTTCCACATGACGATCGTCGAGAACCGCGACCCCGGCGACGTGCGGCGCGCGGCGTGGATGTTCCCGCTCTACCTCGTCGCCATCAACCTGTTCGTGCTGCCCGTCGCTGCCGCGGGCGAGCTCTTCATGCCGGGGCCGGGCATCGACCGCGACATGACAGTG
This sequence comes from Pseudomonadota bacterium, assembly GCA_023393655.1. Taxonomy (GTDB): domain Bacteria; phylum Pseudomonadota; class Alphaproteobacteria; order Rhizobiales; family Beijerinckiaceae; genus Allobosea. The sequence goes on along the minus strand of JAEWKP010000322.1, from coordinate 9,627 downwards.
CTCGCCCTGCCGCTGCAGGAGCGCGCCGGGCTCCTGGCACTGTTCGTCTTCATCGGCGGCCTCTCGGCAGCCACGGCGATGGTGATCGTGGCCTCGGTGGCGCTGGCGATCATGATCTCAAACCACCTCGTCATGCCGCTGCTGGTCCGCGGGCGGGTGGCGCTGGCACCGCCCGAGGGCGGCGGTCGCAGCCATGCCGGGGCCGATCTCGGCTCGCAGATCATCATCATCCGGCGGATCGCGATCCTCGCCGTCATCCTGCTCGGCTACGCCTATTACCGCGTGGCGGGCGAAGCTGCCCTTGCCTCGATCGGGCTGCTGTCGTTCGCGGCCACCGCGCAGATCGCGCCCGCCTTCTTCGGCGGGCTGCTGTGGCGCCGAGGCACGGCGCTGGGCGCAGCGGCGGGGCTGTGCCTGGGCGTGGTGACCTGGTTCTACACGCTCATGCTGCCGGGGCTCGTGAAGAGCCACCCCTTCTGGAGCGCGCTCGTCGCCGACGGGCCGCTGGGAATCGCGATGCTGCGGCCGGAAGCGCTGTTCGGCCTGTCGGGATTGCCGGCGCTGACGCATGGTGTGGTCTGGAGCCTGCTGTTCAACACGCTCGCCTATGTCGGGTTCTCGCTGCTGAGGCCGGCCAACGCCATGGAGCGGCTGCAGGCCAACGCCTTCGTCGAATCGGACCGGGCGACGATGGCGCAGTCGCTGTCGCTGTGGCGGTCCCGGGTCAGCGAGGGCGAGTTGCAGGCGACGATCGGGCGCTATCTCGGCCACGACCGCACGATGAAGGCGTTCGAGGGCTTCGCGAGCGCCCGCGGCGAGGCGCCGAACCCCAATCGCGAGGCCGACGTCCACGTGCTGCGCTTCGGCGAGCATCTGCTCTCCTCGGCGATCGGCGCCGCCTCGTCCCGGCTCGTGCTGTCGCTGCTGCTGCGCCGGCGCAACCTGACCACGGAAGCCGCCTTCAAGCTGCTCGACGATGCCTCGGCGGCGCTGCAGTACAATCGCGACATCCTCCAGCACGCGCTCGACCATGCCGGCCAGGGCATCACCGTGCTCGACCGCGACCTGCGCCTGCTCGCCTGGAACCAGGCCTTCATCCAGCTCTACGACCTGCCGGCCTCGCTGGTGCGCTTCGGCACGGGCCTCGACGAAATCGTGCGCTACAATGCCGGGCGCGGCGCCTATGGCGACGGCGCGCGCGACGAATTGATGGCGGCGCGGCTGGAAAGCTTCATCAACGATCGCGAGCCGGTCCGCCTCAAGCTCTACCCGTCCAAGAAGGTCATCGAGGTCCGCACCAACGCCCTGCCCGACGGCGGCTTCGTCACGACCTATACCGACATCACCGACACCGTCGCCGGCGAGGAAGAGCTCGAACGCGCCAACGAGGGCCTCGAACGCCGCGTCGCCGAGCGCACAGAGGAACTGCTGCACGTCAACGCCGAACTCCAGCGCGCCAAGGCCGAGGCGGAATCCGCCAACGCCTCGAAGACCCGCTTCCTCGCCGCCGCCAGCCACGACATCCTGCAGCCGCTCAATGCCGCGCGCCTCTACGCGACCTCGCTGGTCGAGCGCGACCGAGGCAGTGGCCAGCCCGAACTCGCCGAGAACATCGACGCTTCGCTCGATGCCGTCGAGGAGATCCTGACCGCGCTTCTGGAGATCTCGCGGCTCGATAGCGGCGCGCTGAAGCCGGAGCTGTCCTCCTTCCGGCTGGACGAGCTGATGCGCCAGCTCCAGCGCGAGTTCGAGCCGAGCGCCCAGGAGAAGGGCCTGAAGCTCGTCTTCATGCCGACCAGCCTGACGCTGCGCTCGGACCGGCGCCTGCTGCGGCGTCTGCTGCAGAACCTGATCTCCAACGCGATCAAGTACACGCCGGGCGGCAAGGTGCTGATCGGCTGCCGGCGCCGGGGCAACCAGGTTGCGGTCGAGGTGATCGATACCGGGCTGGGCATTCCCCAGAGCAAGCAGAAGACCGTCTTCCGTGAGTTCCAGCGGCTCGACCAGGGCGCCAAGGTGGCGCGCGGCCTCGGCCTGGGGCTCTCGATCGTACAACGCATCTCGCGAGCGCTCGACCACGGGCTGACGCTCGATTCGGCGCCGGGCCGCGGTACACGCTTCTCGGTCTCGGTCCCGCGCGCCGCGCCGCTGCCGGCGATGACGACGGCGGCAGCTCCGCGCAGCGCGCCCGCCGGGCAGCTCGCCGGGATGCGGCTGCTGGTCGTCGACAACGAACCCGCCATCCTCGACGGCATGAAGCGCCTGCTCGAAGGCTGGGGCTGCCGGGTCACGATCGCCGCCAGCCTCGAAGAGGCGTTGCCGCATGTCGGCAGCAAGGGCGAGGCGGATGTGCTGATCGCCGACTATCACCTCGACCATGGCAACGGCCTGACCGCGATCAGCGCGCTCCGGGCCCGCGCGCGCACGCCGATGCCGGCGATCCTGCTCACCGCCGACCGGACGCCGCATGTGCGCGAGGCGGCGAACGCGCTCGACGTCCATCTGCTCAACAAGCCGCTGAAGCCCGCTGCCCTTCGCGCGCTGCTGGCACAATGGCGGGCGACGCGGCTGGCGGCGGAGTAACGCCTCAGACGCATTTCACGCTCGAAACCACGACCGTCATCCCGGGCTTGCCCCGGGATCCATCGTAGAGCGCTGAGCCTTACGATGGATCCCGGAGTTCCGCTTCGCTCCATCCGGGATGACGGTAGAGGTTCATGCGCTCTTGTAGCCGGCCGCCGAGGCAGCGCTGCGCATGGCATCTTCGGAAGCGAGGAAGGCGGCGACCTCCGGGCTCGGCTCCGGGCTCTCGGCGGTGATGCCGATCTCGCCGAGCAGACGCGCGACCGGGACGTAGGCCCGCGCCTTCTTGTCGTAGAGCGCAGCCCTTACGAGCGCTACCGCCGCGACGATCTCGGTGCTGTCCCGGCCCTGCATCAGCATGCGATGCTGCATCACCAGCCAGGTCTCGCTCCAGCACAGGATTTTCGTCTCGACCCGGAACGGACGGAACAGGCGCATCTCGCGGCGGAAGCGGATGGTGCCGGCATTCACCACCGGCAGCCAGCGATGCCGCAGCACCGCGCGCCACAGGCCGCTGCGCAGCATCAGGTCGAGCCGGCCGAGATCCATCAGCGTCCAGTAGCGGCCGTTATTCATGTGCAGGCTGGTGTCGAGATCGTGGAACCAGACCCGGAAGGGCAGGACGGACGCATCTGCCGGCAGGTCGAGCCGCGGGCGGAAGCGCGTCGTCAGCAGGAGCCAGATCAGGCGGAGCCAGAGATTCATGGGGAGCTTTTCGGCGCTGGATCGATCGGGGCAGCGCCTCCATGTCATGGAGATGCCGGCGATGTCGATCATGCTATCGTCTGCCTATCGTCACGGAGCCGGCCCTTGCCCACCCTTCACGTTTCCCCGCTCTCGCGGCTCGACGAGACCGTCGCGGCCGTCCGCGCCCGACATCTCGTGACGCTGATCAATGTCGACACGACGGTCACACGGCCGGCTGGGATCGCGCCCGAGCGGCATCTCTTCCTCGGCATGTCCGACATCAGCCAGACGCTCGACGGTCATGTCCTTGCAGGCCAGGAACATATGACGCGCCTCCTCGCCTTCCTGCACGAATGGGATCGCGCGGAGCCGATGGTGATCCATTGCTGGGCCGGAATCAGCCGTTCGACAGCGGCGGCCTATATCGCCGCCTGCGCTCTCGGCCCCGCGCGAGACGAGGACGAGGTGGCCGACGCTCTGCGTGCCGCTGCCCCGTCCGCCACACCGAATGCCCGGCTCGTCGCTCTGGCCGATACAGCGCTCAGACGGCGCGGCCGAATGATCCGCGCGATCGACCGAATCGGGCGTGGCGCCGACGCCTTCGAAGGCACGCCCTTTGCCATGCCGCTCGCCTGAATTCCTGCTTCGGGCCACGCAGCTTCCTGCGCGTATTCTCCACCAGCGCTGCCAATGCTACGGCCCTCGCTCCGGATTGCTGCAGAAGATTGCTTGCATCGGGCGAAATTTGCGACGATGCATCGCGCGGGAGGCTTTCACCGTGACCATGACGATCGAGCTCGATTCGCGCGACCGCTCCATCCTGCGGATTCTCCAGCAGGACGGGCGCATCACCAATTCGGACCTCGCCGAGAGGGTTCACCTCTCGCCCTCGGCCTGCCTCAGGCGCGTGCGCCAGCTCGAGGACAGCGGCCTGATCCGCGGCTATGCGATGATGCTCGACGACAAGATCGCGGGCTTCCCCGGCACCGCCTTCGTCTTCGTCACGCTCGACCAGCAGGGCCGCGCCTCGCTGGAGAGCTTCGAGCAGGCGGTGCAGAGCCTGCCCGAAATCCTCGAATGCCATCTGCTCGCCGGCGCGCATGATTATCTGATGCGGGTGATCTACCGCGACAGCGCCGATTTCGAGCGCATCCACACCGATATTCTCACCCAGTTGCCAGGCGTCACCCGCGTGCAGTCGACGCTGACGCTGCGCACGATCAAGAAGACCTCCGCCCTGCCGGTTTGAGTCAGCAGCGTCGCCAAGCGGGTTGCGGCCAGGGGCGCTCCAGCCGATAAGCTGAGCGCAAAGAGGAATCAGGCCGTGAGCGAAGAGAAGACCAACACCGATGTCGCCGCCCTGCCCTTCGAGGCAGCGATGAAGGAGCTCGAAGGCATCGTCGCGCGGCTGGAGCGCGGCGACGTGCCGCTCGAGGAATCGATCGCGATCTACACGCGCGGCGAGGCGCTGAAGGCGCGTTGCGATGCGCTGCTGAAGCAGGCGGAAGCCCGGATCGAGCGCATCACGCTGGGCGCCGACGGCAAGCCGACAGGTGCTGCCCCGCTCGACGTCGAAAATTAGAACACTTTCTGAAGGGGGTGCTCGGCATGATAATTCAGAACTATGGTCTTCATTGGCGCCGCGACAAAGTAGCGTGGGGTTCAAAAGGGTTAGGAAACGAAGGGCATTTGACCGGCCGCATCGCTAGCAAAGTCAAGTCTGATCATGTCAATTTTCGAAACCAATCAGGTATATACATCCTTCAAGACGGCTTTAGACCTTTGTATATCGGCCAATGCGGAAGTGGAGACAGCAGGCTATTCTCTCGATTAAAACAACATACTCGCAATCATTTGGCCGAGCGATGGGATAGATTCTCTTGGTTTGGAATATTTCCGCTAAAAAATAACCTTATCGATGACAATAAAAAGATAGAATCAATATCAAGCAACATATACTCTGTTCTAGACCATCTTGAAGGGGCCCTTATTTCTATAACTGAGCCGCCGCTAAATCGCCAAGGGCCTCGCTTCGGAGACGCGGTACAGTATAAGCAGATACCCTTCGAACCCGCCTCCAGCGCGGCTGACGAAGACTACGAAGACGATTAATTTCGTAGGAGGCCATCATGTCGCAACTCCCCGCCGACGATCCGATCCTGGGCGATGCCCGTTCCTGCGAAGCCATCGAGAAGGTGATCGTGCCCCGCTCGCATGACCTCGGCGGCTTCCAGGTTCGCCGGGCGCTGCCGGCGATCGGCCAGCGCATGGTCGGCCCCTTCATCTTCTTCGACCAGATGGGCCCGGCCGAATTCCATCTCGGCGAGGGGCTGGACGTACGCCCGCATCCCCATATCGGGCTCTCGACCGTGACCTATCTGTTCGACGGCGAGATCATGCACCGCGACTCGCTGGGCACGGCGCTGGCGATCAAGCCGGGCGCGGTCAACCTGATGACGGCCGGGCGCGGCATCGTCCATTCCGAGCGCACCGGCATGGAAGCCCGCGCCACCGGCCCGAAGCTCTATGGCATCCAGGCCTGGCTCGCGCTGCCCAAGACCCATGAGGAGGTGGCACCCGAGTTCAAACATCACGGCGCCGGCGACCTGCCCCGCATCGTCGAGGGCGGCAAGCGCATCAGCCTGATCATGGGCTCGGCCTATGGCGAGACCTCGCCGGTCAAGTTCCCGTGGGATGCGCTCTATGCCGAGGCGGTGCTCTCGCCCGGAGCGATCCTGCCGCTCGACCCCGACTATGACGAGCGCGCGATCTATATCGTCTCGGGCAAGGTCGACATCGCCGGAGACGAATTCGGCGCCGGCCAGCTCCTCGTCTTCAAGCCGGGTGACCGCATCTCGATCCTCGCCATCGACCAGGCCCGCGTCATGATCGTCGGCGGCGAGCCGATGGACGGTCCGCGCAACATCTGGTGGAACTTCGTCTCGTCCTCGAAGGAGCGTATCGAGCAGGCCAAGCAGGAGTGGAAAACCGGCCGCTTCGACACCGTGCCCGGCGACGAGAGCGAGTTCATCCCTCTGCCCGAGGGCTGAGGTCGCGTCACGCGGCCTCGGAGATATCCCGCAGGCGCGGCACCCGCGAGAAGCCGATCAGGAGCAACTGGATCAGGAAACCTGTCGTCGCCAGCGCAAGGCAGGCGGCGATGCCGAGGTTTGCGGCGACGGACGCGCCAATCGCGGCGCCGATCGGGCGGGCGCCGAAGGTCGCGGTCATGATCAGAGCGGAGACGCGGCCGAGCATGGCATTCGGCGTCACCGCCTGCCGCAATGTCATGGTCGAGATCGTCCAGATGATCGGCCCGACGCCGAACAGGAAGAAGCTCGCGGCGACGAGATAGACCGAGGGCATCCAGAGCGTCGCGAGCATCACGCCGGCAGCGCAGAGCCCTGCGAAGGGCCCGAGCAGAATCAGCGCTCCGAAGGTGACCTGCTTCGCGATGGCCGGCGCGAGGATCGCGCCGACGATCATGCCCGCGCCGTAGATGCCGAGCGTGATGCCGACCTGCGTGGCGCTCAAGCCCAGATTCTGGACGGCATAGGCGACATAGACCGCCTGGAAGATGAACCAGGAGACGTTGAAGAACACGGCGGTCATCAGGATCGGCCGGAGCAGGGCGTGGCCGGCGACGAAGCGGGCGCCTTCCTTGAGATCGTCAAGCAGATCGCGACGCGGGCCTGACGGCGCCGCGTCCTTCGGCAGGCCGGCCAGCAGCATCGCCGCGAGGATGGAGAGTCCGGCCGCAAGGCCATAGGCCGTCGAGACGCCGATCCAGCCGACGAGCGCCCCGCCCAACGCAGGCCCACCGGCATAGGCGGCACTGCGGGCCAGCTCCAGCCAGCGATTGGCGTCGGCGAGCCGCTCGCGCGGCACCACCGAGGGAACGAAAGCAGGCGCCGCGACGCTGTAGCAGACCGTGCCGATGGCGCCGAGCGCGCCGATCAGGGCGAGCCAGGTCAGATTGAGGGCACCTGCGGCGAGCAGCAGCGGGATCGCCAGCAGGGATACCGCGCGCAGCGCCTCGGTGCCGACCATGAGGCGGCGGCGCGAGGCGCGGTCGACCATCAGGCCGGCGGGAAGCGAGAGCAGGAGGAAAGGCAGAGTCTGCGCCGTCTGGAGCCAGCCGGTCTCGGCCGGCCCGGCCGCGAGCAGCAGAACCGCGGCCAAAGGTGCGGCGGCGAGCGCGATCTGCTCCGAGAACTGGGCAAAGAGATTGGACCAGCCGATGCGGCGAAATGCCGTCGGCAGGGGCGTCATATCGGTCGTTTGCATGACCTAGCGTCCTCGGAAACAGTCGTCGGCGTACTGAAACGCCTTGCCGGCACGGGAACCACCCGTTTCGTGGCAAGGCGGAACCACCGCCGTCGGTCGACGCGGAAACACAAGCACGGTTTGCCAGCGCGTCGCGCAGGCTCTATTTCGGGAGCGCCCCAGCGAAGGATCAGACAGCCTCGTGCCCCGCCCCGCCACGCCGCTCCTCGACACGATCCACGACCCCGCCGATCTGCGCGCCCTCGACGACGCGAAGCTGCACGCGCTCGCTGACGAGCTCAGGCTCGAGACGATCGACGCCGTCTCCGTCACCGGCGGGCATCTCGGCGCGGGCTTAGGCGTGGTCGAGCTCACCGTCGCGCTGCATCATGTCTTCGACACGCCGCGCGACCGATTGATCTGGGATGTCGGCCACCAGGCCTATCCGCACAAGATCCTGACCGGGCGGCGCGAGCACATCCGCACGCTGCGCCAGCCGGGCGGGCTCTCCGGCTTCACCAAGCGCGCCGAGAGCGAATACGACCCGTTCGGCGCGGCGCATTCCTCGACCTCGATCTCGGCCGGGCTCGGCATGGCGGTCGGGCGCGACCTCAAGGGCGAGCGCAACAATGTCATCGCCGTGATCGGCGACGGCGCGATGTCGGCCGGAATGGCCTATGAGGCGATGAACAATGCCGGCGCGCTCGGCTCGCGGCTGATCGTCATCCTCAACGACAACGACATGTCGATCGCCCCGCCCGTCGGCGCGATGTCGGCCTATCTGGCGCGGCTCGTCTCGGGGCGGACCTATCGCTCGATCCGCGAGGTCGCCAAGCAGCTCGCCGAGAAGCTGCCGCGCTTCTTCCACGACAAGGCCAGGCGCACCGAGGAATATGCCCGCGGGTTCTGGACGGGCGGAACGATGTTCGAGGAACTCGGCTTCTACTATGTCGGGCCGATCGACGGACATAATCTCGATCATCTGCTGCCGGTGCTGCGCAATGTCCGCGACGCCGAGAGCGGGCCGATTCTCGTCCATGTCGTGACCCAGAAGGGCAAGGGCTATGCCCCGGCCGAGGCCAGCGCCGACAAATACCATGGCGTGGTCAAGTTCGACCCCATCACCGGCCAGCAGGCCAAGGCGCCGGCCAATGCGCCGAGCTACACCAATGTCTTCGCCCAGGCCCTGATCAAGCAGGCGCGCGAGGACGACAAGGTCGTCGCGGTGACCGCCGCGATGCCGTCCGGCACCGGGCTCGACGCCTTCGGCAAGGAATTCCCCGGCCGCACCTTCGATGTCGGCATCGCCGAGCAGCATGCCGTGACCTTCGCGGCCGGCCTCGCGACCGAGGGCTACAAGCCGTTCGTGGCGATCTACTCGACCTTCATGCAGCGCGCCTATGACCAGATCGTCCATGACGTGGCGATCCAGAAGCTGCCGGTACGGTTCGCGCTGGACCGCGCCGGGCTCGTCGGCGCCGATGGGGCGACCCATGCCGGCTCCTTCGACGTCGCCTATCTCGCCTGCCTGCCGGACATGGTGGTGATGGCCGCCGCCGACGAGGCGGAGCTCACCCATATGGTCGCGACCGCCGCCGCCTATGACGAAGGGCCGATCGCCTTCCGCTATCCGCGTGGCGAGGGCGTCGGCGTCGAGATCCCGGATGTCGGCGTGCCGCTCTCGATCGGCAAGGGCCGCATCGTTCGCGAGGGCACGCGGATCGCGCTGCTCTCGCTCGGGACGCGTCTGGCCGAAGCCTTGAAGGCCGCCGATCTGCTGGCGCAGCGCGGCCTGTCGACGACGGTCGCCGATGCCCGCTTCGCCAAGCCGCTTGACGAGGCGCTGATCCTCAAGCTCGCCCGCGAGCACGAGGTGCTCGTCACGGTCGAGGAAGGCTCGGTCGGCGGCTTCGGCAGCCATGTCCTGCACCTGCTGGCGCAGAACGGCGCGCTCGATGCCGGCCTGAAGGTCAGGAGCCTGACGCTGCCCGACGTCTTCCAGGACCATAACAAGCCGGATGCGATGTATGCCGCCGCCGGGCTCGATGCCGCCGGCATCGTCAAGGCGGTCGAGAACGCGGGGGGGGGGCG
>JAEWKP010000244.1 GCA_023393655.1 Pseudomonadota bacterium | reverse complement strand
AGGAGCGCCCGAAACACGCGCCTCAGGTTGAGGGCTTGAAGAGTGCGGCAAGGCGGGTCGGAGCCCGCCTCGCCTTGTCGATGGCAGCGATCAGAAGATCGGCTTGCCGGCAGTGTCGGTCACGCCCTTCCAGGCGGCGCGGACCTGGTCCTTCACATTCGCCGGCAGGGCGACGTAGTCGAGGTCGCTGGCGAGCTTGTCGCCGGACTTGTAGGCCCAGTCGAAGAACTTCAGGGCAGCCTGCGTCTCTTCCGGCTTCTCCGGCTTGGCATAGACCAGGATGAAGGTCGCCGAGGTGATCGGCCAGGCATCCGCGCCCTTCTGGTTGTTCAGCGAGATGCCGAAGCCCGGCTGCTCGCTCCAGTTGGCATTGGCGGCGGCGGCCTGGAAGGCCTTCTCTTCCGGCGCCGGGAAGTTGCCATCGGCATTCTTCACCAGAGCGTGCGAGAGCTTGTTCTGCTTGGCATAGGCATATTCGACATAGCCGATCGAATTGGCGACCTGCTTGACCGAGGCCGAGACGCCCTCGTTGCCCTTGCCGCCGATGCCGACCGGCCACTGCACGGCGGTGTTGTTGCCGAGCTTCGACTTCCACTCGGCCGAGACCTTGGAGAGGTAGTCGGTGAACTGGAAGGTCGTGCCCGATCCGTCCGAGCGGTAGACCGGGTTGATGTTGGCGTCCGGCAGGGTGACGCCGGCGTTGAGCGAAGCGATCTTCGGGTCGTTCCACTTCTTGATGTCGCCCATGTAGATCTGGGCGATGACCTCGCCCGAGAGCTTGAGCTTGCCCGGCTCGACGCCCGCGATGTTCACGACGGGGACGATACCGCCCATCACGGACGGGAACTGGATCAGGCCATCCTTGGTCAGGTCAGCGCCCTTGAGCGGGGCGTCGGTGGCACCGAAGGCGACGGTCTTGGCCTTGATCTGGCGGATGCCGCCACCCGAGCCGATCGACTGGTAGTTCAGGCCCACACCCGTCTCCTTCTTATAGGCCTCGGCCCATTTCGCATAGATCGGGAAGGGGAAGGTCGCGCCGGCGCCGGTGATGTCGGCAGCCTGGGCGGAACCGGCGATCCCGACGGCAACGGCCGCGAGAACGAGAATCTTGCGCATGTGAGAAGTCCTCATCTGATCGCTGTTTGCAGCGACCCTGTCAGAACACCCTCTGTATGACAGCCAAATGACAGTTCGTCATGAAAGCTGTCATGAATGTCCTGCATCCACGGACTAGCCGTTGGTGCGCCCCGCCTCGAAGCGCGGCAGGATCGCCCGGAAGGTCGCGCCCTCGCCCGGCTTGCTCTCGATCGTCAGCCGCCCGCGATGGCGCAGCACGATGTGCTTGACGATGGCAAGCCCCAGCCCGGTGCCGCCCGCTTCGCGGCTGGCCGCGGTGTCGACCCGATAGAAGCGCTCGGTCAGGCGCGGCAGGTGTTCAGGCGCAATGCCCGGCCCGTCGTCGCGCACGCTGAAGCTCGCCTCGCTCTCGCCGGCGTCGACGGTGATCGCGACCTCCCCGCCCGGCTTGCCGTATTTGATGGCGTTCTCGACAAGGTTTTCCATCAGGCGCAGCAATTCGTCGCGATCGCCCGGCACCTGCAACGCCTCGCGTGGCGTCTTCAGCACCAAGGCGACCTGTCGCTCGCGGGCCATCAGCGTCAGCGAATCCACGATCTCGCGGGCGATACCCGCCAGATCGACCGGGGTGTCCGGTGCGACATGGGCGCGTTGCTCGATCCGCGACAGCGAGAGCAGATCGTCGACCAGCCTGGCCATGCGCAGACCCTGCTCGCGCATGATGCCGAGAAAGCGCTCGCGCGCCCGCTCGTCGTTGCGCGCCGGGCCTTGCAAGGTCTCGACGAAGCCGAGCAGCGAGGCCAAGGGCGTGCGCAGTTCATGGCTGGCATTGGCGACGAAATCGACGCGCATGCGCTCGATCACGCGCTGCTCGCTCAAATCCTGGAAGGTCAGCAGCGTCGCGTGGCGCAGACCGCTGTCGCGCAGCGCAGCGATATGAATGCGGAAGGTCCGCTCCACCGGCACGCGCTCGATGAGCTCGATGGTCTTGGCGCCACCCTCGAGCGCGACCTGCTCGATCGCATCGTTGAGATCGGGATCGCGCAGCACCAGCGCCAGGAGCTTGCCGGTCGCCAGCCCCGGGATCAGCGCCTGCATGGCCGGGCTCAGCGCCTGCGCCACACCCTGCCCATCGAGCAGCACGGCCGGCGCGCCGAGCGCCTCGACCACGTCCCGCACCAGCGCGGCATTGGAAGCGGAAAGATTGACCATGCAAAGCCCGGAGACAGACGGCGGACACCGACGGGCCTCTTCCTGAGCGGAAGCGTGGCGGGCGTCAATTCCCTTCCGCAGGCGAGCCGGCTAGGCTGGTCGAAAGCGGAGAACAGGACGATGGCCAGGAAATTCTCGGGTTCGGGCGCGAAGGACCCTGTCGTCGCTCCGTCGGAGAAGCACGACAAGCCAGCCAAGACCCGCACCAGATCCAAGAAGGCGAAGGGCTTCGACATCGAGGCCGACAGCCTGCCGGAAGCCATCATCGACGCCGCCTATCACAGCGGCAACTACCCCTATGGCAAGCGGATGAAGCGCAAGCGCTACGACCGCGAGATGGAGCCGCTGCAGATCGAGTTGCAGAAGCTGACGCGCTGGGCGAGCAAGCATGGCGAGCGCATCGTCATCGTCTTCGAGGGCCGCGACGGCGCCGGCAAGGGCGGCACCATCGCCCGCTTCACCCAGCATCTCAATCCGCGCCAGGCCCGCATCGTCGCCCTGTCCAAGCCCTCCGACACGGAAAAGGGCCAATGGTATTTCCAGCGCTATGCCGCGCAGATGCCGACAGCCGGCGAAGTCGTGTTCTTCGACCGCTCCTGGTACAACCGCGCCGGCGTCGAGCGCGTCATGGGCTTCTGCAAGCCGGAGGAGACCGAGCATTTCCTCGATGAGGCCCCCGCCTTCGAGGGGATGCTCGCCCGTGACGGCATCCGCCTGATCAAGCTTTTCCTGACCATCGGGAGGGAGATGCAGATGACGCGCCTGCACGCCCGTTGGCATGATCCGCTCAAGCGCTGGAAGCTCTCGCCGATCGATTTCGAGTCGGTCCCACGCTTCGACGACTATTCACGCGCCTTCGACGAGATGCTCGCCCGGACCTCGACCGAGGCCGCGCCCTGGCATGTCGTGCGTGATCCGCCCCCGCCGACTGGTCCAAAGCGATTGTTAGTGGAGAGTTGGCCTCGCGGCCAGCGCGGGCGGCGTAGCTGGTCCGGGTTGCGCAGTCGCCCGCGCGGTCATGGCGGGCACGAAGACCT
>JAEWKP010000084.1 GCA_023393655.1 Pseudomonadota bacterium | reverse complement strand
AAGTTTGTTGGCGCCCGCCGGGCGGGACGGCCCCGCCGGCAGCCCGCCGCGCCACAGCTCATAGGTCTGTTTGCTCCGAAAGGAGAAGCGCATCGTCAACCTCGATGCCGAGGTAGCGCACGGTGCTTTCCAGCTTCGTGTGACCGAGAAGAAGCTGGCAGGCGCGCAGATTGCCGGAGCGCGACCTTCGTGCGCCGGAGACTGTGCGTTCCGTAGAGCGCTGGGTTCAATCCGATCAGGGCGACCCAGTAGTCCAGAAGGCGGCCGTATTGGCGCGTTGTGATGTGATCGCCAGGCCGGCTGCGGCTCGGGAAGAGCCAGTCGTCCTCACGCGAACCTCGCTTTCTAAGCCAGGCGGCAAGCGCTTCCCGGGCTGAGTCCGTCAGTTCGAATGGTACCGGCCGCCCGGTCTTCTGTTGAACGATCGCGGTTCGGAGGCGAACAGTGCCTCCGAGGACGACATCTCCGACCCGAAGGCGAACGAGATCGCAACCCCGCAGCTTGCTGTCGATTGCTAGATTGAACATGGCGAGATCGCGAGTTCGCCCTTCATGCTGAAGCCGCGTCCGCAACGCCCAGATGTGCTTTGGCTTCAGAGGTGGTTTCGGCCCGATGATGCGCCCGAGGTTCCAGGCCTGATGGGGTAGTTGGTTCTGCGCTTGGATATCCATGGCAGATCCCCTTCTTGGGATGCCGCATCCACCAAAATTCTATCAAAGACGGATGGCCCTCTCACGCCTCTTGGCCAAAACCGCGGCGAGGAGCGCGCCCTGCGCCAGTTGCGGACGTTGGGCGGCCTTCGAGAAACAGACATTGGCGCGCCCGGAAGGTCACCTGTCCTCTCTCGATATGAGCCAACTTCAGTTTTGCAATGACCACAGCCGGCAATGGACGTTTTCGATGACACGCCCCGCTGTCGATCAGCCTGTGTAGTCGCCATTGCTCAAGAAGCGACGTATTGCGATCTGCATGTCGACTGAGCGGGTGAATTCGCTCGCTGCCCCATGCGGAGTGCGTCACGCGGCTGTAAGAGCTATTGTCTCTATCCCTCTCCGGCGAGACATGCGCGCGCTTGCAGCGCCATCACACGCTCTTCGTTCGCCTTGATCACGATGACTTCGAATGCGCCGAGAAAGCGGAGGCGTTCGACGATCGCATCGCGCACCGGAGCTGCGTGCTCGCCGATGCCGCCAGTGAAGACGAGCGCGTCGATCCCACCGATGGCGGCGGCCATGAATGCAGCGAACTGCGCGACCTTGAGCGCGAAATAGTCGAGAGCGAAGCGGGCGCGCGGGTCGTCGCTTTTCAGCAGCGTCTCGACGTCGTTGGAAAGGCCCGACAACCCGAGCAGACCCGAGCGTTCATAGAGCGCGTCCGAGACCTCCTGCGCGTTCATCCCCAGGCTCTGGAACATGTAGAGCACCGCCCCGGCATCAAGCGCGCCGCAGCGCGTCCCCATTGGCAGGCCATCGAGGGTCGTCATTCCCATGGTCGTGTCGATGCTGCGCCCGCCCTGGATGGCGCACAGGCTCGCGCCATTACCGAGATGGGCCGCCACGACACGGCCCGCATGGAGATGCGGATGCTGCTCCGCCAGCACCATCTCCAGCCATTGATAGGACAGGCCGTGGAAGCCATAGCGGCGGATGCCCCTGTCGCGCAGATCCTGCCCGAGTGCGAAGTTATGGGTCAGCGCATCGTGCCGGGCGTGAAAGGCTGTGTCGAAACAGGCGATGTTCGGGACGTCGCCCATCAGGCGCCGGGCAGCGGTCACCGCGGCCAGGTTATGGGGCTGGTGCAGCGGCGCGAGCGGCGAAAGCGCCTCTAGCGCCGCAAAAACCTCGGGTGTGACCACGACAGCGTCGACAAAGCGTTCGCCGCCATGGACGATGCGATGAACCACCGCCTTCATCCGCCAAGCATCGTCGTGGCGGTCGACGAAGGCGAGGACGGCCGCGAGAGCGGTATCGTGATCGCAGGCCGGCGGCAGCGCGATGCGCTCCCGGGTGCCGTCCGCGAGGCTCGCGTCCATGGCAGGCTCGGGCTCGCCAAGGCGCACGGCCTTGCCGCGCGCCAGAACGTCGAGATCACCGACGCGAAAGACCTGGAACTTGAGGCTGGACGAGCCGGCATTGAGGACGAGGACGGTGTCGATCACTTGATCCGCCCCGTGCGGCGCGCTTCCGCCAGGAGAACGGCCAGCGCACAAGAGAGCAGGCGCGCGCGCAGATTATCGGCGCGGCTCGTCAGGATGATCGGCACGCGCGCACCGAGCACGATGCCCGCAGCGTCGGCACCGCTCAGGAAGGTGAGTTGCTTCGCCAGCATGTTGCCGGCCTCGATCTCGGGCACAAGGAGGATATCGGCATGGCCGGCTACGGCTGAGGCGATGCCCTTCTCCTTCGCTGCTGCGGCGCTGATCGCATTGTCGAAGGCAAGCGGCCCATCGACGATGGCTCCGGTGATCTGGCCGCGATCGGCCATCTTCGAGAGAGCAGCGGCGTCGAGCGTTGCCGCCATATGAGGATTAACGGTCTCGACGGCGGCGAGCACCGCGACCTTCGGCAACTCGTCGATGCCGTTCAGCGCGACATGCCAGAGATTGACGGCATTCTGGACGATATCGGCCTTCGTCATCAGGTTAGGCGCGATGTTGACCGCGGCGTCGGTGATGATGAAGGGCTTGGGATAGCTCTCGATATGCATCACGAAGGCGTGCGAGATGCGCCGCTCGGTCCGCAATCCGGAATCGGCCCGGACGACCGCGCCCAGAAGCTCGTCGGAATGGAGCGAGCCCTTCATCAACGCATCAAGCTCGCCGGCGGCGGCCAGCGAGACCGCCTTCGCCGCGGCTTCGTGGCTGTGCTCGGCATCGACGATCTCCCAGGGCGAGATGTCGATGCCGGCCTCCCGTGCGGCAGCGTGAATGCGGCCGGCCGGGCCGATCAGGACAGGCGCAATCAGCTGCTCGCTGACGGCATCGACCACCGCCTCGATCACATTGGCCTTGACGGGATGTACCACCCCGGTCCGCACGGCCGGAAGAGCCTCGCAACGGCCGAGCGCGAGCCGGAAGTACTCGGAGGAGGTCAGCGTCGTCATGGCGCCTCTCTAGCTTTGCGCAACAAGCCAGCGGGCGATGCCGGGCCATGTCTCGCCCAGCGTCTTGCGACCCATGAACAGGCCGATATGGCCGCCGGGCACCAGCTTCTTCTCGATCTTTCTCTTCGGCGTGCCGACGAGGTCCTCCGCTGCGAAGACCTGCTCGCTGGTGGTGATGTCGTCCTCAGCGCCGGCCAGCAGATAGACCGGGCAGGTCACGTCCTTCAGGCTGAGGCGCCGACCGAGGCCGACGAACGCGCCCTTGGCGAAGCGGTTCTCCTTGAAGATCTGCTCGATGGCCTGAAGATAGTAGACGCCGGGCAGGTCGAGCGGGTTCTCGTACCAGGCGGCGAAGGTCTCGGTCCGGTCGAGATAGTTCCTGTCGGCGAGGTTCTGGTAGAGCCGGACGAACTTGTCGACGTAGTGCTCCTCGGGATGCATGTTCTTCCAGCCGGCGAGCATGAAGCGCCCCGGCATCAGGCCGCGTCCAAGCTTGACCATGTCGCGATAGCTCTTCAGCGGCATGGTCTGCGCCATCTGCTTGATCGGGCCGTTGCCCGCGTCGGCATCGATCGGCGAGCCCGCCAGCACCAGCGACTTCACCTTGTGCGGGAAGCGCGCGGCCAGCATCGCACTCAGCCAGCCGCCCTGACAGAGCCCGACCAGGTGCACCTCGCCGCCGAGATCGTCGATCGCAGCGTTCAGTTCAGCCAGATAGGTGTCGATGCTGAAATACCGCATCTCCTGCGTCGCCGGCTTCCAGTCCGTAACGAGGACACGGTCGACGCCGTTCGCCAGCAGCACCTCGACGAGGCTCTGTCCCTTGTCGTAATCGGCAATGGTGGCCCCGTGGCCGGCATAGGGTGCGTCGACCAGGACGGGAATGCTGCCGGCCACTACCTTGCCGAATTCGCGCAGGCGCATGGTCGGCAGGTCGAGCCGCACCGTGTTGGGCGTGGCCCAGTCCGGCGGCGGCGGGCGGGTGATCTTCACGGCCTCGGATAGGAAATCGAGATTGCGCTCGGTCAGGCGCAGCGCGGCATCGACCGGCCAGAACCAGGGTAGGCTGAGCGCGGCGGAGCGGCTCTTCGGCTGGCTCGCTGCCTTCGTCGCGTTGCGGCTGGTCGCCATGGTCGAAACACTCGCTCATCGATTGGCCCCGAAGGGTAGACAGGCAACCTGATAGAGGCAAACGCGACAGCCTTGCGACAGGTCAAACCTCGCCAGCGATGCGCGGCGTCCGGTCGGCCACACCGGGGCGGCCCGGCTGCAACGGCCCGACCAATGTACGCAAGGCGTTGATGATGACGGCGATGTCGATGCCCTGTTGCAGGAAGGCGCCGGCGACAGGCGGGATGTAGCCGAAGGCGGCGAAGACCATCGCGATCCCGGACAGGCCGAGGCCGACGACGATGCTCTGCAGCGCGATCGCCCGCGTCCGCTGCGCGATCGAGACCGCTTCCGCAACGCGGTCGATCCGGTCGACGAGGATCACCACATCGGCGGCTTCGGAGGAGGCGGTCGCTCCTCTCGCGCCCATCGCCACGCCGACATTGGCAGCCGCCAGCGCCGGAGCGTCGTTGAGGCCGTCCCCGATCATAACGGTCGGCTGCCGCGCCTGTTCGGCCGCGACGGCGGCGACCTTGTCCGCCGGGCTGCAATCAGCCCGGACTTCGTTTATGGCGAGCTGGGCGGCGACCGCCTTCGCCGTGCCGGCATCGTCCCCTGTCACCATCAGGATGCGGCTCACCCCTGCCGCGTGTAGGCGCTGCAAGGTTGCGGCGGCGTCAGGGCGCACTGCGTCCGCCATGGCCAGGAAGGCGACCGGTTGGCCCTCGACCGCGATGAAGACAGCGAGCGCCGCCGCCATGTCTCCGCTCGTCCCGGCCGATGTCGCCCAGGGAGGAAGCGGCCCATAGCCCAGCACAAGGCGGCGCGATCCCGCGCGGACATGCCGCCCCTCCACGACGCCTTCCAGGCCGGAGCCGCGGTACTCCCGAACGGCAGTGGGTGCCGACAGGGGCAAGGCCTTCTGGCGCGCCAGCGCGACCAGGGTCTCGGCGAGAACATGGTGCGAGGCTTGCTCGAGCGAGGCGACGAGGCGCAGGATATCGCCCGCCTCGACGCCCGGTGCCGTGTCGAGCGCGATCAGCCGGGCGCCGCCCTCGGTCAGGGTGCCGGTCTTGTCGAAGATCGCCGTGCGGACCTGGCCCAGCGCCTCGATGGCCGAGCTGCCCTTCATCAGGATGCCGGAGCGCGCAGCACGCGAGACACCGCCGATGAAGGCAACTGGCGCGGCGAGGATCAATGGGCATGGCGTGGCGACGACGAGCACCGCGAGCGCGCGGATCGGATCGCCCGACAGCCACCATGCGAGGCCGGCGACGATCAGCGTCGCCGGTAGCAGTAGCAGCGCGAAGCGGTCAGCCATGCGGATGAAGGGAGCCTTGGCGGTCTGCGCCGCTTCCACCATCCGGATGATGCCGGCATAGGTGCTCTCATGCGCCGCGGCCGATGCACGGTAACGGAACGCTTCACCGGCATTGACCGTACCGCTGCGCAGCGCGGCGCCCCGCGTCTTCGTCTCCGGCAGAGGCTCGCCGGTGACGGCGGATTCGTCGAGCTGGGCCCGGACATCGAGCAGTTCGCCATCGACCGGCAGCAATTCGCCGGCGCGGACCAGCAGTTCGTCGCCGGCCGCCACGTCCCCGGCGGCGATGTCGACGAGGCCGCCGGCCTCCTGACGGTGAGCGATGCGCGGCGTCCGGTCCCGCAGCGAGCGGAGCTCGCGTTCAGCCTTGCCGCGCGCATAGTCCTCCAGCAGGTTGCCGCCGGAATACATCATCGCGACGACCACGCCGGCGAGCGGTTCTCCCATGGCGATCGACGCGAGCATCGCTACGAGCGCGATCGCATCGACGCCAAATCGGCCCGCCAGCATGTCCCGCAGCATCGAGACGGCGAGCGCCACCGCAACCGGGATGGTGGCTGCCGTCCAGATCTGATCCGGCGTCCAGAGTCCTCCGAAGCGGCTAGCGAAAAATCCGGCGATGGCGCCGGCTAGCGCGATGGCGAACAGGTTCAGATGGATGACCATCTCACGCATCGGTACCGCTCCGGCCTTGCCTCTCTCCAATCCCCTTCAAGCGAAGATCACTTTCCGGAAGCGGGCGAGCGCGAAGGCGAAATAGGCTGCGCCGATCGCGATGATCTTGGCGATCTCGGGCCAGACGACGTCAAGGCCTGCGCCGCGATAGAGCACGCCTTGCGAGAAGGCGACGAAATGCGGCGTCGGCGAGAAGATCCGCATGATCCATTGCAGCCAGATCGGCATACTTTCCATCGGGGTCGTTGCACCGGACAGGAGCTGCGTCACCACGAAGACCGGGATCGCGAGCAGGCCGAATTGCCCCATCGTGGTCGCCAGCGTGCCGAGCAGGATGCCGAGCGCGGCGACGGCAAAAGCATAGATCGCCGTCCCGAGCACGAAGAGCAGGAGCGAGCCGGTGATCGGCACACCGAGAGCCCACTCGACAACGAGCACGAGCGAGGCCACCGCAGCGACCAGGATGACCAGCGCGTTCGCCACCATCTTGGCGAGCATGATCTCGACCGGCGTGACCGGCATCACGAGCAGGTGCTCGACCGTACCCTGCTCGCGCTCCCGGATCAGGGCCGCACCGGTCAGGATGATTGTCAGCAGGGTGACATTGTTGAGCACCTGCATGACCGAGCTGAACCAGCCGGAATCGAGATTGGGGTTGAAGCGCGCCCGCACCACAAGATTGATCGGCAGCGCCGTCGCTGTCTCGCGCCCGGCCTGCCTGTTCGCGATCTCCTGCGCGATGATCTGCTGGATATAGACCGCGCCATTGCCGGCCTGGGTCATCGCGGTGGCGTCGATATTGAGCTGCAGCGCCGTCTGCCGCCTGGCCAACAGGTCCGCCTGGAACTTGGGCGGGATCTCGAGCACAAAGACGAGCCGGCCGGAGTTCATCTCGGCGTCGATCTCCGAGGCGGCGATGCGCTTTGAGACCTTGAACAGCGGCGGGTTGAAAGCACCGAGCAGCGAGCGCGAGAACTCCGACTGGTCCTCGTCGACGATCCCGATGGTGAGGTCGCGCGCCTCCAGCTTCACGCCGGTCGCAACCGTGTAGACGGCGATGCTGAAGGTATAGGCCACCAGCACCAGCATGATCGGATCGGCACGCAGGCTGCGCAGCTCCTTCACGACGAGGCGCAGGATATTCTGGAGATGGATGACGAGCGCGGCCATCTCACACCTCCTGCTTACGTAGCGCCAGCTGCGCGACGACGAGGAAGAGCAGGAAGAAGAAGCCCAGCATCACCAGATTGGGCCAGAGCTCGGCCGCCCCCAGCCCCTTGGTGAAGACGCCAACACTGACCGGCTGGTACCAGGCCGGCGGCAAGCTCATGCCGATGATCCGGCCGCCGCCAGAGAGCGAGGCAACCGGCACCATCAGGCCGGAGAAATTGACTGCGGGAATGATCGACAGGATCGCGGTCGCGAAGACGGCCGAGACCTGCGTGCGGGTGAAGCTAGAGATAAGCTGGCCGAAGCCGGTCGTGGCGGAGACATAGAGCAGGGTCGCCAGCACCAGCACCCAGGTCGGCCCCTTGATCGGCACCGCAAAGACGGTGAGCGAGATCAGTGCCAGCATGAAGAAGCTCGCCATCGCCACAGCGATATAGGGCAATTGCTTGCCGAACAGGAACTCAAAGCGGCTGATCGGCGTCGAGCGGAAATTGGCGATCGAGCCGGTCTCCTTCTCACGGACGACGCCGATCGCCGACATGATGGCCGGGATGAGGATCAGCATCAGCATGATCACGCTCGGCACCATCGCATTGGCGCTCTTGAAGTCTTGATTGTAGCGGAAGCGGGTCTCGATCGTGACGGGCGACGGCGCATGGCTCGACGCGGCCTGCGCTGCCGCGAAACCTTGCGCATATTGCGTCGCCAGGCCCGTGACATAGCCGCGGGTGGTCTCGGCCCGGAACGGCATGGCGCCATCGAGCCAGACCGAGAGCTCTGGCGCTCGCGCCGCCATAAGGTCGCGGCCGAAGGAGGGCGGGATCTCGATCGCAAGCTGAATCTCGCCGCTTCGCAGGCGCTGGTCGAGTTCGGCAGCGGAGCGGATCGGCGCCTGCTCGTCGAAATAGCGCGAGCTGGAGAAGGCCTCGACCAATTGCCGGCTCTCCATCGAGTTATCCTGGTCGAAGGCCGCGAATTTCAGGTTCTCGACATCGAAGGAAATGCCGAAGCCGAAGGCCAGCATCAGCAGGAGCGGCCCGAGGAAGGAGAAGCTCAAGCGGATCGGGTCACGCAGCAGCTCCATGGTTTCGCGGCGGGTGCAGGCCCAGAGCCGGCGCGGATCGAAGCGGCGGGCCGGGGGCGCCGGCCGGGTTTCGCCGGCAGGCGCCGCAGCCGCCTCCGCTGGCGTATCCTCAATGCCGGCGGCTTCCTTGAGATAGGCGATGAAGGCCTCTTCGAGCGTATCGACCCCGCGTTTCTGCACCAGCTCCGGCGGGGTGCCGACCGCTAGCACCTTGCCTGCATGCATGAAGGAGATGCGATCGCAGCGCTCCGCCTCGTTCATGAAATGCGTCGACAGGAAGATCGTCACGCCGTCGTCGCGCGAGAGGTCGATCAGCGTGCGCCAGAAGGCGTCGCGCGCGATCGGGTCGACGCCCGATGTCGGCTCGTCGAGGATCAGCATGGCCGGCTTGTGCAGGACGGCGACGGCGAGCTGCAGGCGCTGGCGGATGCCGAGTGGCAGACTCTCTGGCCGCTCGTCGGCGACATCAGCCAGATCGAAACGGGTCAGCAGCTCCGAGATCCGGCCGGGAACCTCGGCCGGTGGCAAATGATAGAGCTCGGCATGGAGCACGAGATTCTGGCGGACCGTCAGCTCGCTGTAGAGCGAAAACGCCTGCGACATGTAGCCGACATTGCGGCGCGTTTCCATGTCGTCGGCCGCGAGCGGCTGGCCGAAAAGCCTGGCCGTGCCTTCGGTCGCGGGCAGCAGGCCGGTCAGCATCTTCATCGTCGTCGACTTGCCGCAGCCATTCGAGCCGAGGAAGCCGAAGATCTCGCCGCGGCCGATGCGGAAGCTGACATGGTCGACCGCAACGAAATCGCCGAAGCGGCGGGTCAGGCCCTCCGCCTCGATCGCAGGTGTCGCATCGTTGCTCACGACCCGCGGCCGCAGCGCGACCTCCCGATGCTGCGCGCGCTTGACTTCCGGCAATAGCGCGACGAAGGCGCCTTCCAGCGTCGTTTGCCCGGCCTTTTCGCGGAGTTCGGCAGGCGTGCCGGTGGCGATCGCCTTGCCGTCATCCATCGCCACGAGCCAGTCGAAGCGCTCGGCCTCCTCCATATAGGCGGTGGCGACGATGACGCTCATGCCCGGGCGGCGGGTGCGGATCGTGTCGATCAGGTCCCAGAACTGGCCGCGCGACAGCGGATCGACGCCCGTCGTCGGCTCGTCGAGGACTAGCAGATCGGGATCATGGATCAGGGCGCAGCAGAGCGAGAGCTTCTGCTTCATGCCGCCGGACAGCTTCGCGGCGGGCCTAGCCTCGAAGGGATCAAGCCCCGTCGCCTTGAGCAATTCGTCGATGCGGCTGCGGCGCTCGGCCGCGTCCTGCCCGAAGAGCCGGGCATGGAAGTCGATATTCTCGAAGACCGAGAGCGTCGGATAGAGATTGCGGCCGAGTCCCTGCGGCATATAGGCGATGCGCCCGCGCCGGGCCTCGCGCTCAGCCTTGATACCGAGATCACCGCCAAGCGCACGGACGTTGCCCTGCTGGATGGCCCGCACCCCGGCGACCAGTGCAAGCAAGGTCGATTTGCCGACGCCGTCCGGCCCGATCACGCCGATCATCCGGCCGGCGGGAATATCGAGGGTCAGCGCGTCGAGGGCGATCACCTTGCCGTAGCGATGCGTGACCCCCGCGAGGCTGGCGGCGGGGCCGGCCTCCGTCATGGCAGCTTCACGGCGAGAGAGTCAGGCCATTTCGCGCTGGGGGACGTGCGGACGAAACCGAGGCCGCGCACGCCCGTCTTCACCTGCCGATGGTATTTCGCGAGCAGGTTGCGATCGACCTGTAGCTTGGCGCGGAAGACCAGCTTCTCGCGCTCCTCGGCGGTCTCGACGGCCTTGGGCGTGAACTGTGCATCGGCTGCGACGAAGCTCACCGTCGCCGGGATGACATATTGCGGCACGGGGTCGAGGATGATGCGCGCTTCGTCGCCCAGCGCGAGCTGCCCCGCCTGCGCGGCCGGCAGATAGATCGTCATGTAGACATCCGAGAGGTCTAGGATGGTGACGACGCGGGTGCCCGCCGCGACGACCTCTCCGCTCCGGGCAAGCTGGTACTGGACGCGCCCGCTGCGCGGCGCGAGCAGCACGAGATCGACCAAGATCGCCTTGATCTGCTCGGCATCGGCCTCGGAGGCGTGGATCGCGAACTGGGCCTGATCGCGCTGCGCCTGGGCGGCTCGCAGCGCCGCGTCGGCCGCGTCGGCCTTGGCCGAGCGCTGGTCGTCGACCTGCTTGCTGAGATATCCCTTTGCGACAAGTTCCTTGCCCCGCTCGGCATCGGTGCGGGCGAGGATCTGGTCGCTCTTGCGCTGGGCGATGAGCGCCTCGGCCTCCGCGAGGGCCTGCCGAGCGCGCAGCACCTGCGCCTGTGCGGACCGCAATTGCGCTTCGTATTCGGGCGACGCGATGCGGGCGATGACCTGCCCGGCAGTGACCTCGTCACCTTCCTTCACAGTGACTTCCGCCAGACGACCGGCATATTTCGAGGAAACGTCGACCTGCGTCGCCTCGATCCGACCGTTGGTCTTGACGATCCCGTCCGGCATCGTGTCGCCTCGCAATCTCTCGATCAATGCCTTGATGCGGGACTGCGCCTGCACACCAGGCGCCGGCAAAACGAGCGCAGCGAGAAGGATTGCTGCAACGGCTCGAAAGCGACGCATCTTGCATCTCCGAAGAAAGTAGGCGGGGCAGGTATAGGCCATCGCCTTAACATGCGGGAAGCAGCGGACCTCGCCAAGCAGCCACTTGGCGTCAGTAAATTTACCCGGCGATGTCGAGTGCTAGACGACGGATCACATCACCTGAAACCGGACGATGCCAAAGTCCGCTAATGGGATGGACCGGCTGCTCCCGCCGCCGCGTAAGCTGCGGCGTCATCGCCAAGGCGGAGCAGCCCCATGAACAGGACGACCTCGAACACCGAAGCAGGACTCACTGTTGTCGGCATCGATATCGGCAAGGACGTATTCCACCTGGTCGGCTTCGATGTGAACGGCAAGATCGCTTTCCGACGCAAGATCCGGCGCTTGGCGCTGGAGGAGACCTTCAAGGCTCTTCCCGCCTGCATCGTCGGGATGGAAGCGTGCCTGAGCGCTCATTTTGTCGCCCGCACGCTGCGCAGGTTCGGCCACGAGCCCCGCATCATTCCGGCGAAGTATGCGAAGCCTTTCGTGAAGGGCCAGAAGAACGATTACAATGACGCCGAGGCCATCGCGGAGGCTGCGCTGCGTCCGAACCTGCGGGTGGTGCGGGAGAAGACACAGGATGAACTCGACCTGCAGGCCTATCACCGCATCCGGTCGCGGTTGGTCTCGCGTCGGACCGCGACGGTCAACCAGATCCGGGCGTTCCTGATCGAGCAGGGTATCGCCATCCGCCCCGGGTTGCGGGCTCTTCGTACCTCGCTCTTCGACATCCTGAAGAACCGGGCCGATGAGATCTCGCCGCGCATGAGCGATCTGATCGTCGGCCTCTATGAGGACTGGCTTTGGCTCGACGAGCGGATCGAGACGATCACCGCCGAGATCGAGAAGATTGCAGCCGAGCAGGCTGCCTGCACGCGGCTCATGAGCGTGCCAGGCGTCGGGCCGATCATCTCGACCGCGCTGGTCGCCGCGATCGGCGATGGTGAAGCCTTCGACCGAGGCCGCGATTTCGGCGCCTGGCTCGGTCTCGTCCCACGACAATACAGCACCGGCGGCAGGACCGTGCTGGGGCGCATCTCGAAACAGGGCAACACCTATCTGCGCATGCTGTTCATCCAGGCCGCGAAGGTCATCATCATGAGACCGCAGAACTGGGAGAAGTTCAGCTTCGGAACCTGGTTGAAGGAGGCGGCTCCGCGGCTTCACCGCAACAAGCTCGCGACCGCCCTCGCCAACAAGCTGGCTCGCATCAGCTGGAGCGTGCTGCGCAACCGACGGTCCTTCGACACGCACGGGGAGGCGCTCGCAATCTAGCAGCCTCCCAACCAGTTCGCGACGGAGCAGGCATGGAACGGATTCAATATGCGCACCCTGAGCCTGGTGGCCCTTTTGGCCGCTGAACGGCCGATCTGCTAATGAGGCCAAAGGTGCGCGCGTATTCCCATCAAGGCCACGGCCCGCGAGCCGATCAGTAGGCCGGATACATATGAGCGACTTCCGTCACCGCGCCGAACCCGTTGTGAAACGCAGCCGGTCCATACATAAGGGCCACATTTGCCCTTTCGGCGGCTTAGCCCCGCGACCAATCTCGCTGTCTGCATCACCGGCACATTCGACTGGACTTCGCTGGCACGGCACGCATTGGTGTTGGTGGCGACGCGGAGAAATCGCGGCGATTTTCTAGGCTAACCCTGCCGGCATTGCGCTGAGGCGGGGTCGTGGTGGTGCGGGGATGATCCCGTATCGATCGCGAGGAGATCGCCATGACACGCCGACGCCACAAGGCTGATGCTGCTCCTGCCGCCGCCCAATCAGCTGCTTCTGAGCCCGAAGCCAACTCGATGGTGGTGGCTTCCGGATCACTTTCACCGCACCGTCCCGACAGCAAGCTCGGCATTGTCCTGAGCCTGCTGCAGGCCGCCGAGGGAGCAAGCCTCGCCAGGCTCTCGGCCGTGACAGATTGGCAGCCCCACACCATCCGGGCTGCGCTGACCGGCCTGCGCAAGCGCGGATTTCTGATCACGTCTCAAAAGGTCACCGAGGCCGATGGCGCGATTGGCTCCGTTTACCGCATCATGGCGGAGCCGGCCCGATGAGCACTGAGCTGCGCAATCACGGGGCCGCGCCCGCAACGTCGGCTCTGGCCGATGAGGTCGCTGGTCTGGCGAGCCTCAGCTCTGATGAGCTGCGTTCGCGCTACCGGCGGCTGTATCGGCGGGCCGCGCCTGCCAGCCTGTCGCGTGACCTGATCGGACGGCTCGCCGCCCACCGCCTGCAGGAGCAGCAGCTGGGCAAGATCGATGACGACTTGGCACGGCATCTGGCCAGACTGGCGCGGGGCCAGGAGGCCCGGCGGCGCATCAAGACCGGCTCCGTCCTTGTCCGCGAGCATGACGGCGTCAGCCATGAGGTGGTGATCGTGCCCGGCGGCTTCCTCTGGAATGGCGAGACGCATCGCAGCCTCTCGAACCTGGCCAAGCGCATCACCGGCACAACCTGGAACGGCCCGCGCTTCTTCGGGCTACGACAGCAGCCGGCCGCGAGGGCCACGCCATGAGCGGCGAACCCTCCGCCAGACCACAGCGCTGCGCAATCTACACCCGCAAATCGACCGAGCATAATCTCGACCTCGCCTTCAACTCGCTCGATGCCCAGCGAGAAGCCTGCGAGGCCTATATCAAGAGCCAGGCCCATGAAGGCTGGAGCCTGATCGGTGATCGCTATGATGATGGCGGTTTGTCTGGCGCCTCGCTGGAGCGCCCTGCCCTGCAGCAATTGCTCGATGCGGTCCGCAATGGCCAGATCGACATCATCGTCGTCTACAAGGTCGATCGCCTGACCCGTTCGCTCGCCGACTTCGCCAAACTGGTCGAGCTCTTCGATCAGCACGGTGTCTCCTTCGTCTCGGTGACGCAGTCGTTCAACACGACGACGAGCATGGGCAGGCTGACCTTGAACGTCCTGCTCTCCTTCGCCCAGTTCGAGCGGGAGGTCATCGGCGAGCGCGTCCGCGACAAGATCGCGGCGTCCAAGGCCAAGGGGCTTTGGGTAGGGGGCCCGATCCCGCTCGGCTATCGCACCGAAAAGAAGCAACTCGTTATCGACGAGCAGGAGGCTGCGCTAGTGCGTCGCCTCTTCCAGCTTTATCTCGATCTGGGCTCGGTCGGCGCGGTGGTCGAGGCGCTGGATCGTGAGGGTATCCGTACCAGACTGGGGTATCGCTTCCGCGTCGGCATGCTCGCCCATCTGCTCAAGAACCGGTTCTATCTCGGAGAGATCGTCTGGCGCGGCGTCTCGCATCGCGGCGCCCATGAGCCGATCGTCGCGGTCAAGCTGTTCGAGGCCGTTCAGCAGCACCTCGCCGCGGCCGCGATCGCGCGCAAGGTTCGAGCGGCCAACTCAGCCTTCACGCTGGCCGGTCTGCTGCATGATGATGCCGGGAACCGGATGAGCCCGAGCCATGCCCGCAAGAACGGGGCGCGCTATCGCTATTATGTCTCGCAGGCGCTGATCCAGCATCGCAAGACCGAAGCCGGATCGGTCGCCCGTGTCTCGGCCCCCGAGATCGAAGCGGTGATCATGACCGCATGCTTATCGATAGATGCCATCGCACGCGTGACCCTGTTTCGGGATTGTCTCCTGATCGAGCTCCGCGGACCATCGGACGGCACGCCCAGCACTATCAGGGTGCCCTTCGCCTGGCAGCCTCAGGGCCGGCGCAAGGGCATCGCGCATGAGTCGCCGCAGAAACCTCGTCTCAATCATGATGCGGCTGAGTCGATCCTGACCATGATCGCCCAGGCCCGGCGCTGGATGAAGGAACTGATCGATGGCGCGCTCGCGTCGACCGATGAGATCGCGCTCCGCGAAGGCGTCGGCGAACGCAATATCCGCAAGCTGCTGCCGCTGGCCTGCCTCTCGCCGAACATCGTCCGCGCGATTGCCGATGGCACGGCCCCGGCCAACCTGACGATCACCCGATTGAGCGCAGCCCTGCCGCATGACTGGGCGAGCCAGGAGCAACGCTTCCTGGTTCACTGATGGCAACAACGAGATTCGCCACCAGCCCGCCGCACCACGGCGGGTTTGTCGCTTCCGGCGCCTCTGTCGAACCGGTCTCGCGCAAAGCCGCTGCGAACCTGTCTCAGCGCATATCCCCGCGGAATCCAAAAACGGGCTAGTCCAGACCGCGGCGCAGAAATCTGCCGGATTGCAAGAAAATGGGCGCCGAACGCGCGCCACCAGACCGGCTGCCCGCGCTAACCCTCGACACCGTCGCAGAAATTGCTCAGCCGCCCAGTGGGCACGATTCAGAGGAATGCGTGGCTGGGGCGGGAGGATTCGAACCTCCGAATGGCGGTACCAAAAACCGCTGCCTTACCACTTGGCGACGCCCCAATGTGCGGCGCGTTCTAGAACGCAGCAGCGCGGCGCGCAACCGTCAAGCCGCCGTGCTCCTCCCCACGCTGCAAGAATTCCTCAACAACCTGCAAAGAGCCTGTTGCGCCGCAGCCGCGCGCTGGCTATAAGCCGGCCACCAGCGGATCGGAGTGTGGCTCAGCCTGGTAGAGCACCTCGTTCGGGACGAGGGGGTCGCAGGTTCAAATCCTGCCACTCCGACCAAAATTTCCCGATATATTGCAAGTGACGAACGAATGGCCCTCACGGGCCATTTCTTTTTCCAGCGGGTTCCCAACCGGTTCGCTCGCCTGGTCCCGGCCGCACCGCCGGGATCGTCACCCATCTGTCAAACGGCACGACTATTGCGTCGGCTCCGAAACGGAGACGACCATGCTGCGCGACTGCCCACCCGATGCCAAGGCCACCCTTGCCCTGATCGCCCTGTCGGCGATCTGCATCCTGGGCTGGCTTGCCGATCTCGGCCTTTGAACGCGCGCTCCTCCCCCGAATTGCCGCTGTCGTCCAACACCTGCAGCTACTAGACTGCCGCCTCATCGAATCGAACGGTCGGGTCCATGAAGCGTATCACCCTCCTTGCCGGCATCCTCGGATTGGCCGTGTTTCTGTCCGGCTGCGACAAATGCGGCAATTTCGGCCCACTATTCGGATCGTCCGACACCAAGAGCTGCGGCGGCAAGTCGACGAGCTAGGGCCAGCGGGACAGATGGCCGACGAGATCGAATTCGACAGAAGCGCGCCGGCGGCGGCCGGCACGGTCGCCACCCTGTCGCCGCTGGTCCGCCGGATCATCGCCGGTAATGGCGGGCCGATGACCTTCACCGGCACCTGCTCCTACATCGTCGGCCGCGGCACGGTCGCGATCATCGATCCCGGCCCTGACGATGCGGACCATGTCGAGCGGCTCCTGGCGGCGGTCCATGGCGAGACAGTCAGCCATATCGTCGTCACCCATACCCATCGTGATCACTCGCCCGCGGTGCCGGCGCTGAAGGCGGCGACCGGCGCGATGGTGGTCGGCTGCGGGCCGCATCGGCCGTCGCGGGAGCTCGGGCCGGGCGAAGGCCGCGTGCTCGATGCTGCCGCCGATACCGATTTCCTGCCGGACTGGGCGATGGCCGACGGCGACGCCGTCTCCGGGCCCGGCTGGAGCCTCGCCGCCGTCGAGACGCCCGGCCACACCGCCAACCATCTCGCCTTCACGCTTGCCGAAGAGCAGACGCTGTTCTCCGGCGACCATGTCATGGCCTGGTCGACCACGGTAGTCGCCCCGCCCGACGGGTCGATGGCCGCCTATATGGCCTCGATCGACAAGCTGCGCGGGCTGGAGCACGCCCGCTACTGGCCGGGCCATGGCGGCCCTGTCACCGAGCCGCAGCGGTTCCTGCGCGGGCTGGTCCAGCACCGCCGCCAGCGCGAGGCCGCGATCCTGAACCGGCTCGGCGCCGGAGACGATACCATCGCCGCGATGGTGCCGGTGATCTATCAGGGCCTGGCCCCGGCCCTGCACGGCGCCGCGGCGCTTTCGGTGCTGGCCCAGATCGAGGATCTCGTGCTGCGCGGCGCCGTCCAGTCCAGCGACGCGATTCCGGCCCTCGCCAGCCGCTACAGGCTTGCCTGAAGCCGTCGCCTGAAGCATCGGCTTTTTCCGAACGCCGCGTTCCACTTTTCGGGCCGATGCTCTAGCGGCTCTCCATCAGCAATTCGAT
Organism: Pseudomonadota bacterium; assembly: GCA_023393655.1. Classification (GTDB taxonomy): domain Bacteria; phylum Pseudomonadota; class Alphaproteobacteria; order Rhizobiales; family Beijerinckiaceae; genus Allobosea. The sequence continues at coordinate 3,068 of JAEWKP010000084.1, read as the reverse complement.
CTCGTCGGCGAAGGCCGCGACACGTGCCGCATTCGCGCCGAGATCATGGCGGCCGAGGCGCGAGGCCGAGCGGATGTCGATGCGGCTGCCGTCGACCCGCGGCCTGATGCGGATGGTGATATCCTCGGAGAAGTGCAGGATCTGGCCCCGGGCGACCGCCTCGACCCGCCCTGCGCCGCTGCGCCCGCCCGGCCGCGCCGTCTCCAGCACCTGCCAGCCCAGCCCCAACGCCGCTCGCCTGGCGAGGTCGAAGGCGGCCTCCGCGGGCAGTTCGAGCAGGATCGGCACCGCCTTGGGATAGGCCTGACGCTGCAAGCGCCGCCGCAGTGGCGGCACGTCGGGCGGGACCCGGCCGGCGCGGGCCGTCAACGCGATCTGCGAACGGCTGAAGGCAGGAGGGTCGTCGATATCGGTCGAGACATCGGCAAGAGCCGGCCTGGTCACGAGCCTGAGTACGACAAAGCCTGCCGGTACGAGCAGGAGGAGCGAGAGCAGCAGCGCACCGGCAGCCATGCCGGCACCGCGATGACCGGAATGCCAGATGCGGATGAAGGCGAGGATGGCAAGGCCGAGCGCCGCAAGCACGAGGACATAGGCACCGGCGACCGGCGCGAATCCTTCGATGCTCGGCTCCCGCAAACGGACCAGCAACAGCGACAAAAGCAGCACAGCGAACGCAAACCAGGCCAGCCGCCTGCTCCAGACAGCGGCGCGCGAAACCGGTTCCTCGAAGACGAGACGACGGTGCATGGCCCTTTCGTGCCCGTGGCGAACCCGGAACGCAAGCCGGGGGCGTGAAGCGCAATCTTAATCAAACCGGCGGTAGGTGGGCAGGAGGTTTCGCCGCTGCCTGCCTCCCGGCCTCCGCCACCGCCTTACCGCCGCATGTCTCGCTCGAGTCCCGCCGTGAAATTCTTCCCCTCTTCGATCCAGAACTATCTCGTCGCCACCATGGCCTGCCTGTGCGTGCCGGGCATCGGTGCGCTGGCCTATATGGCGCAACAATCCATCGTCGAAGTGCGCAGCAACATGCGGCTGGCCGAGCTGGTCGATGCCGACAAGGCCCTGCTGCTCACCGGCAACGCGATCCGCACCGCACGCGGACAGGCCCAGACCAGCATCCAGGTCGCCGATGATCCCGCCCCGATGCTGAAGCAGATCGAGGACAACAATCGCAGCCGCATCGCCGAGGCGATCACGCAGCTCGACGAAACCGACCTGCCGAACCGCAAGGAGCTGATCGCCGGCATCCAGCAGCAGCAGAAGCTTACCGATGCCAGGATGGCCGATCTCTATGCCGAGGCGGCCAAGCCGAAGGCGCAGCGCAGCCTCGCCGCCACCATGCCCTGGTATAACGGCATCGGCTCGATCGAAGGCGCGATCGTCAAGGCTTCCGACGAAACCTCGAATGCGGCCCGCCTCGCCGACCCGATCCTCGCAGACCTGCAGAGCTTCAAGTCGGCCGGCTGGGACGTCCGCTCGAATTACGGCACGCAATGCTCGGTGCTGCGTCCGGCCTTCGGCTCGGGCAAGGCGCTCGAGACGGCGCAGATCCGCAAGCTCGGCGAATTGCGCGGCATCTCCAACGCAGCCGGCGAGACGCTGAAGCAGCTCGCCTCGCGGCCCGGCGTCGACAGCGATCTCGTCCAGAAGATCGGCATCATGTCGGCCGAGGTCGCGGCCTCCAACCGCAGGATGGACGATCTGATCGGCAAGCTCGGGCAGGGTTCCGGCCCCGTCATCGCGGCCGAGGAATGGACGAAGCAGTGCAACGCGCCGTTCACCGCGATCGTCTCCGCCGTCACCCAGTCGCTCGACGATATGGTCACGCGGACCGACCAGAAGCTCAACGCCGCCTGGGTGAAGCTCGGCGTCGTCGGCGCGCTGCTGGCCTTGCTGCTCGCGATCTGCGTCCTGAGCTGGCGCGGCGTGCAGCGCCGGGTCGCGCGGCCGCTCGTCTCGCTGAAATCCGCGCTGGACGAGATGCAGACGGGCAATTTCGCCCAGGCCATTCCGGCCGCCCCCTCGCCGGACGAGATCGGTTCGCTGAGCGGAGCCCTCGAGATCTACCGCGAGAACGCGCTTGCCCTCGAGCAGAACCGGCGCGACCGCGAACTCGCGATGCTTGCCGATGCCGAGCAGGCCGCCCATGTCCAGACGCTGCTCGGCGAAGTCGCAACCATCGTCGCCGATGCCCGCAACGGCAATTTCTCCGGCCAGGCGCAGGTCGGGGGCATGGAAGGCCCGCTCAAGGAACTCGTCGAGGGCATCAACGAGATCAACGCGGTTGTCGACGGCGCGACGACGGAATTCGCCGGGGCTTTGTCCGCGATTGCGGGCGGGGACCTGACCAGCCGGGTCGAGACGGCCTATCGCGGCCGCTTCGCCGACCTGAAGGGCGCGATCAACGAGACAGTGGACCGCCTCTCGGACACGGTGGCGACGATCCAGACGACCTCGGCCGACGTGGGTCTCGCCGCGCGCGAGATCAACATGGGCGCCGACGACCTGTCGAAGCGCACCGAGGAACAGGCCTCCTCGCTGGAAGAAACCGCTGCGACGACCGAGGAGCTGGCGGCTTCCGTCAAGGCCTCGGCCCAGGCCTCGAAGGATGCCGCCCGGATCGCCGACGAGGCGATGCAGGCGGCCGAGAGCGGCGGCACCATCGCCGGCCAGGCGGTCGACGCCATGGCCCGGATCGAGAGCGCCTCGCAGAAGATCTCCGACATCATCCGGGTGATCGACGACATCGCCTTCCAGACCAACCTGCTGGCGCTCAACGCCGCGGTCGAGGCGGCCCGCGCCGGCGATGCCGGCAAGGGCTTCGCCGTCGTCGCCTCCGAGGTGCGCACCCTGGCGCAGCGCTCGAGCGAGGCGGCCAAGGACATCTCCGGCCTGATCTCCTCGTCCAATGTCGAGGTCGGCGAGGGCGTCAAGCTGGTGCGCCAGGCCGGCGACCAGCTCAGCCGCATCCTCGCCGCCTCGCAGAAGGTCGCGGCGACGATCGCCGACATCTCGGCCGCCTCCGGCGAGCAGGCCAACGGCATCGACGAGATGAGCCAGGCCGT
>JAEWKP010000079.1 GCA_023393655.1 Pseudomonadota bacterium | reverse complement strand
GCATGGACCGGCTCGCCAACGCGGCCGGCTTCGTCACAGCGGCCGCGCGGGCGGTCGTCGCCGGCCGGCCCCGGGCCCGGCCCGGTGGGCAGGGCATCGCGGCGCGGCGATTCGAAATCGGCGCCGGCCTTGGCCGTAAGCTCGCTGCCGAGCTGGTCCTGCAACACGCGCGAGCGAATCTCGTCGACCTCGCCTTCTTCGAGCTCGCCGAGTTGGAACGGGCCGAAGGAGATGCGGATCAGCCGGTTCACCGTCAGCCCGAGATGCTCGAGCACGGTCTTGACCTCGCGGTTCTTGCCCTCGCGCAGATCGACCGTCAGCCAGGTATTGAAGCCCTGCTGGCGCTCGAAGCGCGCGATCACCGGCCCGTAATGCACGTCATCGATGGTGACGCCGTCCTTGACCGTGTCCAGTACGTCCTGCGTCACCTCGCCGAAGGCGCGCACGCGGTAGCGGCGCAGCCAGCCGGTTTCCGGCAGCTCCAGCACCCGCGCCAGCCCGCCGTCATTGGTGAGCAGCAGCAGGCCTTCGGTGTTGATGTCGAGCCGGCCGATGGTCAGCACGCGCGGCAGGTCTTCCGGCAGCACGTCGAAGACGGTCGGCCGGCCTTCCGGATCGAAATTGGTCGTCACCACGCCGCGCGGCTTGTGATAGAGCCAGAGCCGGGTGCGCTCGCGCGCCGGCAAGGGCTCGCCGTCGATCAGCACGATATCGGTCGGCTTCACGTCGAGGGCCGGGCTGTCCAGCACGGTGCCGTTCACGCTGACGCGGCCTTCCGCGATCATCGCCTCGCTGTCGCGGCGCGAGGCGACACCGGCGCGCGCCATCACCTTGGCGATGCGCTCCGGCTCCTCCGCCGTGATCAGCTTGCGCTCGGGCTCAGCCGCGCGCGGGCGGCGCGGACGATCGTCCTGGCCCTCGAAGCGCGGCGAACGCGGACGCGAAAAGCGCTTCTCGCCATCGCGGCCTTCGCCACGCGGGAGGCGGTCACCCTGCGGCCGGTCACGGCCGGCGAAGGGGCGATCGCCTGTGCGGTGCGGACGTTCGTCTCCGGAACGCTCGCGGAAGCCGCGGCCTTCGCCCTCGGCCCTGGCGCGGACCGGGCGGTCGCCATCGAAGCGGCGCGTGCGCGGAGCTTCGCCCTCGGCGGGGCGCTCGAACCGGCGGGCGGGGCGTTCGTCGCCGGCCGAATGGCCGCGGAAGGGCTTACGCTCTCCATCGCGGGCGGGGCGGTCATCGCCGCCCGAACGGCTGCGGAACGGCTTGCGTTCGCCATCGCGCGCAGGCCCACGGCCCCCGCCGCCGGAGCGGCTGCCGAAGCTCTTGCCACCGAAGCCTTTGCCGCCGGAGCCGGGTCCACGGCAGCCGGCGCCACCGCCCTTGCGTGGGCCGCGGCCTCTGTTGTTGTCGTCGTCTTTCATGGTTGCTCCTGAGCCGGCCGAGCACAACCGCTTTGCGGGAAAGGCCTGGCTCGCTTATTCGCTATAGCCGGCGCTTGTAGCAGAGGCTTTCCCTTGCTGCGAGCGCCAAAGCTGGGGTTCTTGATGTCGAAACCGCAATCACCCTCCGCGCTTGACGCGATGGCGCTCGCCTTCGACGAGGCGAGGGCGGCTGCCTTGCGCGGCGAGGTGCCGGTCGGCGCGGTCGTGGTGCGTGACGGAACGGTCCTCGCCAGCGCCGGCAACCGCACGCTGGAGCTGAAGGATCCGACCGCCCATGCCGAGATGCTGGCACTCAGGCTGGCTTGCGAGGCGATTGCCAGCGAGCGCCTGATCGGCTGCGATCTCTACGTCACGCTCGAACCCTGCCCGATGTGCGCGGCTGCGATCTCGTTCTCGCGGATCAGGCGGCTTTACTTTGGCGCGGGCGACCCGAAGGGCGGCGCGGTCGAGAACGGCGTCAGGCTCTATGAGAGCCCGACCTGCCACCATGCGCCCGAGGTTTATGGCGGCTTGCGCGAGCGGGAAGCGGCGGCGCTGCTCAAGGATTTCTTCCGCGGGCGGCGCTGACGCTCAGGTATCCGACGAGGCGATGCCGAATTTCGCCGCGAGCTGCGCGCGATCCATGCAGGAGACGTCATAGGTCACTTGCCGACCCTTGAATTCCGGGCGTTTGCCGAATTCCCGGGTCATCGTGCGGGCGATATCGTCGATCCGCGCCTCGCAGGCCTGCACCGTGGTGAAGCCCATTTCGCTGATGCGGCTGGTCGCGCAATGCGCCTCGCCGGCGACGCAGGCCATGATGACCATGGTGAAGGCATCCATGCAGGCGCTCCTGTTGCTGCCGCTCGAGGCTGCGCCCGTATGGTTAGCGCTCGGTTAAACCCGCCGGCTCCGGCCGGCTTCGCTGAGCAAGGGCCGGGCCGTCAGGCGAGACTACGCCAGCAGAGATAGGCACCCAGCGCCAGCAACCCGGCGAAGAAGCAGATCTTGAAGGTCGCAGGCGAGATGCGGCTGCGGATGAACTGCCCTCCGCCCATGCCGATCAGGGCAGGGACGAGCGCGAGCAGGGATTGCCAGGCGACGGTACCGTTGAGCGCTCCCACCCCGATCAGGCCGAAGGACAGTGCCAGCGTCGAGACGATGAAGGAGATGCCGAGCGCCTGGACCAGCTCGTCCTTGTCGAAGCCGAGCGCCTGCAGATAGGGCACGGCCGGCAGCACGAAGACGCCGGTCGCGGCCGTGACGACGCCGGTGGTAAAGCCGATGACCGGGCCGAGCCAGCCTTCCCAGCGCACCGGCACGCGCAGCTTCGCCGCCTTCAGGCCGACCAGCGCATAGAGGATGAGTGCCGCGCCCAGCCAGAGCGTGGCTGATCCGTCCTTCTGCTGTTGCAGGAGCCCGGCGCCGGCCCAGGTGCCCAGGCAGATGGTCGTAAGCATCGGCCAGAGCCGCTTCAGTGTGGCCCCGAGCTTCGGCCCGGTCGCGATCTGCCAGCCATTGGTGACGAGATTGGGCACGACCAGCAGCGCCGCGGCCTGCGCCGGCGCCATCACCACGCCGAGAATGCCGACCGCGATGGTCGGCAATCCCAGCCCGATAACGCCCTTGACGAAGCCGGCGAACACGAAGGTCGCGGTGACGAAGATGATGAGAGTCGTGTTGTCCATGTCCTGCTTGTGGCATTGCCGCGGGCGGCTGTCGCGACCCGATGCTACGGCCGGCACCGTAGCGTTCCCGCTTGCGGCGATCGCGGGATGGCGCATCATGCCGGTATGAGCACCCAAGGTCCCTATCTCGCGGAGATCGCCCATCTGATGGGCGACCCGGCCCGCGCCAACATGCTGCACGCGCTGATGGATGGGCGGGCGCTGACGGCCAAGGAACTCGCCTGGATCGCCGGCGTCGCGCCGCAGACCGCTAGCGGCCATCTGGCCAAGCTGATGCAGGGCAACCTGATCGACGTCGCCGTGCAGGGGCGCCACCGCTATTACCGGCTCGCCGGTCCGGAGGTCGCGACGGCGCTGGAAGGCCTGATGGTGCTGGCCAATCTCGACGGCACCAGCCGGCGCCTGCCGTCCCGTGTCGGCGCGGAACTGAGTCAGGCCCGCACCTGCTACGACCATTTTGCCGGAAGGCTCGGCATCGGTATCCACGACGCGCTGATGGCGGGCGGCCATCTCGCGGCCAGCGAGGGTGGCTATGCGCTTACCGTCTCGGGCAAGGCGATTTTCCGGGCGCTGGGCCTTGATCCGGACGCCGCCGCCAGGAGCCGCCGCGCGGCGCTACGCCCCTGTCTCGACTGGAGCGAACGCCGACCGCATCTCGCCGGCCATCTCGCGGCGGCGCTCGCCTGCCGTTGCTTCGAGATGGACTGGGTGCGTCGCCGCAAGGATAGCCGCGCCGTGATCCTGACCCAGGAGGGGCGAGGGGTGTTGGAGGCTGCGCTGCCGGGCTTCCGTTGTGACGCGCCGGAGCCCGTCAGCCCCGCGATTCGAGAGCCTGTTCCAGAGCTCGCTTGACCTCGTCCTTGATCGGCTCGGCCGCCGCGAGGATCGCCTTGGCCTTGAAGAAGTCGAGCCCGCCGATTCCGTCGGCGCCGGCCCCGATTAGGATGTCCGGCGGCTGCTGTTCGATCAGGCGCTGGACCAGCGTGCGCGTCAGGATCTGCGAGGCGCCGACGAGCGCTTCCATCGCGCCGGGAATGCGCGCTTCGCTAGGCTCCGTCATGGGCGCGCTCACATCGACCGCGACGGTGATGCGGCCGGGCGCGAGCAACTCCCGATAGGGCAGGGGATCGATCGCCCCTCCATCGATCAGCACGCGCCCGCCGAGCGCGACCGGCCGAACCAGCCCGGGAATGGCGAGCGAGGCGGCTACCGCCGGCGTCAACGGCCCATCATGCAGCGTGACCACGGCGTGTCGGTGATAATCCGCCGCGACCGCGGTGAACGGAGTAGCCAGTTCCTCGAAACGGTCGGGCACGGCTTCCGGCCAGAACAGGTCGAGCAGGCGCTCGCCATCGATCAGCACGGGGTTGCCGAGCCCACGCACGAGATCGGCGAGTTTTCCGACGCGGCAGTCCAGCAGGCGGGCGATCACCCGCGCCCGGTCGCGGAAGGTCGCCAGCACATGCTCACGCAGCTCCCGGCCGGAGAGCCCGGCGGCGAAGGCTGCGCCGATGATGGCCCCGATCGAGCAGCCGGAAATGCGCGCTGGCTTGAGGCCGAGCTCGTCGAAAGCCTCCAAGACAGCGATGTGGCTCAGGCCGCGCGCTCCACCGGCTCCGAGCACGAGCGCGATCTCGGGCGCGCCGGTTCGGTCGGACGTGGCAGTGCGGGAACCTGGCATGCCCTTGGCCCCGTTTTGCGGCTCAGGCCGCAGCCCGCGTCAGGAACGGCTTCAGCGTTGCGAGCGTCGCCTGTGGGTTCTCTTCCGGCAGGAAATGGCCGCTATCGATCGCCTGGCCCTCGGCCTGCGGCGCGAAGGTCTCTCGCCAGACATCGAGCGGGCTTGCGCCCTTGGCCGGGATGCCGGCCTCGCCCCAGAGGACCTGCACCGGGCAGAGAATGCGCTTGCCCGCGGCGAGATCGGCCTTGTCGTGCTCGATATCGGTGGTGGCGCCGGCGCGATAATCCTCGCAAGCTGCATGCGTGCGCGACGGGTCGCTGAAGGATTCCGCATAGGACTGCATCGCCAGCGGGTCGAACAGGTCGAGGTTCTTGGCCCGGCTCCAGCTCGCGATGGTGCGGTCGAGCCAGCCGACCGGATCGGCCTTGAGCAGGTTCTCCGGGATCGGCTCGGGCTGAGCCAGGAAGGTCCAGTGATAGACCTGCATGGCGCGCGCCGCGTTCATGCCTTCCCACATCGAGATGGTCGGCAGGATGTCGAGCAGGACGAGCCGCTCGACCCGGCCGGGATGGTCGAGCGCGAGGCGATAGGCGACGCGGGCGCCGCGATCATGGCCGATCACGCCGAAGCGGATATGGCCGAGCGCCTGCATTACCGCGACGATATCCTCGCCCATGCCGCGCTTGGTGTAGGTCTCCCGGCCGCCATCGCCATGCGGCGCCGCCGACCAGCCATAGCCGCGCAGATCGGGGCAGACGACGGTATGCGTCTTGGCCAGCTCCGGCGCCAATCGGTGCCATTCGGCATGGGTCTGCGGAAAGCCGTGGATCAGCACCAGCGGCGGGCCTTCGCCGCCGACGCGCGCAAAGATCTTGCCGACCGGTCCGTCGATCCAGTGTGCCTTGAAGTCGGGGAAGAGGGAGTCGATGTTCGCCATGGCCGGGAGCATAGCCCCCGTCACAACGCCCTGTCAGCCTTGCTCGCGCTTCACCGCCTGCCAGCCGATGTCGCGACGGCAGAAGCCGCCGGGCCAGTCGATCTTGTCGACGGCCTCATAGGCGCGCTTCTGCGCCTCGCCGACGCTGTTGCCGAGCGCGACGACATTGAGCACGCGCCCGCCATTGGCGACGAGATCGCCGTTGGAGAGCTTGGTCCCGGCATGGAAGACCAGGACATCGTCGAGCGCCTCGGCCTTCTCGACGTCGCGGATGACGCTGCCAGTCTCCGGCTTGGCTGGATAGCCCTTGGCCGCGAGCACGACGGTGAGCGCCGCCTCGTCACGCCAGCGCAGGTCGACCCGGTCGAGCACGCCGTCGCAGGCGGCGAGCAGGGCCGGCACGATGTCGCTCTTCAGGCGCGGCATCAGTACCTCGCATTCGGGATCGCCGAAGCGGGTATTGTATTCGATCAGCTTCGGTCCCTGCGCCGTGATCATCAGCCCGGCGAAGAGCACGCCCTGGAACGGCGTGCCGCGCTTGGCCATACCGGCGAGCGTCGGCCGGATGATGTCTGCCATAACGCGCTCGGTCAGCTCCTGCGTCATTACGGGGGCGGGTGAATAGGCGCCCATGCCGCCGGTATTCGGGCCGGTATCGCCGTCGCCGACGCGCTTGTGGTCCTGGGCCGAGGCGAGCGCCAGCGCATGGCTGCCGTCGCAGAGCGCGAAGAAGCTGGCTTCCTCGCCGATCATCCATTCCTCGACCACGACTTCGGCGCCGGCCGCGCCGAAGCTGCCCGAGAACATCATGTCGATGGCCTCGTTCGCCTCATCCAGCGTCTGCGCCATGATCACGCCCTTGCCGGCGGCGAGCCCGTCCGCCTTGATCACGATCGGCGCGCCCTGTTTGGCGACATAGGCCTTGGCGGAAGCGGCATCGCTGAAGCGGCCGAACCCGGCTGTCGGGATGTCGAATTCGGCACAGAGCTCCTTGGTGAAGCCCTTCGAGCCTTCGAGCTGGGCGGCGGCCTTGGACGGACCGAAGACCTTGATCCCGGTGGCCCGGAGATCGTCGGCGATGCCGGCGACCAGCGGCCCTTCCGGTCCGACGACGACGAGATCGACGCCCTGCAACCGGCAGAAGGCGACGACGGCGGCATGGTCGGCGATATCGATCACGACATTCTCGCCGCAATGAGCGGTGCCGGGGTTGCCTGGCGCGATGAACAGCGTGTCGCAGAGCGGCGAGGCCGAAATCGCCCAGGCGAGCGCATGCTCGCGGCCGCCCGAACCGATCAGAAGAATTTTCATCGCGCTCTCCGCTCCGTCACGGGCGCAATAGC
>JAEWKP010000018.1 GCA_023393655.1 Pseudomonadota bacterium | reverse complement strand
GGCCCAGTATCGGCCCGCCTCCCGGCCGGTGCCGATTCCATCCCGTGCCGGCTGCCGCGCAGCCGCTGCCGGTGCCGAGCGGACGGACGATCGAACCGCCCCGGCGCTCTGCCTCGTCTGGCGCCCTGCCTGGAGATGTCGCTGATGACCCAGACCCGCCGCAACCTGATCAAGGCCGGTCTCGCCATGGCCGGCGCGAGCGTGAGCGGATTGCCGCTGGGCGCGCGCGCCCAGAACTATCAGAACCAGCAGTCGTTCAGCCAGAACGAGCTCGTCGGCTCCGGCCACAAGTTCTTCGGAAACGTCTCGCGCGGCCTCGCGCTGGCGATCGAGGAGGCCGTGCGCCGCTGGGGCGAGCCGAACGGCTATGTCCTCGGCCAGGAGGCCTCTGGCGCCTTCGTCGGCGGGCTGCGCTATGGCGAAGGCCAGCTTTACACGCGCAATGCCGGCGACCGCCGGGTGTTCTGGCAGGGTCCGTCGATCGGCTTCGATTTCGGTGGCGAGGGCGCGCGCACGATGATGCTGGTCTACAACCTGCCGGCGGTCGACGCGCTCTACCAGCGTTTCGCCGGGGTCGATGGATCGGCCTATTTCATCGGCGGTTTCGGTTTCACGGCGCTGACGGCGGAGGGCATCACGGTCGTGCCGATCCGCACCGGCGTCGGCTGGCGGCTCGGTGTCAATCTCGGCTATCTCAAGTTCACGCCGCAGGCGACCTGGAACCCGTTCTAGCCGCGGGCGCACGGTGCCGAAAGGATGGTTGCCCTCACGTTCGGGCGACTGTCTCTGGCCATGACAGGGCTGCCATGGCAGATTCGGCTCGAGCCCACATGCTGCACCGCCGGGAGCCCTGAGACTTGATCGAAGCCGCCATGCTGTTCGCGCTCGGCTTCCTCTGCGCCGCTTTGCTGGCCCTCGCGGCCGTGCCGGCGCTGGCGCGGCGGGCCGACAGGCTGGCACGCAAGCGAGCCGAGGCGGCGTTCCCGCTGTCTCTCGCCGAGATTGCCGCCGATCGCGACCACTTGCGCGCCGAGCTTGCCCTACGCATGCGCTCGGCCGAGCAGGATGCCGAGCGCGGCTTTGCCGCCAAGGCCGGTGCGATGCAGGAGCTCGGCCGGCGCGACATGACGATCGGGCGGCTGGAGCGCGAGCTCGGTGAACGCGATACCCGCATCGGCGGGCTCGAAGCCGATCTGACAACGACACGCAACGCGCTTTCCGATACGCAGGCCGCGCTCGCCAGCGAGCGCTCCGGCCATGGCGAAACGACGGCTGCGCTGGAGAAGCGGGTGGCGGATCTCGCCAGCCTCGAACGCAATCTGGAAGAGACGCGCGCGGCCCTGACCGGTACCGGCGCCGATCTGGTCGCGCGCAGCGGCGAACTGGATCGCGAACGCGAGACCGTAGGGCGGATCGAGGCCTTGCTGGCGGAATGCGAGCGGGAGCTGGCCGAAAGCCGGAACCGTGCCGAGAAGCTGCGCGTCGAGCAGGTCGAGGGCGGGACGCGCCTCATGGTGTTGCAGGGGAAGCGCGACGAACTGGCCGACAAGCTCGCCCTGACCGAGGAGCGTCTTGCCCGCAGCGAGGCGGCCCTGTCGGCGATGACCGGCGAGCGCGATGGCGAGCGGGTGCGGGCCGACGCGTTCAGCGCGCGCGCTACGCAGGCCGAGGCTGGGCTCGCCGCGGCCGATGCCCGTGCCGGCGCGGCAGACGTGGCGGCGCAGCAGCTCGAAACGCAGCTCCGGCAGGAGCAGGCTGAACTTGCCGCTACACGGGATGCAAGGGGGGCGTTGGAGCAGGCATTGGCGGCGGCGAAGAATGATCAGGAGGCTGCCATGCAGCGAAGCCGGGAGGAGACCGCGAGCTTGCAGGATGCCCAGAACGAGCGCGAGAGCCAGATCGAGGTGCTGCGGGCCGAGCTTCAGACGCTGCAGGGCGCTCTGACCCAGGCAAGAGCCGACCGGACCCAGTTCATGGACGAGATTTCGGTCCTGCGCAGGGCAGGAGAAGGCGCCAACCACACCGCTCTGCGCCGGGAGATCGTCAAGCTGGCAGACCGGCTCATGAGTGCCGCTCCGAAGCGGGAGGCGGCGGAATAGGTGGCTGACGCCGGGCATCTCCGGCTGTCGAATTCTTCCCTCACACCGGATTTCACTTTGCCATTCGATGCTCTAGGAAGGCAGGGCTTTCCCGGCATTCCGCGCCATCTGAATGGTTTGAAACGTGACCGACAGCCGCTTCGATCTCCTTTGCCTCGGCGAACCGCTCGGCGAGTTCAATGCGACCCGTGCCGAGAGCGGTGCTTTCCAATTCGGCCACGGCGGGGACACCTCGAACTGCGCGGTCGCAGCGGCCCGCCAGGGCATGTCGGCCGGCTATCTCGGGGCGCTCGGCGATGACAGCGCCGGCCATTCGATCCGGGGCCTGTGGAAGCGCGAGGGCGTCGACGACACGCATGTCTCGACCCATCCGAGCGCCCCGACAGGCCTGTATTTCGTCGATCACGGCCCGTCGGGCCATGTCTTCTCCTATCTGCGCGCCGGCTCGGCCGCGAGCCTCTACGGCCCGCGCGACTTGCCGCGCGACCTGATCCGCTCCGCCCGCATCATCCAGGCCTCCGGCATCAGCCAGGCGATCTCGGCCAGCGCCTGCGATGCCGTGTTCGAGGCGTTCGAGACCGCGCGCAAGGCGGGCGTGCTCACCGCATACGACACCAACCTGCGCCTGAAGCTCTGGCCATTGACCCGCGCCAGGGCGATCATCCACGCCGCCTGTGCGATGGCCGACATCATCCTGCCGGGACTCGACGATGCGACGCAGCTGACCGGCCTGAACAATCCCGATGCCATCGTCGATTTCTATCTCGGGCTTGGCGCGCGGGTGGTGGCGCTGACGCTCGGCCATGAGGGCTCGCTGGTGGCGACGCCGGTGCGGCGCGAGCGCTTCCGGCCGATCAAGGTCGATGCGATCGACGCGACCGGCGCCGGCGATTGCTATGACGGCGCCTTTCTGGCCGAATACCTGCGTACGGGCGATGCCTTCGCCGCCGGCGCCTATGCCAATGTCGCGGCGGCGCTCTCGACACAGGGCTATGGCGCGGTCGCGCCGTTGCCGCGCCGTGCCGATGTCGAAGCGCGCATTGCTGCGGAGGCGCGTTCCTGATGAGTGTTCCGGTTGTGAAGCGGGCGGGCGATCTTCTCGCCCGCTACGATGTGCTGATCAGCGATGTCTGGGGCGTCGTGCATGACGGGCTTTGGGCGCTGGAGCCGGCCTGCGAGGCCTTGATGGCCTATCGCGAGCGCGGCGGCACGGTGGTGCTGCTCTCGAATGCGCCGGGGCCGTCGCAGCAGGTCGCCGGGCTGCTCGACGCCAAGCGCGTGCCGCGCGAGGCCTGGGACCGGCTGGTTACCTCGGGCGACGTCACGCGCGCCCTGATCGCCCAGAGCCATCACAAGCGCGCCTATCATATCGGCTGGCAGAGCGACCGGGCCGTGTTTGACGGGCTCGACGTCGCGCTTGTCGGTGAAGAGCCGGCCGATATCGTCGTTGCGACCGAGCTCAACGATTACCGCACCGAGACACCGGAGCAGTACCGGCCGCTGCTGGAGCGCTTCGCCCGGCGCGGACTGCCCTTCATCTGTGGCAATCCCGATCTCGTCGTGCATGTCGGCGAGGACCTGCTGCCCTGCGCCGGGGCGCTTGCGACGATCTATGAGGAGCTCGGCGGCGCCGTCGCCTGGGCGGGCAAGCCCTATCGCCCGGCCTATGATCTTGCGCTCGCCGCGGCGGCCGATGCGCGCGGCGGCCGTTCGGTCGAGCCCGGCAAGGTGCTGGTGATCGGCGATGCGGTCCGTACCGACCTCGCCGGGGCGCGCCTGATGGGCTTCGACAGCCTGTTCATCGCCGGCGGCATCCATCGCGACGAGACGATGCGGGGCGGGGAGGTCGATGCGGCCGGGCTCGCCAGGGTGCTGGGCGGTCTTCCCGTCCAGCCGATCGCGGCAATGGGCGCGCTGGCCTGAAAGGGATCATCGCAAGACTAGGGCAGACTTTCCGTCATTGAAACGCGAGTCATCCCGGCCGGAGCGAAGCGTAGAGCCGGGATCCATGCCTGAACCTTGATCGGTGACGTTCTGGCATGGATCCCGGGTCAAGCCCGGGATGACGGCGTGTTACCGCAGATAACGAGTACCGTCAGTGCGCGTCGCCCGAGCGGGCGTCGCGCAGGGTCGTCAGCGTGATGACGATGCAGAGCAGCATGCCGATGATCGACAGGATCGCCGCCGCGCGGAAGCCGACCATGAAGGCGTCGCTAGCCCGCGCCAGCATCGGCCCGGCCTGATCGGGCGAGAGTCCCGAGGCCAGCGCCAGCGCGCCGCCCAGGGTCGAACGGGCCGGTGCGAGCGCATCCGGACTGACGCCGGACACCGCGACATCCGCCATGCGGCTGCGATAGAGCGCGGCGCCCAGGCTGCCGAGCACGGCGATGCCGAGCGCACCGCCGAGTTCGGCAGAGGTTTCCGACATGGCCGAGGCCGCGCCGGTGCGCTCGGGCGGGGCCGAGCCGACGACGATGCCGGTCGTCAGCGTGATCACCGGCGTGAAGCCGATCGAGAACACGACCGAGGCCGCAACGATCTGGATCAGGTTCGGCGCGAAGACGAGCCAGACGAAGCCGATCGCCGACAGCGCCATGCCGCCGGCCATCAAGGTTGCCGGTTTGTAGCGCCCCACCAGCGCGGGCGTGACGAAGGAGGCGAGGGTGAAGGCGATGGCCGAGGGCAGCGACCAGAGCCCGGCCTGCAGCGGCGTCAATCCGGCGACGAGCTGAAAATACTGCGCCATGAAGATGAAGCTGCCGAACATGAACAGGATGCCGGCGAGGTTGATCGCCAGCGCCGCCCGGAAGGCGGGAATCCGGAACATGGCGAGATCGACCATCGGGTCGGCGAGCCGCCTCTGGCGCCGGATGAAGATCAGGACGAAGGCGAGGCCGACGAGGATCGCGGCGGCGGCCAGCCCGTCGAAGCCCTCGGCCGCCCAGTGCTTGACGCCGTAGATCAGCCCGAGCACGGCGGCGAGCGACAGCAGGGCGCTGAGGACGTCGATACGGCCGGCATTCGGAGCGCGGTATTCCGGCAGCAGGATCGGGCCGATCGCGAGCAGGAGCAGCATTGGCGGCACGGCGATGAGGAAGACTGAGCCCCACCAGAAATATTCGATCAGGAAGCCGCCGACGACCGGCCCGATGATGGCGCCGGCCGAGAAGCTGGCGATCCACATCGAGATCGCGAAGGTGCGCTCCTTCTCGTCGGTGAACATCACCGTGATCAGCGAGAGCGTCGAGGGGGCGAGCGTCGCGCCGGCGATGCCGAGCACGGCACGCATCGCGATCAGCATCTCGGCACTGTTCGAGAAGGCGGCGATGGTCGAGGCGACGCCGAAGAAGGCGGCACCGATCATCAGCAGGCGGCGGCGGCCGATGCGGTCTCCCAGCGTGCCCATGGTCATCAGGAACCCGGCGACCATGAAGCCGTAGATATCGATGATCCAGAGGAGCTGACTTGCGCTCGGCTTCAACTCGCGCGTCAGCGTCGGCACCGCGAGGTTCAGCACCGTCAGATCCATCGAATAGATCATGCAGGGCAGGGCGATCGCGATCAGGCCGAGCCATTCGCGCCGCGTCGCCTTCTCGCCCCGGGTCGAAGCGGGTGCCGTCGTCATGGTTATCTCGCAAATCTCGCTATCAGGCCGGGCTCTCTGCCACGATAGCGCGGCCAAAATTGGCAGGAGAGGCGATTTTCGCCTTCCCCCGCGGCCGGCCGCTAGCCCGGCTGCGTTGCCGGAGGCTTGCGCAGATGCGCCCCGATGTCGTGCCAGAGCCCCTGCAGCGGGCGGAAGACGAAGCGCACCGTCGATTGGCCGGGCGGCACGACGACGGCCCGGAACAGGACATTGGCGCGCAGCAACTCGGCCGGCTGGCCGTCGATCTCGACCTGCCACCAATGGTGCCAGACGTCGTTGAGCACGAGATACCCGCCACGTGCCGTCTCGGCCGCGAGCGTGACGGTCGTGGTGCCGTAGTCGCGAATCGCGACGCTGTCGGGGCCGAGCGGGCCGGTGGGCAGTGGCGGCGGATCGCGGTCGAGCAGGACGGTGCGGCGCGGGTCGAAACCCTCAGGCCATGTGCCGGTCTTGAGGATCGCGTCGAAATCGGCCTTCCGGGCGTCCGTGACCAGCAGCACGCGGGGCAGGGCGCGCGGGTTCTCGTAGACGAAGGCGTCCTTTGTGCGGGCGATCTGCTTGAGGTCGCCGGGCTTCAGGCGCTTGTCGATCTGCTCGACGGGCACGCCGGTCGCGATGAAGCGCAGGCCCAGCATATCGGCGAGCGGCGAGCGGTAGCCCGGCATCAGCGGGGAGAAGGTGCGCTGATCCGGCAGGGCGACATGGTCTCCGGCGCCGGTCGCCTTGGTATAGAGGCCGAGCCGGAGCGGGTTGTAGCCCAGCGTGTTGTCGAGTTCGTGGACGAGGCTGGCATTCGGCCAGTGGAAGTCGATCGCCGCAAGCTCGATGCGGTCGCGCCGGTCGGGAGCGGCCGTGCGGGCGGTCTCGCGCTTCAGCAGGGCGATGGTGTCGTTGCTGCTGTCCTTGCGCAGCACGTCATACATCTTTGCGGGGAGAGCCGTGGATTCGCTCGGTCCATTGTTGACTGCGAGGTCGATGGTCAGCGTCGCGGCCAGCACCAGGGTCGCCGCGAATACGGAACCTCGTTTGGCAAACCCGTGCGCTGCAACGAGGCCGCCGAGCGAGAGCATGCCGCACAGCGCCGCGATGACGAGCGAGATGGTCGCGACCGGAATGCGCCCGACCGTCCAGGCGAGCCAGAGCGCGAGTGCGAGCGCGCCGGTGAAGATCAGGGCCTCAACGGCGACCTGCCAGGGCCGCGCCTTCGGGGCTGTCCCGGTCATCACGAGATGGGTCAGGTAGCCGCCGAGCAGGGCGAGCAGGGCACCGAGGATGAAGAGCGCATCGGCCGGGCGGCGGTAGAAGCTGATGCCGGGCAGTTCGAACAGCACGTGGAAGGCCGGCGTGTAGCGGCCGAGCGCGAAGAGCAGCACGATCAGCGCCGCGACGGTGAGCGGGACGATCTCGCGCCGCCAGAGCGCGCCGCGGACGAGGCCGACCGTGAGGATCAGGCCCATCGGCAGCAGGCCGAGATAGAGCTCGCTCATGTTGCGGGCGAGGAAGAGGCCGAGCGGGCCGAAGCGCGCTTCCCAGGCATGGCTCGGCGCGCCCCAGAAATCGGCGAGCGGCCCGGCGGCGCCATAGAGATTGGCGAAGAGCCCGGTGAGCAGCGCGGCCGGATGGAGCGAGCCCTTGCCGGCCTCGACGAAATCGATGACGGGGCGATTCGATTCCTGCGCGATGAAGGCGGTCAGCAGGATCGGGATCGTGGCGACCAGGATGGCGCCGAGCGTGCCGGCAATGAGCGGCGGCAGGCTGGCACGGAAGGCGCGCCACGGGCTCTGCGCCATCAGGATCGCGGTGATGACGAGGCCGGCAAGCACATAGACGCCGATCAGCGCGACCTGGTCGCGTCCCAGAACCATGAAGCCGGAGACGATGCCGGCAGCCAGGCCGTAGGCGATCGAGCCGCGCTCCAGCGCCCGCGAGAGCAGGACAAGCGTGATCGCGAAATAGCCGAGGCTCAGTACCTGCCCGACATGCTGGATGCGCCAGGCGGCGGCCGCTCCGAAGGCGAGGGCGAGCGCCGCAACCACTGCTCCCGCGGGATGCCAGCCGCGATCACGGAAGATCACGACGATCGAAAGGGCGCCGAGCAAAAGCGTGCCGAGCACGGCGCCGTCGCTCCAGCGGAAATTCGGAGCCGGGTTCAGCAGGGCTATCAACGCGAAGGACGGCGAGAAGATCAGCGATTGCGGATCGGCGACCTGTGGCGAGCCGGAAAAGACATAGGGTGTCCAGAACGGCGAGAGGCCCTTGTGCCAGGCATCGGCGAGGAACTGGAGCTGCGGGTGGAAATGCGCCTTGGCATCCCAGGGAATGGTCAGCGTGCCCGACAGCCAGGGCCAGGAGAGGGCGAGCCAGGCGACGAACACGATCACGCAGACGCTGGCGAGCGGCCAGCGTCCGGGATTGTCGGGCAGGGTGTTGTCGGGCTCGGGCATCAGCCAGGCCTGATCGCAAACGGCGGCGCGGTCAATCCGTCGGGGCGGCGCGCGCCATCAGCGCGTCCATGTCGATGAAATGGCCGGCGCGGTCGCGCTTGGAGGCGAGATAGCGGACATTGTGCGCGTTCGGCCGCCCCAGCACGCGCTGGGTCGCCGCGACTTCGAGCCCTGCCGCCTCGATCGCGCCGATCTTCTGCGGGTTGTTCGTCAGCGCCACCACGCTGGAGACGCCGAGTTGCTTCAGCATGTTCGCGGCGAAGTCGAAATGGCGCTGGTCGAGATCGAAGCCGAGGACCTCGTCGGCGTCATAGGTGTCCCAGCCCTGGCTCTGCAGCTTGTAGGCGCGCATCTTGTTGGAGATGCCGTTGCCGCGGCCTTCCTGGTCGAGATAGAGCAGGATGCCGCCCTCGTTCGCGGCCATCCACTGCACGGTCTCGCGCAGCTGGTCGCCGCAATCGCATTTCAGCGAGCCGAACAGGTCCCCGGTCAGGCAGGCCGAATGCAGGCGCACCGGCACGGCCGCCGAAAGATCGGGCTTGCCGACGATGATCGCGACCTGATCGCGCAGGCCCTCGCCGCCGCGGAAGACGACGAATTCGGTATCCGGCGCGCCCTCCAGCGGCACCGGGGCGCGGCCGACGATCTTCAGCGTTGCCGCCTGCTCGGCGCGGTAGCCGTTCACCGCTGCGATCTCGACTTCCACGAGTGGCTCGGCTGCGACCGCTTCAGCGTTCACGGGCACGAGAATCACGGCGGGCAGCACGAGTGAAAGGCGGGCCAATTCCAGCGCGGCCTCGTCGAGGCCGGAGGCCGGGGCGACCGGCGCATCCATGCGGCCGTCGATCTTGAGCGCGAGCGTCTCGATGCGGCCGGTGTCGATGGCCGGCAAGGCAAAGACGCCGGTCTCCAGGCGTCCCTTGGCGCCGAGACGACGAAGGCGCGCGGCGCTCAGCACGAGATGGCCGCGGCCCTGCGCCAGAGCATCGAAACGGCGGGCGAGTTCATCGTCGGTGAGTTCGGCGGAGAGGGCCAGCGCGAGCTGTTCGCCATCGCGGAGCAGGACCGGGCGGCCGGCTCGAAACTCGGCAATCGCCCGTTCGACCTTCACGAGATCCGTCTGGAGGGATGGGCCGAAGAGCGTACGCGACTCAGGCATCGAAAAGTCCGTCAGATTGGGCCGGCGACCGGCCGAGGGGCATCCAGGGCACCATCGGTATGGATATAGGGCTTTGCAGTGCACTCTGCCAGCAACGTGGCCGGCATGGCGCGGGTTCCACGATCAAAACCACGTCAGGTCGCGTCTGTCGGCAGGCGAAAACGGGAACCTCCAGAGCGCATCGCCATCCTATGGGCGCAAACGCTTGAATGTGGGATGAATGCCGTTCCGGCAGCAGGTCAGGGGCCTTCCGATGCAAGACGAGATGCCGATAAACCGCACCTACAGTCCGATCGCACGGACGCTGCACTGGATCACGGTGGCGGTCGTCTTCCTGATGATCCCGGTCGGCCTGACCATGAGCTATCGCGGCAACGTTTTGAACATCTGGGT
>JAEWKP010000003.1 GCA_023393655.1 Pseudomonadota bacterium | reverse complement strand
GCCGACCAGGGCGAGGCGGCGTCGCTCGAGCCTTCCGCGCCGTTCTTGTCGACGCGGACGAAATTCGGGCAGGCGAAGTTGATCGGCAGCACGCTGTGCTCGACGATCGCGGTCGGCCCCGCCGCTTCCAGCGCCGCAAGCGTCTCAGCCGGCAGGCGCAGATCGGCGCTGGCCGAATCCGGACCGGAGACGTCGATGCGCGGCTGATGCGCGGTCTCCTCGGTGCCCATGCCGAAATCGAGCTGCCAGGCCAGCGTCTGGTAGATGCTGGCGAGGATGCGGCGCCCGCCGGAAGAGCCCATCGCCTGGCGCGGCCAGCCGCCATCCTTGGGCGTGACCACGACCGGACACATGTTGCAGAGCGGGCGGGCACCGGGCGCGATCGCATTGGCGCTGCCCGGGCGCGGGTCGAACCACATCATGCCGTTGTTCATCAGCACGCCGGTCGAGGGCAGCACGACGCGGCTGCCCATCGAGGAGAGCAGCGTCGTGGTGACCGTCACGAGATTGCCCTTGCCATCGACCACGGTGAGATGGGTCGTGCAGGTATCGCCCGGCTCCTTGGCGGCAACGGCGGCGCCGAGACCGGCAAGCCGCTCCCGATAGGCCTGGCGCATCACGCTGGAGAGCTGCGCGAACCAGGCGGCGGAGGGGCCCTCGCCCTCGATCGAGGCATCGGCCATGCCAGCGACGACGCGTTCCAGCGTCGGCGCGGCGGTGAGGCCGCCGGCGGTGTGGAGGAGGTGGGTGCCGCGCCAGTCGATGGTCGGCGCGTCGCGCAGCTCGGCTTTGCAGCCGCTCAGATCCTGGGCATCGACGACGCCGCCGGCGGCGGCGATATCCGCCACGAGCCGGCTTGCGACGTCGCCGCGATAGAAGTCGTCGAGCCCCGCCTTTGCCAGCCGCTCGATCGTATCGCCGAGCTGGCCGAGCTTCATGAAGCCCGGAATGCCCTGATAGGGCGGCACCGGCGGCAGGCCGCCCGGCAGGTAGATGCGCGCACTCTCAGCATAGAGGCGCAAGACCGAGGCCGAGGAGGCGACCTTCAGCGTCGTGTACCAGTCGGCCGGCAGCCCGCGCTTCGCGAGCGCGATGGCCGGCGCGAGGATCTCGGCGAGCGGCAGCTTCGAGCCGAAGGCTTCCTTGAGCTTCTTGTAGCCGGCGACGGAGGAGGGCGTGACGAATGAGAGCGGGCCGTGGATGTTCCGGTCGTCGACGACCTCCGGCCAGGTGAAGAGGTCCTTCTTCATCTCGCCGGTGAGGGGATAATCGGCGGGATCGGCGCGGCGCGGCGCGACCGGTCCGAAATCAACGACCTGCGCGCGGCTTTCGCCCGCCTTGAGCACGACGGCGAAGCCGATGCCGCCGAGTCCGCTGTTCCAGGGTTCGACTGTCGCAAGCGCGAAGCAGGCGGCGACGGCAGCGTCAGCAGCATTGCCGCCCTGTTCGAGGATCGCGGTTCCGGCTTCTGCGGCCTCACGGCTCTGCGAGACGACGATGCCATGCCTGCCGCGCGCGGCAGGTTTGGTCAGAGCCCAGTTCTGGCTGCGATAGGGAAGGGCGGCAGCGGCCATGCGGAAACCTCGAAGTGTTGGCGAGGCGGCCATACTGCATGCCGGTCGCCGCGGCGTCGAATGCGTCGTGGCGGATCACGGGTCGCGCCCGGCGCAGGGCGCGAATGGATTGCCGTGCACCCTATCGGGCGCAAATTTGGCGGTCCGTCTCCTGGCTCAGGCATCGGCTCGGACAGTGCATTCCACTTTCCGATCCGATACCGGGGTCAGAACACGTTGGGGTAGATGTAGCGGGTGATCACGCTCTGGATGAAATAGATGATCAGCAGCAGGATGATCGGCGAGATGTCGAGCCCGCCGAGATTGGGCAGGCGCTCGCGAATTGGCCGCAGGACAGGTTCCGTGACGCGGTAGAGCATGTCCCAGACCGTGGAGACGAACTGGTTGCGGGTGTTGATGACGTTGAAGGCGATCAGCCAACTCAGCACTGCCGAGGCGATCAGAACCCAGATATAGAGGTTCAGCACGATCATGATCACGTCGAGAACGGCACGCATCGGGCTTCCTTTTAGGCCTGTCCGGAAAGGTGACGTGGAATCTCCCGGCTCGCGCCAAAATCAGATGGCGGAAGTGATTGACATCCACGCGACGCACAGCCTAGAAGGCCAGCGCCTTGGGGCTGTAGCTCAGATGGGAGAGCGCTGCAATCGCACTGCAGAGGTCAGGGGTTCGAATCCCCTCAGCTCCACCAAGGCCCTCCGTTGAAACGTTGAAATAGCCCGGTCTTCGCCAGCGATGGCGCGGCTGCGTAACGCTGGGCGTGTATCGAGCCGTCCGCTGCTTCGAAAACCGCACTGGCCCAGCGCTCCTCCGCGAGCGGCACGCTTGCCCGCAACAATCGCCGATTCTTCGGCGTAAAATTCAGCCGTTCTGTCGCCGGCCTTGTAGTAGCCTCGCCTGGCTGGGGCCGCCGGCCGCCGAACCGTTGCGATGACGGCTGCCTTCAGCGGACCATGTGGGCGCCATGCATCGCGGGAGAAGGCAGTGCAGAATACCGACAAGATTTGGACGATCGTCGATGCAAAGCAGGCTGATTACATCGAACTGAGCGATCGCGTCTTCGAAATGCCCGAGCTCAACTATCGCGAGGTCAAGTCGGCTGCGGCCCATGCCGAACAGCTTCGGCGCGAGGGGTTTCGCGTGGAGACGGGCATCGCCGGATTGCCGACCGCCGTCATGGGCGAGGCGGGAGAGGATGGCCCCGTGATCGCCATCCTCGGCGAATACGATGCGCTGCCGGAGCTGTCCCAGGCGCCGGGCGTATCCGACCACCAGCCGCTTCCGAACCAGCCGGCCGGTCATGGCTGCGGCCACAACCTGCTCGGCGCCGGCGCCATGCTGGCGGCTGCCGCGGTCAAGGATTTCCTGGCGGAGCGCGGGCTCAAGGGCCGCGTGCGTTATTATGGCTGCCCGGCCGAGGAAGGCGGCGCCGGCAAGGCGTTCATGGTCAAGGAAGGCACCTTCAAGGATGTCGATATCGCGATTTCCTGGCATCCGGCGGATTTCGCGGCGGTGACGGCAGCGATCTCGCTTGCCAACACGACGATCGATTTCGAGTTCACCGGCCGCGCCTCGCATGCTGCCGCGGCGCCGCATCTCGGTCGGTCGGCGCTCGATGCGGCCGAGCTGATGAATGTCGGCGTCAACTACATGCGCGAGCACATGCCGAGCGACGCGCGTATCCATTACGCGTATCTGGACGCCGGCGGCATCGCGCCGAACGTCGTGCAGGCCAAGGCCAGGCTGCGCTATGTCGTGCGGGCGACGATGGTCTCCCAGGTCCACGAACTCCTCGCCAGGGTCCGGAAAATTGCCGAGGGCGCAGCGTTGATGACGGAGACCACCGTCACCAGCGAAGTCGTCAGCGCGATGAGCAACCTGCTTGCGAATGCGCCGCTCGAAGACGCGATGCAGCGCAATTTCGATCGGCTCGGGCCGCCGCCTTTCGATGCGGACGACGTCGCCTTCGCCAGGCGCATGCAGAAGACCGTCACGCCCGCGCATATCGAAAGCGCCTTTCGCCGTTCGGGATTGCCGGCGACGGATTTCCCGCTGTGCAACGCGATCGCCCCCAAGGAAGCTCCGGGACCGCGGATGATGGGCTCGACCGATGTCGGCGATGTCTCCTGGGCCGTGCCGACAGTCCAGGCACGGGGCGCGACCTATACGATCGGCACGCCCGGCCATTCCTGGCAATTGACGGCTCACGGGCAGTCGCCGCTGGCGCATAAGGGCATGGTTCATGTCGCCAAGATCATGGCGGGCGTCGCCGCCGACGTGCTCGTCGAACCGGGCTTGCTGGAACAGGCCAAGGCCGATTTCGCGGAGCGTCTGACCCGGACACCCTACAAGCCGCTCCTGCCCGATGACGCCAAGCCGCCCTTCCATCTGTTCTGACAGGGAGAAGACCGGAGGCGCCGGGCCCGGCGGGGGCGGGGCCGCCCGGGGGGGGGGCCG
>JAEWKP010000364.1 GCA_023393655.1 Pseudomonadota bacterium | reverse complement strand
GCGCCGGGCATCGTGGCTCGGCCGCTTGCCGCGCGGAGCCCCAGCGGATGGCGGCTTGCCACCGCGTCCGGAGCCGCCGGAGCCCTTGCCGCCAGCGCCCTTGTTACCGGGGCCTTTGCTGCCCGTCTTCATGACATGCTCCGCATCATCGCGAGGCCACCGAGCAGCGCCGCCAGCGACAGCACGACCGAGCCGATCACATAGGTGGCCGCCAGCATCGTCTCGCCCCGCTCCCAGAGCAGGACGGCGTCGAGCGAGAAGGCCGAGAAGGTGGTGAAGCCGCCGAGCACGCCGGTGGCGAGGAAGAGCCGCAGATCCTGCGGCACGCCCTCGCCGGCACGGAAGGCGAACCAGCCGGCGACCAGCCCCATCAGCGCCGAGCCGATGATGTTGACGGCCATGGTCCCGTAGGGGAAGCCCATGCCGAACCAGCGCGGCGACACAACGTTGATGCCGTGGCGCAGGGCGCCGCCGATGCCGGCGCCGATAAAAACGAAAGCGGTGGAGATCATCGTTGTGGAATAGAGCGCACGATCGCCTTGCACAAACGAAATCCGCCGCAATTGCACGGCTCGGTGCAGCCGGGCAGGAAGCCCGGCGTCAGGAATAGGCCCGGCGGGAACGATGGGAACGGCAAGGATGCGTCTTCAGCTTCGGATCGGCGGCGCAGGGCTGCTTGCCGCCATGGTCATCCTCGGCAGCGCGGCCGCCCTCGCCCAGCAGAGCGGCAGCACGGGCACCGACTGGCCGACGGAAAAATGCAACCGCTACCGGAAGGCCTATGACCAGTCGATCGCGCGCCTGGGCAAGAAGGGGCTCGGCTCGGACTTCCTCGCCAGCCACGACGCCTTCCTTGCCTCGAACTGCCAGGCCCGTGCCGAGGTCTGCGCCCGCAGCAAGGAGGAACTCGAGCTCGCCAACCGGCTCGTGGTGATGGCGATGAACAGCGGCATGGCGAGTACTTTCCCGCCCTTCTATTGCCGCAACTGAGCCCGGCTCAACGCTGGCGCCGCCGCCGCAGCCAGGGATGGACGTAGAGCTCGAAGGCGATGGTCAGCACTATGAAGACGAGCGCGATCGCAAAGGCCACGACCCAATAGGAGACGTCGTCCTTCGAGACGAACCAGCCCGCGATCACCGAGGGCACGATCATGAACAGGCGTGCCAGCAAGAACATCCCTACTCTCCCCGCTCCTGCCGGAGCTTCTCCCAATACTCCAGCCGCTTGCGGATTTCGCGCTCGAAGCCGCGCTCGGGCGGATCGTAGAAGCGCTGGCGGCCCAGCACATCCGGCCAGTAATTCTGCCCCGAGAAGGCATCGGGCTGGTCGTGGTCATAGGCATAGTCGGCGCCGTAACCCTCCTCGCGCATCAGCTTGGTCGGCGCGTTGAGGATGGTCTTGGGCGGCGTCAGGGAGCCCCGCTCCTTCGCCACCCGCACCGCCGCCTTGTAGGCCATATAGGCCGCGTTCGATTTCGGTGCGGTCGCCAGATAGATTACGCAATTGGCGAGCGCGAGCTCGCCCTCGGGCGTGCCGAGCTGCTCATAGGTCTGCGCCGCGGCGCGCGCATGGATCAGCGCCTGAGGATCGGCGAGCCCGATATCCTCCACCGCCATCCTGACCAGCCGCCGCGCGAGGAAACGCGGGTCTTCGCCGGCATCGAGCATGCGCGCGAAATAATAGAGCGCCGCATCGGGATCGGAGCCGCGGATCGTCTTGTGCAGGGCCGAGATCAGGTTGTAGTGGCCGTCCTGCGCCTTGTCGTAGATTGGCGCACGGCGCTGGATAACCTCGGACAAGCCGTGCTCGTCGAGGACCTCGCCAGGTTTCGCCGCCCGCCAGATCTCCTCGGCCAGCGTCAGCACGGCCCGCCCGTCGCCATCGGCGAAGCGCGCCAGCGCCAGTCGCGCCTCCGGCGTCAAGGGCAGCTCCCGGCTTTCCAGAACCTCGGCCCGGCCGAGCAGGAACAGCAGCGAGCCCTCGTCGAGCGACTTGAAGGTCAGCACCCGCGCCCGCGACAGCAAAGCCGCATTGAGCGCGAAGGACGGGTTCTCGGTGGTCGCGCCGATCAGCGTGATCGTGCCGTCCTCCATGACCGGCAGGAAGGCGTCGAGCTGGGCGCGGTTGAAGCGATGAATCTCGTCGACGAAGAGCAGCGTGCCGCGGCCGCCCAACCGGCGTCCGCGCGCCGCCTCGAACACCTTCTTGAGATCGGCCACGCCGGAGAAGATCGCGCTGATCTGCTCGAAGCCGAGATCGACCAGCCCGGCGAGCAGCCGCGCCACCGTTGTCTTGCCGGTGCCGGGCGGCCCCCAGAAGATCAGGCTGCCGATCGTGCCCGACGCAACGAGCCGCGTCAGCGCCCCGTCCGGCCCGGTCAGGTGCTCCTGGCCGGCGACCTCGGCGAGCGTCGTCGGCCGCCGCCGGGGGGCGGGCGGCCGGGTGGGTGGAGAGCAGGTCGGCGACCTTCCAGCCCAGGTCGTCGCGCTCGCGGGCCTGGCGGGCCATGAGGAGGGCGGCCCGCTCGCAGAGCGGCATGGCCTTGGCGGCCTGGGCGCTCGTGATGCGCTCCTGGTCGTCCAGGAGCCACAGGTAGCCGTAGGTCACGTTGTGCCAGCGGACGGGCAGGCAGAGCCGGGCGAGCTGGCCGAGGGACGCGTCCGCCGGGATGCGGACCGGGCCCGTCGCGCGGGCGATGCCGTGCCGCTCGAAGCGGGCCCGGACGTCCTCGGACGAGCGGCGGCGCAGGATCGAGTCCAGCCGGACGGGGTCGATGGTGTCGCCGTGGGCGGCGTAGGCGACCAGGTGGAAGTCGCGGTCCTCCAGCGTGGCGGGGGCCTGCAGGAGGTCGGCCGCCTGTTCCGCGATCTCCTGGAGGTCTAGCGGCATCTCGCTCCTTTGTACATTTGTATGAAGTCTAGCTCGCCTGAAAGTGGCGTTTGGCTGTAGGGGGACGGCGGGCGCGCTTCTACGGTTCGAGGTGTTCCTCGACGTTGGAGGCTCCCATGCTCGCTTCTGTTCTCCTCGCCGCCGCGCGCAGCGGGCGGATGCGCGGTCTTGTCACGTCCATGCCCCTGACCAGGGGCGTCGTCGACCGGTTCGTCGCCGGGGACGAGCTCGGTGACGCGGTGCGGGCGGTGCGGGAGCTGACGGACGCCGGGCTTTCGGTGACCCTCGACC
>JAEWKP010000357.1 GCA_023393655.1 Pseudomonadota bacterium | reverse complement strand
CTTCGCGGCTTGTCCGGAATGACGGCTGTGTTCGGGGTCAGGCCTCGCCTTCGTCGAGATCATCCGCCGTGGGTGCCGCCTCGTCGAGGATGCGGTCGGCGACGAGGCCGGAATTCTGGCGGATCGTGGCCTCGATCTTGGCGGCGACGTCCGGATTGGTCTTGAGGAAGGTCTTGGCGTTCTCGCGGCCCTGGCCGAGGCGCTGGCTGTCGAAGGAGAACCAGGCGCCCGCCTTTTCGACCATGCCGGCCTTGACGCCGAGATCGATCAATTCGCCGACCTTCGAGATGCCCTCGCCGAACATGATGTCGAACTCGACCTGCTTGAAGGGCGGCGCGACCTTGTTCTTGACGACCTTGACGCGGACCTGGTTGCCGGTCGCCTCGTCGCGCTCCTTCAGCGTCGAGACGCGGCGGATATCGAGGCGCACGGAGGCGTAGAACTTGAGCGCGTTGCCGCCGGTGGTGGTCTCCGGCGAGCCGTACATCACGCCGATCTTCATGCGGATCTGGTTGATGAAGATGACCATGCAGTTCGAGCGCGAGATCGAGGCGGTCAGCTTGCGCAGGGCCTGGCTCATCAGGCGGGCCTGCAGACCGGGCTGGACATCGCCCATCTCGCCCTCGATCTCGGCGCGCGGGGTGAGTGCGGCGACGGAGTCGACAACGAGCACGTCGATGGCGCCGGAGCGGACGAGGGTATCGGTGATCTCGAGCGCCTGCTCGCCGGTGTCAGGCTGCGAGATCAGGAGGTCGTCGAGATTGACGCCGAGCTTGCGGGCATAGACCGGATCGAGCGCATGCTCGGCATCGACGAAGGCGCAGACACCGCCCTTTTTCTGGGCTTCGGCGATGGTGTGCAGTGCCAGCGTGGTCTTGCCGGAGGATTCAGGTCCATAGATTTCGATGACGCGGCCCTTGGGCAGGCCGCCGACGCCGAGCGCGATGTCGAGACCGAGCGAGCCCGTGGAGATCGTCTCGATCTCGATTGAGGGCGCGTTCTTGCCGAGCCGCATGATCGAACCCTTGCCGAAGGCGCGTTCGATCTGGGAGAGCGCCGCATCGAGCGCCTTGGCCTTGTCCATCGAGGAGCCTTCCACGAGTTTGAGATTCGCCTGATTCACGGTTCGGGCTCCTTATGGCAGGGCGACGGGGACATCTCAATGCGTCTTGACATGAGGATGGTCACGATTTGTTCCTGTTCGCAAGTTCTTTTTTTGTTCTCCGTGTCAGTTTCTGTCAGGAGGGGTGTCAGGAGCTGTCACGGGCAGGGTGGCCACAGCGGAGTACGGCGCCCGGATCGCCCGGGCGCCGCCGGTCTTCAGCCCATCGCCGCCTTCACCGTCTCGACGAGCTGCTTCATCGTGAAGGGCTTGGGCAAGAAGTGGAATTCCTCGCCTTCGGGCAAGTTCTTGCGGAAGGCCTCCTCGGCATAGCCGGAGACGAAGACGACCTTGGTGTCCGGGTTGCGCTTGCGGAGTTCGCCGAGCAGGGTCGGGCCATCCATCTCCGGCATCACCACGTCGGAGACGACGAGGTCGATCTTGCCGTCGTTCTGCAGGAAGAGGTCGAGTGCCTCGACGCCCGAGGCGGCCTCGTGGACGGTATAGCCGCGCGAGACCAGCATGCGGGCGTTGAGCGCGCGCACCGCATCCTCGTCCTCGACCAGCAGAATGACGCCGGCGCCGGTGTGGTCGGCAGCGAGCTTCTTCGGTGCTTCCTTGGCCGCGGCCTCGGCGGCGATCTCCTCCTGGCTCGGGACATGGCGCGGCAGGAAGATGCGGAAATTCGTGCCCTTGCCGATGGTCGAGTCGACGAAGACATAGCCACCGGTCTGCTTGACGATGCCGTAGACCATGGAGAGGCCGAGACCGGTGCCCTTGCCGACCTCCTTCGTGGTGAAGAAGGGCTCGAAGATCTTGTCGAGATGCTCCTGCGGGATACCGGTGCCGGTATCCTCGACCTCCAGCAGCACGTAATCGTCGGCCGGCAGGGCCTCATGGCCGAAGGAGGCGCAGTCCTCGCGGGTGACGTTGCGGGTACGGACCGCGAGCTTGCCACCGTCCGGCATGGCGTCGCGGGCGTTGACGGCGAGGTTGACGATAACCTGCTCAAGCTGGCCGAGATCGGCCTTGACCGGCCAGAGATCGCGGCCCTGGCGGACGTCGAGCGTGACCTTGTCGGCGACGACGCGCTTCAGCATCAGCGAGAGGTCGGAGAGCACCTCGCCGAGCTCCAGCACCTGCGGGCGCAGGGTCTGGCGGCGCGAGAAGGCGAGCAGCTGCCGCACCAGCGCTGCGGCGCGGTAGGCGTTCTGCTTGATCTGCATGATGTCGGGGAAGGACGGATCGGTCGGCCGGTGGCTCGCCAGCAGGAACTCGGAGGCGTTGATGATGACCTGCAGCACGTTGTTGAAGTCGTGCGCGATGCCGCCGGCGAGCTGGCCGACCGCCTGCATCTTGCCGGCCTGGTCCATGTTGTCGCGCAGCTTGCGCTCGGCCGTGGTCTCCAGCGCGTAGACGATGGCGCGCTCGCCGTCGCCGCCTTCGGTGCCGGCCACGGGCGTGAGGTAGAGCTTGGCCGAACGACCGTCCTCACCGGCGAGCGCCAGATCCAGCGGGGCGCCACCCGAGCGCCCGGCGACGACCTCGGCCAGCGCCGCATCGAGACCGGCGCCGGAGGCGACGAGGTCGTGGATGGTCTGCGGCCGCAGGCCCGCCGGGATCAGGCGGGCGAAGGCGGCGTTGGAATGCAGGATGGCGCCGGCCTCGTCGATGGTGGCGATCGCCATCGGCGTCGAATGGAAGAACCGGGCGAAACGGACCTCGGCGTCGCTGCCGCCGTCGGAGCCGGCCTCGCCGGCCGTACGGTTGAGGACGAGGGTGCGCGAGGGGCCGGCGCGACCGTCCTGCCCGAAGGCGACCTGATGGTGCAGGCGCACGGGCAGGGGGGCGCCGTTGCGGCGCTTCAGGTCGACATCGAGGACCTCGACGCGGACATCGCCGGGCTGGCCGCGGATCGCCTGGAGCAGGGCGGCCGCAGAGGGCGTGCAGACATCGTCGAGATGCAGGCCGCCGGAACCGAAGCGGGCGAGGTCGAAATCGAGCCAGCCGGAGAGAGTCGCATTGAGATAGGAGATCTCGCCATCGGCATCGATCGAGATGAACCCGGCCGGGGCGTGGTCGAGATAGTCGATCGCGTGCTGGAGTTCCTGGAAGGCGTTCTCCTGGCGCTCGCGTTCGGGCGTGATGGCGGCGACCGACCAGAGCGTCGCGGTCGACGCCTCGCGGCGGACGGGCGAGACGCGGACACGGTACCAGCCGACCTCGCCGCGTCCGTTCAGGGCGGGCTCAAGGCGCACCTCCTCGACGAGGCGACGGTGCTCGCGGGCGGCGGTGGCGAGCCGGTAGATCGCTTCGGAGACGTCGGCGCGGCCGGTCAGCAGGCGGCCGACGGGCTTGAGGTCGTTGGCGCCTGTCGCGCCCGCCAGCGCCAGATAGGCCTCGTTGGCATAGACGATCTCGTTTTCGCTCTCGGTCACGACGATGCCGTCATCGGCGCCGTCGACGACAGCCTTGGTCAGGTCGTTGCGGGCGGCGCGGCCGGAAAACTGCACGAGTCCGATGGCGAAGGCGAAGAGCCCGAAGACGCCGACGACCGACAGCAGGGCGAGCAGGCCGAGGATCAGCGGCTGCGCCCATTCATTGGCGAGGAAGCCGAGCGCGATCGCCGCGCCCACGAGCAGGGCGGCCACGAACAGGATGATCCCGATATGGCCCGGCTTGTCGGAGCGATCGATCGTATTGGTCGCCGTGGTGCCGCTCATTGCGGTGGAGTCCGTTCGCTTGGGGCCGCTGCGGAAACTCCGCGGCCGTCCTTCCTTCGCATCCCTGCCGAGTTAGGCGCGCCGACCCTTCAGGCGCAAGACGTATCCGATGACTTCGGCGACGGCCTGATAGTGTTCGACAGGAATTTCTTCGTCGATGTCGACCGTGGCGTAAAGCGCACGCGCCAAAGGCGGGTTCTCGATGATCGGCACGCGGTGCTCGCCGGCGACCTCGCGGATCTTCAGGGCCATGGTGTCGACGCCCTTGGCGAGGCAGAGCGGTGCCGCCATGCCGGGCTCGTATTGCAGGGCGACGGCGAAGTGCGTCGGGTTGGTGATGATCACCGTCGCCTTGGGCACCGCCGCCATCATCCGCTTGCGGACGCGGCTGGCGCGGATCTGGCGCAGTTTCGCCTTGACCTCGGGATTGCCTTCCGAGTTCTTGAACTCGTCCTTCATCTCCTGCTTCGTCATCTTCTGGCGCTGGTACCAGGAGAAGCGCTGCCAGCCGAAATCGCCGATGGCAATGATGGCGAAGAGGGAGAGGACCGCACCCATCAGCTGGATGGCGAGCGACAGCGTCGCCGGCATCAGCGCCTCGACGCCCATCTGCGCGAAGCCTTCGAGCCGATCGTGCTGGCCCCAGAGCGTATACCAGACGACGACGCCGATCAGCGTCGTCTTGGCGAGGCCCTTGGCGAAGTTGACCCAGGCTTCCTTGCCGAAGAGCCGCTTGGCCCCGGCCATCGGCGAGATCCGGTTGAACTTCGGCATCAGCGGCTCGAAGGTCCAGAGCGGCTTGTGCTGGAGCATGGCGCCGGCGAGGCCGGCGCAGAGGACGAAGGCGAAGGGCAGGCCGAGCGCCATGAAGCCGGTGAGCACGCCCTGCCGGGTGACCTGCATGAAGGCGGCGCCATCCGATGGGACCTGATGCGCGTTCATCAGGAAGGAGCGCAGCGCCAGCGTTGCCTCGCGGGCAGACCAGCCGGCGGCGACAAGCAAGGCGAGCGTGAAGCCGCAGAGCACGAAGAAGGGGCCGATCTCCTGCGATTTGGGGACGTCACCTTTCTCGGTGGCTTCGTCCAGCTTTCGCTGGGTCGGGTCTTCTGTCCTGTCTTCGTTTTCGGTGTCCTCGGACATCGCGACCTCAGCCCGTGAACTGGCGCAGGAAGGCGCCGAGATCGTCGATGAAGACGCTCATCATCACGCCGATCACGACGAGCAGGACCAGCATGCCGCCGAAGATCGAGGCCGGCACGGCGAGGAAGAAGACCTGCAATTGCGGCATCATCCGCGCCAGCACGCCGAGGCCCAGATTGAACAGCAGGCCGAAGACGAGGAAGGGTGCGGAGATCTGGATGGCCAAGGCGAAGCCGCGCGCCGCCGAGCGGATCGCCAGCGCCATCGTGTCGGTCATGTCCACGGCGCCGCCCGGGGGCAGCAGGCGATAGCTCTCATGGATCGCGGCGATGGCGATGTGGTGCAGGTCCGTGGTCAGGATCAGCGTGATGCCGAGCATCGTCAGGAAGTTGCCGATCGAGGGGTTCTGCATGCCGCCGGTCGGATCGACGGTCATGGCGAAGCCCAGCCCCATGGTCTGCGCGACGAGCGTGCCGGCGGTCTGCAGGCAGGCCATCACCAGCCGGGCGCAGAGCCCGATGACGAGGCCGATCAGCAATTCGCCGACGAGCAGGGTGACGACACCGGAGACGTCGCCGGGCACGCGCAGCGAGGGGCGGGCGACAGGCACGATCATCAGCGCGATGAAGAAGGCCAGCGAGAGCCGCGCCCGCGAGAAGATGAAGCGCTCGCCGATGCCGGGCATCAGCATGACGAGCGTGCCGACCCGCGCGAAGACGAGCACGAAAAGGGCGCTGATCTCTGGCAGGATCGCGATCTGCATCGTGCCGCGGGCACCTTTGCACCAAGGACTTGCGCGCCAGTGGGTGTGCCGCGGAGCCGCGCCGGCCAAGGCTGGCAGCAGGTGCGACGGGCTCATCCGCCCGTGGCGATTCGGGCGGCGACTCGCCCCATATAACCCGCCAGCGCGTCTCCCATGAACGGGAGAAACAGCAGCAATGCAGCAAAGACGGCGATGATCTTCGGCACGAAGACCAGCGTCTGTTCCTGGATCTGGGTCAGCGCCTGCACCAGCGAGACGATGAGGCCGACCGCGAGTGCGATCAGCATCAGCGGGCCGCCGACCTTGAGGAAGACGACGATGCCGTCGCGGGCGATGTCGAGAATGGCTCCGGAAGTCACGATATCAGTCCGATCCTGTCGCCGTCAGACCGGCATCCGCATGATTTCCTCATAGGCCGCGATGACCCGGTCGCGCACGGCGACCAGCGTCTCGATCGCCGCCTCGCTCTCGGCCACCGCCGTCACGACATTGACGATGTCGGCCCGCCCGCCGGCGACGCTCGCGGTCTGGGCATCGGCCTGGCGCCCGGCAGTGGCGGTGGCGTCGAGCGCCTTGCCGAGCAGGGCGGAGAAATCCGGCCCGCCCGCTTCCGCTGCGCCCGCGGCGAGCGGTTTGCGCATCAGATTGCCGGCACCCATCCCCTGGGTGGAGGCATAGGCGCCTGCGGCGAAACCCGGAGTGGCCATGGCGGTCTAGTCCCCTTCTGGAGGTCTGCGGTTCAGGCGCGCAGGATGTCGATGGTGCGCTGGATCATCCGGCGCGTCGAAGAGATCAGGTTGAGATTGGCCTCGTAGCTGCGCTGGGCCTCGCGCATGTCGACCATCTCGACCAGCGAATTGACGTTCGGCATCTGCACGTCGCCTTTGGCGTCGGCTGCGGGGTTGCCGGGATCGTGCTTGACCTTGAAGGCGCTCTGATCGCGCTGGACCTTGCCGAGCGCGACGAGCTGGGCGTCGAGGGTGCGGTCGAAATGGCGCTGGAAGGTCGGGACCTTGCGCCGATACGGCTCGGCGCCGGCGCGCTCCGGGCCGGAATCGGCGTTGGCGATGTTCTCGGAGATGATGCGCATGCGCCCCGACTGGCTGCGCAGGCCGGAGGCGGCGACGGCGATGCTCTTGATCAGGTCCATGATCAGCGCCCTTTCCCGATCGCGATCTTCATCAGGCCGAGGCCCTTGCTGTAGAGCGAGGCGGCGAGCTGATAGTCCGACTGGTTCTGCGCGACCTTGAGCATCTCGTCCTCGAGATTGACCGCGTTGCCGTTGGGCGTGGTCTCGAAGCGCGGGGCGCCGGTGCCGTCGAAGCCGCCATTGGCGGTGGTCAGGCTCATATGGCCGGCATTGGTCTGGGCGAGCGCGACGCCGGCGCGCGCCGGATCGACGCTCGGCGGCTTGAGATCGACCGGGCGAAAGCCGGGGCTGTCGGCATTGGCGACGTTCTCGGCGAGGATTTTCTGGCGCGACTGCTGG
This sequence comes from Pseudomonadota bacterium, assembly GCA_023393655.1. Taxonomy (GTDB): domain Bacteria; phylum Pseudomonadota; class Alphaproteobacteria; order Rhizobiales; family Beijerinckiaceae; genus Allobosea. The sequence continues at coordinate 645 of JAEWKP010000357.1, read as the reverse complement.
TAGTGCATGCGCAGTTTCAGCGCCTGCATCAGGCCGCCGCTGACGCTCAAGCCGTCGTTCGCCATGGCTCCCGCTCCCCGTTTTCGCCACCGGCGAGGCCGGTTCACTCGGCAAATCCTGCCGGGTGCATGGTTAATATCCGGTTAAGGAGCGAGGTTTCGCAGGTGTGGTTAACCACACGTTCACCATGTTTCCCGATAGCGAAAGCGTTATGCTATAGCCAAGGTGTTCAACCATGGGCGGGACTTAACGGCCGTCCGGGCGGCCGTCGCGTAAGAGGCAGACCTTGCAGAGCTTGTTCGGATTGGAACTCTCGACCGCGCAGAAGGTGATCGTCGCCTCTGTCGTCATTCTCGTGCTGCTCGCCCTGCTGGGCCTGTTCGTGCGGCAGATCCAGGGTGGGCGGCTCAGGCTGCGCGGCCAGGCCGGGGGGCGCCAGCGCCAGCCCCGGCTCGGCGTGGTCGACACCTATGATCTGGACCGCCCGCGCCAGCTCGTCCTGATCCGCCGCGACAACATCGAGCATCTGGTGATGATCGGCGGTGCGTCCGACGTCGTGGTCGAGACCAACATCATGCGCAGTGGGTCGCGCGCCGCGGTGCCCAGCTACGCCGAGGCGGCGCTTCCAGACCGGCCGCTGCCGCC
>JAEWKP010000312.1 GCA_023393655.1 Pseudomonadota bacterium | reverse complement strand
ACAGGCACTGGCGGGGGCGGCCTGGGAGATTCCGGAACTCGTGCGGAGCGGCATGCCTGTGCTGGCACGCGCGGTGCCCACGGGGCCGGATTCCTATCTGGAAACCAATCACAAGCTGTTGATGGGCGCGCTGTCGGTGGCGCGCCAGTCGGTTAAGATCATGTCGCCCTATTTCCTGCCCGACCAGGAACTGATCAGCGCGCTCGTCACCGCGGCGCGACGCGGCGTCGACATCGATATCGTCGTGCCCTCGGTCAACAACCTCGTGCTGGTCGACCGCGCGATGACCGCGCAATTCGACCAGATCCTGAAGAATTATTGCCGGATCTGGCGCTCGACCGGCGCCTTCGACCATTCCAAGCTCCTCGCCGTCGACGGCAGCTGGGCCTATGTCGGCTCCTCCAATCTCGACCCGCGGTCGCTGCGCCTGAATTTCGAGATCGACCTCGAGGTTCTCGACCACGGTTTCGCCCGCGCGATCGAGCGCCGGATCGAGACGGTGATGTCGACTGCGACCCCGGTCACGCTTGCCGGCCTGCGCGCCCGGCCCTATGTCATGCGTCTGATCGACAGGCTGATCTGGCTCGGCTCGCCCTATCTGTGAACCGACGCGGTCATATCCCTGACGCCATGGATGCCTAAGCCGTTACCCGCCCCGTCAAGGCGGGCCCGGAGCACGAGCCGGCGGAGCGATGCAGAAGAAGAACCAGAGCCTGCCCGCCAGCATCATCGCCTCGCTGCGCCAGCGCAACAACCGCCCCGGCACCGTTTCGGCCGGAGAGAACGGCCGTTCCGGGGGCACGCTGGTCGCCTCCTACAACGTCCATAAATGCGTCGGCGTCGATGGCCGCTTCGATCCCGGCCGGATCGGACAGGTGATCCGCGAGATCGCGCCGGATGTCATCGCCCTGCAGGAGGCCGACAAGCGCTTCGGCGCCCGCCACGGCCTGCTCGACCTTGCCCGGTTGAAGGACGAGACCGGCCTCGTCCCTGTTCCCGTGGAAAGCAGCAATGCCGCGGCGCATGGCTGGCACGGCAATGTCGTGCTGTTCCGGCAGGGGCTGGTGCGCGACGTCCATCAGGTCTCGCTGCCGGGGCTGGAGCCGCGCGGCGCGCTGGTCGTCGATATCGACCTGGAGAGCGGCGCGGCGCTCAGGATCGTCGCGGCCCATCTCGGACTGCTCAGGCGCTCACGCTCGCAGCAGGCCCGCATGATCATCGACCTGATGCGCAGCCGGGACGAGCGCCCCACCCTTCTGCTCGGCGATCTCAACGAATGGCGCCTCGGCGGCCGCTCGGCACTGAGCGCGCTCGATGCCGCCTTCGGCGCGATGCCCGTGCCGGTTCCAAGCTTCCCGGCCGGGCTGCCCTTGCTGGCGCTCGACCGGATCATCGCCAACCGCCCCGAAATCCTGTCGGAGGTCGCGGTCCACGATACGCCGCTCGCGCGCATCGCCTCGGACCATCTGGCGATCAAGGCCTTCGTCGATCCGGCCATGGCGGCGTTACCGGTCAGCGGCCCCGATTTCAGGATCGCGCCGGCCGAGTCGGCGGGCCCCGGCAAAGCAGCCTTGCATGCCAAGGAGACGCCCCTACCCCTGCCCGCATCCTCCCCAGGCGGCAAGGGACGCGCGGGCAGCAATCGCGAACTCGTGCGCAAGGCCGGCGCCCAATTGAAGCGCGCCGTCAAGCGCACCTTGCGACGGTCGGACGCTCCGACACGCTAGGGAGCACCGCCTGCGCGAGGCGTTGCTGGGCACGGCTTCATGCCGGCAATGCGCCTCAGCGCTGGCCAATCCCGGTGAAGCCTGCTTTCTGGATTCATCAGCCATCTCATGGCGCAGAATCAGATGCCCGATACCTTGGCCGAGCGCCCGAGCGCGGCGCAACTCTTCCTGATCTTCACGCGGATCGGGCTGACCAGCTTCGGCGGCGGCCTGAGCGGCTGGATGCTCCGGGAGTTCGTGCAGCGCCGGCGCCTGATGAGCGAGGAGGATTTCCTCAACGGGCTCTCGGTCGCGCAGGCCCTGCCCGGCGTCAACGTCACCAACATGGCGATCTGGATCGGCTACAAGCTCGGCGGACGCAACGGCGCCATCGCTTCCTGGCTCGGCATCGTCGTGCCCGCCGCCTTCGTCATCGTCCTGATCGGCAGCGCCTTCGCCTCGCTCAGCGGCTATGAACTCAGCCATGTCGCGCTGAGCGGCGCGGCTTCGGGCGCGATCGGCCTGTCGCTGGCGATGGGGCTGACCGCCGCGCGCCGGGTGCCGCGCCGAGCCTTCCCGCTCGCGATCATGGCCGCGACCTTCGTCGCGGTGGCGATCCTGAAATGGCCGCTGCTCTGGACCGTGCTCGGCTTCGGCTCGCTCAGCGTCGCCATGACCTATCGGGACGGCTGAGCGATCGATGCAGTCCCTGCCCTTCAGCATCCTGCTCGTCTTCCTGCCGCTCTCGCTGGTGACCATCGGCGGCGGCCAGAGCGCCATCGCCGACATGCACCGCCAGATCGTCGAGGTGCACCAGTGGATGAGCGCCGCGCAATTCGTCGACGCCTTCGCGATCGCCAGGCTGGCACCGGGGCCGGGCTCGCTGCTGGCGACGCTGATCGGCTGGCAGATCGCCGGGTTCTGGGGTGCGCTCGCGGCTACCGCCGGCATCTTCGGGCCGACCGCCGTCCTGATCTACGGGGTCGCCCATATCTGGTCGCGCTACGAGGGCGCCCGCCTGCTGCGCGCCCTCGAAAAGGGCTTGCGACCGGTCGCGGCTGGGATGATCCTGGCGGCAAGCTATGTGCTGATCCAGTCGCTCGACAGCGGCTGGCTCGGCCGTGGCGTCGCGCTGGTCTCAACGGCCTTGCTGATGCTGACGCCGGTCAATCCGCTCCTGCTGATCGCCGGCGGCGCCGGCTGTTTCGTCGGGCTGCACCTGCTGGCGCTGATCTGATCGCCAACTGCGCGCCGGGCCCGTAGCTCCAGACCACCGGCGACGGAACACTGAACAAATCTCGCCCCGATTTGTTCAGATAAGGCTTTACACAGCAGTCAATTGTAATAACTATATTATATTTAAACTTTTCTTTTGAATTATATCAATTATTATATTATCTTACCATAAAGATTCAACTTGCGAATCCTTTAGCAGAACTATTAAACGCCCCGGACATGGGACTGGGGTTACGTAATGAATAATAATTCTAGATTGGCTCTCCTGGCGGCATTGCTGTCGACGACGGCACTCTCCATGGCAGAAGCCCAACCGCAAACGCCGCAGGGCAATGCGCGCAGCAGCGAACAGATGATCTCGCTCGACCAGATCACGGTCACGGCGTCGCGCGGCGAGAAGCAGGCTCTCGATGTTCCCGGCACCGTCAGCGTGATCACGCGGCAGGAGCTCGACGAGCGGATCACGCGCGACACGCAGGACCTCGTGCGCTACCAGCCGGGCGTCAGCGTCAACCGGATCACCAGCAGCACCGACCCGTTCGGCAATTACGGCGGCTTCACCATCCGCGGGGTCGGCGGCAACCGCGTCCAGATGCAGGTCGACGGCTCGCGCGTGATCGAGCGCGTCACCGACGGCAACCGCGACTTCGTCGACCTGCCCTTCCTCAAGAGTGTCGAGATCGTGCGCGGGCCGGGCTCCGTGCTGTGGGGCGCCGACGCGCTCGGCGGCATCGTCGCCTATCGCACGCTCGACCCGGAAGACCTGCTGAAGGGCAAGGACAAGCCCTACGCGGCCCGGCTCACCACCAGCTATGACAGCCTCGACCGCTCCTTCGTGAAGACCGGGATCGCGGCCTTCCGCTTCTCGCCGATGCTGGAGGGCATCGTCGGCGTCAGCCACAAGAGCGCCGAAGAGGCGCGACTGACCAAGGCGCGCGCCGATGGCGGCCGCTGGGGCTGCCCGGTGCCGACAATGCGCTTCCTCGGCTGCGACAGGCTCAATCCGCTCGACGCCACCGTCTGGAACAGCTTCGCCAAGCTCGTCTTCAAGCCGACGACGGACCACAGCTTCAAGCTGACCGGCGAATATTACGACAGCGATTCGACGGTGAACCAGCTCTACAACTACAACGTCGTGAGCTCGGGCATCCGGAACGGGCCGAATATCCGCAACCAGGTCAAGAGTCGCAAGCGGGTCGCGCTCGAGCATGAGTGGCAGGCGGGCTTGAGCTTCCTCGATTCCGTGCGCTGGCAGGCGTCGTTCTCGCCGCAGGAGCGGACCTTCGTCACGAACAACCTGCAGACCCTTGCGAATGGCCAGCAGCGCCTGACCCGCGGCCTGCACGATTATTCCGAGCAGTTCTCGCAGCTCGACATCCAGGCGAAGTCGAGCTTCGGGCTCGGCCCGAGCTTCCACCGCCTGACCTACGGTTTCCAGGGCGACATCACCAAGACCAACTACGAGCGCCGGGACGATGTCAGGAACCTCGCCACGGGCGTGACGACGACGACGATCGCCGGCGGATTCAACTTCGCGAATTCGACGACGAACCGCTACGACTTCTACATCCAGGACGAGATCGAGCTGTTGTCGGGCCGCTGGACGATCACGCCCGGCCTGCGCTACGCGAACTACAATATCGATCCCAAGCCGGGGGCGGGCTACAAGATCGTTCCGGGCAAGGAGCCTCGCGAGCTCACCTCGCACCGGCTGGTCCCGCAGATCGGCACGATCTTCAAGCTGGACGAGACCTATTCGCTCTATGGCCGCTATGCCGAGGGCTTCAAGATGCCGACGGCCGAGCAGCTCTATACCTCGCTGCCGTCGACGACCTTCAACCTGATCCCGAATCCGGACCTGAAGCCGGAAAGCGTGCGCTCCTACGAGGCCGGCTTCCGCGGCAAATTCGCCGACGGCTGGTTCTCGGTCGGCGTCTTCCACGCGCGCTACAAGGACTTCATCCAATCCTTCTACAATCCTCCCGGCACGAACGACTACACCTACCGCAACCTGTCGCAGGTGCAGATCTCCGGCATCGAGGCCTCGGCCGAATGGCGCTTCCACGAGCGCTGGCTGGCGAGCGCGACGCTCAGCTACCAGTACGGCAAGCAGCGCGTCGAGGCCGGCCTGCCGGTGACGCCGTTCGACGTCAATCCGTTCAAGGCCGTCGCCGGGCTGAAGTATCTGATGCCGGAGTACGGGCTCGAGGCCGAGGTTATCGGCACCTTCGCGGGCGGAGCGACCCGGGCGAGCTCGCCCACACTGTTCAAGCCGGGCGGCTACTCGGTCTTCGACGCTTATCTGAGCTGGAAGCCGATCTCGGCGATCACTGTGCGTGGCGGCGTCGATAACATCTTCGACAAGCGCTACTTCGCCAATCTCGTCGGCGGAACGACCTATGAGAAGGTGCCGCTGGCCTCGGTCACGGCGGCCAATCCACTGGAACTGCAGACGGCGCCGGGGCGCACCTTCAAGCTCTCCGCTTCCGTCGAATTCTGATTCTGTTCGAGACGCCGGATGTCAAAAGCCCGGCGGATCAGCGGCGCCCCGGTCGAGACCCCGGGGCGTCGCAAGCCCTTTTGGAGACCATCATGAGCAACGAGACCAACCCGCGCGAAAAGCTCACGCAATCGCCGGCCGAGATCCTGCAGAGCCTGCCCGCCATGGGGCGCGTCATGCTGAGCACCCGCTCCGGCGGCGCCACCCATGAGCGCATGGGCGCGGTCGAGACGGTGACCATCGCCGGCAACGAGGCAAGACTATCCGGCGCCTTCCACGACAGCCGGATCGATCTCGCCACGGTCGTGCGCATCGTCGCCGACCGGACCAGCAAGATGCGCGAGCGCGTGCTGCCACGGCTCGAATGCCAGGACGCGGCCGGCGAGACCCTGTTCAGCCTGATCGGGCTCGACGGGCTGGAGCCCTTCGACAAGGCATTGGAGCGCTTCGGCGCTGGCGAGAATCTGGAGCCGATCCAGCGCGAGGCGCCTGGCAGCGGCGGTTCGGCCGATGTCCCGGAGGACGATCTCGGCGCCCGCAGCTTCGCGGCGATCCTGGCCAGCGGCGAGGCGATCGCGATCGACGTCGAGCGCGCCGGCCTGTTCCAGCATTGGCAGGGCGCCCTACCCGAACCCAAGCCCGCGATGGGTTTCGTCAACATCATGCAGGGCGATTTCCACCTGCATCTCAAGGCCGGCGCGGTCTCCGGCTGGGCGCGGACGGACAGCGAAGGCGTCGTTTCCCTTCAGGCCCGCGACGCCGAGGGCAAGGGCTTCGGCCTCGTCCTGCGCGGCCCGGCGGCAGCTTTCGCAGAGGTGCCGGATGTCTCCCGCGGCTGACGCTGGTTCGGCAGGGGCAAGCTTCGCCCATCCGCGCGCAAGCTGGCTCTGCCCGGAGACGGGCCGGCTGCTGGCGCAGGGCGAACTGATGCGGGCGATGGCACGAAAACGCGTCGTCCTGCTCGGCGAGACCCATGACGTCGCCGAAATCCATCGCTGGCAGCTCCATGTCACTGCTTTTCTGCACCTGCTGCGGCCGCAGATGGCCGTTGGATTCGAGATGTTCCCGCTGCGCATCCAGCCGGTGCTCGACGCTTGGGTCGAGGGCGCGATGGACACCGCGAGTTTCATCGAACGCAGTGAATGGGCTGAGGTCTGGGGCTTCGACCCCGCGCTCTACCTGCCGCTGTTCCATTTCTGTCGGCAGCAGCGCGTGAAGATGCTGGCGCTGAACTGCCATCGGCCCCTGGTCACGCGCGTCGGGCAGGTCGGCTGGGACGCCATCCCGGTCGAGGAGCGGGACGGCATCTCGCCAGCCGCCCCTGCGACCGAGGGCTATCGTGCCCATCTCGCGGCGATCACCGGCCGTTTCAGCGGATCGGCCCGGCCGGAAGCAATGGCGCCGGATCGCTTCGATCGCTTCGTGCGGGCGCAGCAATGCTGGGACCGCTCCTTCGCCTGCCGCATCGCCGATCATCTGGCTGAGGCGACCGACGATCCGCTGGTCATCGGTATCATCGGGCGCGGCCATCTCGAATATGGCCATGGCACGCCGTTCCAGTTGCGCGATCTCGGCATCGCGGATGTCGCGGTTCTGCTGCCGGCGACTGAAGCAGCGCCCGAAGCCAACGCGCTTGCCGGCATCGCCGACGCGCTGTTCCGGCTGGATACGCCCGAGCCACCGCAACCGCGCCGGACGCCGCGAGCCGCATCATGAGGGCCGTGCTCTCCCAGATCATCGGGCTGACCAGGCTCTGCATCGCCGGGCCGGGCGGCAGGGTCGGCGCGCTCTATTTCCTGCTGATCTTCGGGTTGGGCCTCGCCAGCGTCCAAGTCATGGTTCGCCTGATCTCCTGGACCGCCGATTTCTACAACGCGTTGCAGAAGCTCGATGTCGACGGCGCATTGCGCCAGATCGCGATCTTCTTCGGCCTGATCGCGATCAGCGTCGCGATCCATCTCTCCAGCGCCTATCTGCGCAAGATGGTGCAGATCCGCTGGCGGCGCGCGCTGACCGAGGCCGCGCTCGGCCGCTGGCTCGCCGGCAAGGCCTATTGGCATATGCGCGAGCGCACCGATCACGGACTCGACAATCCCGACCAGCGCATCGCCGAGGACTGCCGCATCTTCGTCGAGAAGCTCACGATCGAAGGCATGGAGCTCGCCACGAACAGTGTCGCGCTGGTGACCTATGTCTCGATCCTCTGGTCCCTCTCAACCTTCGCGCTGTCGTTCAGCCTGTTCGGCTACGCGATTGAAATCCCGCGCTACATGGTCTGGGCCGCGCCGCTCTATGTGGCCATCGCCACGTTCATCACCCACGGACTGGGCCGCCCGCTGAAGGCACTGACGGTCGAGCAGCAGAAGCGCGAGGCCGATTTCCGCTTTTCGCTGGTCAGGCTGCGCGAGCACGTCGAGGCGGTCGCGCTGGCCGATGGCGAGCCCGCCGAGCGAAGGCTGTTCCGCGAGCGCTTCGGCGCGATCGCCGGGAATTGACGGAAGCTCGCCAATCGCGAATTGATCCTCGGCTTCTTCACGCGGCCCTATTTCCAGACGGTGCTGCGCATCCCGCTCTTCCTGGCACTGCCGGCCTATCTCGCCGGGCGCGTCACCTTCGGAGGGCTGATGCAGATCGGCTCCGCTTTCCAGAACGTGGTGACGACGCTGTCCTGGTTCGTGTTCTCCTATCGCGACCTCACCGAGCTCGCCGCGGCGGCGAGCCGCCTGTCGCATTTCATGCGGGCAGCCGAGGGTGCGGCCACGCCGACAAGCGGCCCAGTCCTGCACAAGGCTGGCAATGACGCGCTGCGGCTGCACGACCTCGTCCTCGCGACACCTGCGGGGCGCCGCCTCACACCCGTCCCGGACCTGAAGCTGGAAGCCGGCGGCAGCTATTGGCTCGCGGCCCCCTCCGGCCACGGCAAGAGCACGCTGGCGAAGGCGATCGCCGGATTGTGGACGCATGGCGAAGGCCGGATCGAACGGCCGGAGGGGCGCATCCTCGTGCTGCCGCAGCAGCCCTATCTGCCGCTCGGCGATCTCCGCACCACCCTCGCCTATCCGCAATCGCCGGAGGCCGTCGACGACGGGAGGCTGCGCGAGGCGCTCGCCGCCGTCGGGCTGGAAGCGCTCTGGTCGCTCGACGCGGACGGCTGGATGGACATGCGGCGCGGCCTCTCCGGGGGCGAGCGACAGCGCTTCGCCCTGGCACGCGCACTGCTTCAGGAGCCCGACTGGCTCGTGCTCGATGAGGCGACCAGCGCGCTGGATGCCGAGAGCGAGGCGCGGGTGCTCGCCGCGCTGCGCCGAGCCCTGCCCGCGAGCGCCCTGGTCCTGATCGCGCATCGCGCGCCGCAAGGCCTCGGCTCGCTCCGGATGATCGAACTCGCGCCACCGCTGTCTCGACCGGATACCGGTCTTGCCACTGCCGTTATGCAGGCCGAACCGGTTGGTTGAGCGGCGTTAGGGCTCGCCGCGGCTACCGCCCGCGGATCAGGTCTGCGGCCTGATAGCTCCAGTAGGTCAACTGCACCGCCGCCGTGCCGAACGGGCCACCGTTCCAGACCAGGCCGAAGGGCGCGAACAGCTTGTAGCGGTCGCTGGCGCCGCGGATCGCCTCGGCGATGACGGTGCCGCCGATCGCTGTCGTGTTCATGCCATGGCCGCCGAAGGCGGTGCAGTACCAGACGCCCGGCCGGTACTGGCCGATCTGCGGCATGAGATGGCGGGCATAGGACATCAGGCCCGACCAGGCGGTCTCGATCTTGAGCTCGGCGAGTTGCGGATAGGTCGTGACCATCTCATGGCGCAGGATCGCGGCGACGTCGCTGGGCTCGGTCGTGCGCGTGGTGATGCGCCCGCCCCAGAGGATGCGCGAGCCGCCCTCGACCGTGCGGTAATAGTCACTCGCGCGCCGGTCGTCGCCGACGCCGGTGCCGATGCGGATCGCAGTGCGGATCAGGTCCGGCGCGGCCTCGGTCAGCAGCACATAGGTCGCGATCGGGATATAGGCCCGGCGCAGAGCCGGCAGCACGTCGCCGGTATAACCGCCGGTGGTGAACAGCACCTGCTCGGCCTCGATCGTCGCCTTGGCCGTCTTCAACTGCTTCACGGCGCCGTCGAGTTCGCAGGAGATGACCGGCGAGCCCTCGTGGATCTTGCCGCCGAGCCGGACGATCTCTCGGGCGAGCGCGCGGGCATAGTTCAGCGGGTGGAAATGGAAGGAGTCGTCGGCCGTGAGCGAGGCGTGGTACTTCTGCGAATTGAGCAGCGCGCGCGTCTCGTCGCGGCCGAGATAGCGCAGCTTGCGGCCGAAGCGCTTCTCCTGCGTATCGCGCACCGCCTGCAGCCCGGCGCCGCCATCATAACGCACGACCTTCATGATGCCCGGCGACGGCGCGGCTTCGGTGATGGCGAGGCTCTCGATGTTGCCGCGGACGATCTCGACGCCTTCCATGGTCAGGCGATAGAGCTCGTCGGCCAGCTCACGCCCGGTCTGGCGCTCGATCGCGGAAAGCGAGGTCGCGTAGCCCGGGCTGACGAAGCCGCCATTGCGGCCCGACGCCCCCCAGGCGACGCGCTGCGCCTCCAGCAGCAGCACCGAGCGCCCGGCGCGGGCAAGGTTGAGCGCGGCCGTCAAGCCGGCGAGGCCGCCGCCGACGATGCAGATATCCGTCTTCAGCGTGCCTTCGGCCGGCGCGTAGCTCTCCTCGGTCGCAAGCGTGCGGCGGTAGTAAGTGTCGATGTAGGAGGACATGCGGGCTCGCGGAGGCAGGCAGCGGGTTATTTTCGTTGTCGGCTCGCGCGATCCGCAACCGGATTTCCCGGCAGCGGATCGCGGGTGTCGAGGC
>JAEWKP010000195.1 GCA_023393655.1 Pseudomonadota bacterium | reverse complement strand
CCCGTGCGAAATCTGCTCCCTCATGTGGGGCGTGGTCCGATGGACGTCAATCGCCGCGGCTTGCAGCCCGGTTCATCGCTCGCGCGAGCTTGACGTCCTTTTCCGTCACCCCGCCGGCATCGTGGGTAGTCAGAGTTACATCGACCCGGGAATAGACGTTGAACCATTCCGGATGATGGTTCATGCGCTCCGCAACCAGCGCGCATTCCGCCATGAAGCCGAACGCCTGGCTGAAGTTCCGGAACCTGAAGCTTCGCGAGATCGCAGTGCCGTCCTCACGTAGCGTCCAACCGGAAAGTCCATCGAGTTCCCGTTCGATGACTTCGGAAGAAAGCTTGTCCAGAGACATCGGACAGACGCTCCCGGCTCAGACGAAGCTCTTGATCGGCTCCACCGACGACCGGTTCGTTCCGCTTCCGAAGTCGCGGAGGTCGAAAGCCTCTTCGGTCACGTAAGGTCCGCCACCGATCGAGTCCTTGGACGACATCAGAACGAACCTGGACACTTTGAACGGCAGCGTGTGGAAGTCGCCCCGCCCGGAGAGATAGGTGACGACATCATCGAGCCTGCAGGCTTTCAGTCGTGCCAGCGTCACGTGTGGCATGAACTTGCGCGGATCCGGTGGCAGACCGATGCGCTGGCAGATCCGCTCGATCTCCGACTGGAGCGCCGACATTTCCTGGGAGGGCGAGACGCCGGCCCAGATGGAATGGGGCTTCTTCGATCCGAAGGAGCCGATGCCGTTTAGGCTGATCTGGAATTCGGGCCGGTCGATGCGGTCCAGCCGGTCGACAATCTCGTCGGCCGTACGCCCGTCCACGTCGCCAATGAAGCGCAGGGTGATGTGATAGTTTTCGACGTCGATCCAGCGTGCGCCGGGCAGACCGCCGCGAAGGAGCGACAGGCTCATGGCAATGTTGCGCGGGACTTCGAGGGCGGTGAAAAGTCTCGGCATTGCGAACCTCCTCGAATCTCTTGCGTCTGTTAACAGCGAATCATGGGTGCCGGTTCCTGGCAAGCTGTTATTTCCCCGACGTGCGGATGTCCCCCAGAAAGGCTTCAACGGCAGGCAAGGAGCGCTCCACCATGATCCCGACGCCTTTTGCGTTCGGGTGCATCCCATCCTCCAGCTGCGTCCCAGCGACCGCGACGACCCCGTCGAGGAAGAAGGGATAGAGCGGCACATCGTGTTTTTCCGCCAGACGCGGGTAGATCTCGTTGTAGCGCTCAGAATACGCGCTGCCCATGTTCGGCGGCGCCATCATTCCGGCGAGCAGCACCGGGATGTTCCGCTCCTTCAGGCGGGATATGATGGCGTCCAGGTTCTTTTCGGTCTCGTCCGGGGAAATCCCCCGCAGCGCGTCGTTGGCGCCAAGCTCCAGGATGACGCCATCGGTGCCATCCGGTACGGACCAGTCGACCCGAGAGAGGCCACCCGATGTCGTGTCTCCGGAAACGCCGGCATTGGTAACGACTACATCATGCCCTTTGGCTTGCAGGGCGGTCTCGAGTTGCGCCGTATAGGACTCGCTCGGTGCGAGCTGGTAGCCCGCCATCAGGCTGTCGCCGAAACCGACCAGTTGTATGGGCTGTTGCGCAGCCGCCGGCCAGGCAGCCATGAACGACATGACGAGGAAGTGAAAGAGGATTGCTTTAAATCTCAAGGCCCGGTTCCTAAATTCGCGCTGCCGTGGCGCGGCTTCGGTCTTTGCTGAAAGTGAATATAGGAAGCTTTGTTTTGACTGAAACCATCATCGAGCTGAACCAGGCGGATCTTACACTGGGAAGCGCCGCGGCATCCGTCCATGTGTTGAAGCAGATCGATCTGCAGGTTCGCCGGGGCGAAGCCGTCGGTATCGTTGGCCCTTCAGGATCGGGCAAGTCGACCTTGCTGATGGTCTTGGCTGGTCTCGAGCGCCTCGACAAGGGCGAGATACATATTGCGGGCGAGCCCCTGCACACCCTCTCGGAGGAGGCGCTCGCCGATTTCCGCGGCCGCAATATCGGCATCGTCTTCCAGTCCTTCCACTTGATCGCCAACATGACCGCGCTGGAAAACGTCGCTGTGCCCCTGGAACTCGCCAATGTCCGCAACCCGTTCGACATCGCCCGGCGGGAACTGGCTGCGGTCGGGCTCGGAGAGCGCCTCAGCCACTATCCGGGACAGTTGTCAGGCGGCGAGCAGCAGCGCGTGGCGATCGCCCGGGCTCTCGCACCATCGCCCTTGGTCCTGATCGCCGACGAGCCGACCGGTAATCTCGATACCGAAACGGGACGCCAGATCGCCGATCTCCTCTTCGCCAAGCAGGCCGAACGCGGCATGACCATGCTGCTCGTTACCCACGACAATGCCCTGGCCGCCCGCTGCAGCCGGCAGATCCGTGTCCGCTCGGGTGAAATCGTCGGGGACGCGGCAGTCAATGCAGCACCGGAAGCGGTGCGCGCATGACCCGGTTTGGTCAAAGGCTGGGAACCGCATGGAGGCTGGCTCTTCGCGAAATGCGCGGAGGGCTTTCGGGCTTCTACATCTTCCTTGCCTGCATCGCTCTCGGCACCGGGGCAATCGCCGCCGTCAACTCGGTCTCGCGAGCCATCACCGGGGCCATAGCAACGCAGGGACAGGACATCCTTGCCGGCGACATCCGCTTCGAACTCGACAATCGCGAGGCGGCACCCGAGGAACTTGCCTTCCTGCAAGGCCTTGGCCAGCTTTCGGTTTCAACCGGCCTGCGCTCGATGGCGCGCGTCCCCGATGGCTCCGAACAGGGGCTGGTGGAAGTGAAGGCCGTCGACGGCGCATACCCCCTTTATGGGGCGTTCGAGGCGGAGCCCAACCGCCCGCTCGGCGAACTGCTTCAGCAGGATGGCGAGGTGTTCGGTGCAGTTGCCGCTCCGCTTCTGCTCGACCGGCTCGGAGTTCGTGTGGGAGACGAACTCCTGCTCGGCAATGCCCGCCTCCGCCTCGCCGCAACGGTTGCAAGTGAACCAGATGCCATTTCCGACGGTTTCGGCTTCGCACCGCGCCTGCTGATAAGCCGCGAGGCGTTGATGGCCTCCGGCCTCGTCCAGACCGGCAGCCTGGTCGAACACGCCTACAAGATCCGCCTGGACGACCCAGCCATGCGCGGCGCGCTTCCCGCACGCGCCGCTGCGGAGTTCCCCAACGCCGGATGGTCCATCCGTACTGCCGATCGCGCGGCTCCTTCGCTGACGGAAAATGTCGAGCGTTTCTCGCAGTTTCTCACGCTCGTCGGGCTCACTGCACTGATCGTAGGCGGTGTCGGTGTCGCCAATGCTGTGCGTGCCTTTCTCGACGCGAAGCGGACCACGATCGCCACCTTCAAGTGCCTCGGCGCGCCCGCGGCCATCATCGCAGCCGTCTACCTCATCCAGATCCTGATGCTGGCTGCAATTGGCATCGCGATCGGCCTTGTGATTGGAGCCGTCGCACCGTTCATTGCGATGCGATTTCTGGAAGGCGTGCTTCCCGTCCCGGAGGAGGTCGTCTTCTATCCCGGTGCGCTCGCGATGGCGGCTCTCTTCGGGCTCCTCATCACCTTCGCCTTCTCGGTGCTTCCCCTGGGGCACGCCCGCGAGGTGCCCGCGACCGCGCTCTTCCGCGAGCAGAGCTTCGACCAGGCAAGGTTTCCATCCTGGCCCTACGTCCTTGCCGCCGCAGCCGCGCTGGCGGCTCTCGCTTCCCT
>JAEWKP010000171.1 GCA_023393655.1 Pseudomonadota bacterium | reverse complement strand
GTTCTGAGGTTGGAGACGACGCATTCCGGTCACGCCTGTGTCGTCAAATTGACGCTGGTTCAAGAGAGGACTCGCATTCCCTCGCGGACCCCGCTTAGATGCGCCCGACGCAATTCCGCCATGCAATAGCGTGGCGGTTCAAGGACCGGCTGTTCAGAACCCATGCTCAAGCGAGCCTATGACTGGTGCGTTTCATACGCCTCCCATCCTGCGGCCCCGTGGCTGCTTTTCGGCATCACCTTCATCGAAAGCTCGTTCAGCCCGCTGCCCCCGATCCCGCTGCTGATTCCGATGTGCATCGCGAGGCCGGATCGGGCCTGGTTCTATGCGGGCATCTGCTCGCTCGGGGCCGTGCTCGGCGGCTATCTCGGCTATGCCATCGGCGCGCTGCTCTATGAATCGGTCGGCGCCTGGCTGATCGGCATCTACGGCCTGCAGGACAAGGCCGCCAGCCTGATCGCGACCTCGCAGGATTACTGGTTCTGGGTGCTCGTCACCAAGGGCCTGACGCCGATCCCGTTCAAGATCGTCACGATCATGTCCGGCTTCCTGCATTTCGACCTGTGGAAGTTCACGATCGGCATGGTCGTGTCGCGCGCGAGCTTCTTCCTGATGATCGCGGTGGCCTTGCGCTTCTATGGCGACGACATCCGCATCTTCATCGAGAAGCACCTGCCGATGACGGCGCTGGCCCTCGTCGTGGTCATCGTCGGCGGCTTCTTCGTGCTGCCGCTGGTGCTGTAGGCAACTGATATAGCAATGGGCGGAGGCAGCAGGCGGCACGTTCTGGCGATCACGATTTTCGCTAGCCTTGTCGGCATGATGCGGTCCGCTTTTGCGCAGACGCCGCGCTTCGCTCGGGTCGCCGATCTGCGCAAGCTCGTGATCGCGGCGCTGAAGGGAAGGCCGGGGGTCTCCGAAGTTACCGCCGATAGTCGTGATCCCGCGAAAATACATACGAAGGTTCGCGATAGCGTTGTGACATCGGATGTCACCAACCTTTTTGGCCTGCTGAACGCCTATCCGGATACTGACGTAAACGAGTTGATCGAACGGTTCATTAGCCCCGTCTTGCAGGGACCTGTAGAGGCGGCCGGTACCGTCAATATATTGCCCGTCCTGAGGGACCGCGCGTATGTCGATACGTTGACGGCCGGTCGCGCACAACCCGTCTATGAGCCTTTCGGGGCTGGTCTCTTCATCGTCTATATGGCCGACAGCGCCGACGCGATGTCGGCTGTCGATCAAAGCGAAGTGCCCGGCATGTCGGCAGCAAGCCTTCGGCCTATTGCACTGGAAAATCTAGAGAAATGGCTGGGGAAGCTGCATGTCGACGATAGCGTGCAAGGCTCTGTTCTATACAATGTCGATGGTAACGAACTGTTGGCGCCAAGCCTCCTGCTATCCGAAAAGTTCTGGGCAGCGATTGCAGGGCGGTTCCCGAAAGGCGTGTTGATCGCGATCCCGAGACGCGACCAGCTTTTCATTTTCGATGCAGATCTTCCTGGAGCAGAGAATGCCGCGCGCCGCTTGATCGCGGCAACCTGGAAAGAGGGCTTCAACCTCCTGTCGGATCAACTCTATACCCGTCGCAACGGTAGGATCGTGCTCGCTTAGCACACACACGCGGACACAGATGTGAGTGACGTGATCTGCCGCTGCGTCACGTTTGCGCCTGAAACTTTGTGACATCGGCGCAACACCCGGACGGGAACGGTGGCCCGCATCCCCGCGACCACCACAATCGCCAAGAAGCCGCCACAAACGAAGCCCAGCAAAACGCTGCGTTAAGTGCCTGAGATATATCGAAATGGGGTGTAACGCGCGGAGCCGGGAACGGTTCCGGACGGTTTTCGGGTTTTCGGGGGCGCGATTGCTCCCGGTAGGCGTGGCGTGGCACATCTTCGCGCCGTGCTGATCGGGGGACAGGGCGAGTGACGATGGATGGGCGTGTGTACGACAAGTCGAGGCTGCCGAGCCGCCATGTGAGCGTCGGCCCGGCCAAGGCCCCGCACCGTTCCTATTATTACGCGATGGGCATGACCGCGAAGCAGATCGCGCAGCCCTTCGTCGGTGTCGCCTCCTGCTGGAACGAGGCCGCCCCCTGCAACATCTCGCTGATGCGCCAGGCCCAGGCCGTGAAGAAGGGCGTCGCCTCGGCCAGCGGCACGCCGCGCGAGTTCTGCACGATCACCGTCACCGACGGCATCGCCATGGGACACCAGGGCATGAAGTCGTCGCTCGCCTCGCGGGAGGTCATCGCCGACTCCGTCGAGCTTACCATGCGCGGCCATTGCTACGATGCGCTGGTCGGGCTTGCCGGCTGCGACAAGTCGCTGCCCGGCATGATGATGGCGATGGTGCGCCTCAACGTGCCCTCGATCTTCATCTATGGCGGCTCGATCCTGCCCGGCAATTTCAAGGGCCGCCCGGTCACCGTCCAGGACGTCTTCGAGGCCGTCGGCAAGCATTCGGTCGGCGCCATGTCGGACGAGGACCTGAAGGAGCTCGAGGAGGTCGCCTGTCCGTCCTCCGGCTCCTGCGGCGCCCAGTTCACCGCCAACACCATGGCGACGGTCGCCGAGGCGATCGGCCTGGCACTGCCCTATAGCTGCGGCGCGCCGGCGCCCTACGATGTCCGCGACACCTTCTGCTACACCGCCGGCGAGATGGTGATGGAGTTGATCGCCCGGAACATCCGCCCGCGCGACATCGTCACCCGCAAGGCGCTGGAGAACGCCGCGATGGTCGTCGCCGCGACCGGCGGCTCGACCAATGGTGCGCTGCACCTGCCGGCGATCGCGCATGAATGCGGCATCGATTTCGACCTGTTCGAGGTCGCCGAGATCTTCAAGAAGACACCCTATATCGCCGACCTGAAGCCCGGCGGAAAATACGTCGCCAAGGACATGTTCGAGGTCGGCGGCATCCCCCTGGTGATGAAGAGCCTGCTCGACGCCGGCTACCTGCATGGCGACTGCATGACCGTCACCGGCCGCACCATCGCCGAGAACATGGCCTCGGTGAAATGGAACGACCAGCAGGACGTGGTCTACCGCGCTGACAAGCCGATCACGGTGACCGGCGGCGTCGTCGGCCTGCAGGGCAATCTCGCCCCGGAAGGCGCGATCGTGAAGATCGCCGGCATGCCCGAGGACCAGCTCGTCTTTACTGGCCCCGCCCGCTGCTTCGATCGCGAAGAGGACGCCTTTGAGGCGGTCAAGAACCGGACCTACAAGGAAGGCGACGTGCTCGTCATCCGCTACGAAGGCCCCAAGGGCGGCCCCGGCATGCGCGAGATGCTGGCGACCACCGCGGCGCTCTACGGCCAGGGCATGGGCGACAAGGTCGCGCTGATCACCGATGGCCGCTTCTCGGGCGCGACGCGGGGCTTCTGCGTCGGCCATGTCGGGCCTGAAGCCGCTGTCGGCGGCCCGATCGGCCTGATCCGCGACGGCGACATCATCGAGCTCGACGCTATCACAGGAAAGCTCGCAGTCCGCCTTTCTGATGCCGAACTTGAGTCGCGTCGTAAAAGCTGGGCGCCGCGGAAGACCGACTACAATTCCGGGGCGCTGTGGAAATACGCGCAGACCGTCGGCTCCGCCAAAGGCGGCGCCGTCACCCACCCAGGAGGGGCGGCCGAAACCCATTGCTATGCGGATATCTAGCTCAACCATAGCATGCCTGTTCCTGTTGCTGGGTGGCCATCAGGCCGCCCTGGCGCAGGATTTCTCAGGCGCCAAGCCGCTGCCGCCGCGCGCCATTCCGGGCGGGGCGTTGCCGGAGCCTGACGATTCCGTGCCCGGCGGCTCGGACGCTGCGGCCATCGCTCCCGGCCCCAATACGCCGACCGCCCATACCGCGCTGCCGCTCGTGCCCTTCACCAGCGCGCGCGACGCGCTCAAGGCCTGGATGCGAGATTCCACGGCCGGCAACAAGGTCGGTGCCGTCCGCGCGCTCGAATACGCGGCCTCGCAGGGTCATCTCACGGCGCAGTACAAGCTGGGCCGGATGTATGCCGGCGGCGAAGGCGTCCCGGCCAATGATCTCAAGGCCTTCGAGTATTTCTCGAAGATCGCGGATGAGAATGCCGATGCGATCCCCGGCACGGCCGATGCCCGGCTCGTCGGCAGCGCCTTCGTCGCTCTCGGCAATTACTTCTCGGACGGCATCAAGGGCAGCTATGTGAAGCCCAATCCCGACCGGGCCTTCGACATGTTCCACTACGCCGCATCCTATTTCGGCGACCCGGACGGCCAGTACAATCTCGCCCGCCTCTACATGACCGGGCAGGGCGCCAGCCGCGACCGGCGCCAGGCCGCCCGCTGGATGAAGCTCGCAGCCGAGAAGGGCCATGCGCCCGCTCGTGCCGCCTTCGGCGAAATGCTGCTGCGTGGCGGCGAGGGCGTGCCCCGCCAGCCGGTTCTCGGTCTGATGTGGCTCGCCATGGCCCGCGAGGGCGCCGACCCGACCCGCGAGGCCTGGATCATCGAGCGGCACGACGTGGCTTTCGCGGCCGCCTCGGCGAGTGACCGCTCGGCGGCTCTGGCCCTGATCGAGCGCCAGCATCTGGTCAACTCGCGCAACGGCAACACCGTCCGGAACTGAGCCGAAAACGCCGCCATTCTTGGGCAAAGCGAAGGCCCGAGAAGCTCTCGCAGGATACGGCGCCTCTCCGTCCCGAGATGCCCGGTTCAAGCCCGAGCGCGACGCCCGATTGTTGCCCTCACTGCAATTCGATCATCACCGGGACATGGTCAGAGGGCTTGTCCCAGCCGCGGACATGCTTGGCGATCCTGACACCCGAGAGCCTATCCGCCGCTTGCGGCGACAGCAGCAGATGGTCGATGCGGATGCCGTTGTTCCGCTGCCAGGCGCCGGCCTGATAATCCCAGAAGGTGTAGAGCCCGGGCGCATCGGTCGTGCCACGCAGGGCCTCGGTCAGGCCGAGATTGATCAGCCCGCGGAAGGCGGCACGCGTCGGCGGCAGGAACAGCGCATCGCTCACCCAGGCGGCAGGATCGCGAGCGTCGCGCGGCTCGGGGATGACATTGTAGTCGCCCGCCAGCACCAGCGGCTCCTCGTGCTCCATGAGCATCAGCGCATGGGCGGTCAGCCGTTGCATCCAGCCGAGCTTGTAGGGATATTTCTCGGTGTTGGGCGGGTTTCCGTTCGGCAGGTAGATCGAAGCGACGCGCACCACGCCGTCGCCGAGCGGCAGCACGCCCTCGAGATAACGCGCCTGCTCGTCGCCATCGTCGCCCGGCAGGCCGCGCCGGACATCCTCCAGCCGCGAGCGGCTGAGGATTGCGACGCCGTTGAAGGTCTTCTGCCCGTGGGTCTCGACCTGCCAACCGGCGGCTTCGATCTCGGCACGCGGGAAATCGGCGTCGACGCATTTGATCTCCTGCAGGCAGAGCGCATCGGGCTCGGCCTCCTTGAGGAAGTCGAGGAGATGGCCGAGGCGCTGCCTGACCGAATTGACGTTCCAGGTGGCGATCCGCACGAGACGCTCCGATTCAAGACGAGCCGCAGGATAAGCGGCACGGTCGCGGTCATGGCAAGCCGGTTTCGACCGCGAACAAAAAACTCCCCGCATCGCTGCGGGGAGTGCTTGTCGGCGAAAGGACTGTCGCCTGCTGTCAGGGGCAGGCGCGGACGACGCCGCGCGCGGCGATATAGGTACCGGTCTCCGGGTTGTAGCTCTTGAAGCGGCGCGAGCAGTAGGCGACCGCGTCGGTATCCTCGATGCTGTAGCCATAGGCGCGCGGCACGGGCGGGGCATAGACCACCGGCGGCGCGACATAGACCGGCGCCGGCTCGTAATAGACCGGCGGGGGCGGGGCTGCCAGCGCACCGGCAGCGAGCGCGCCGCCGATGATGCCGGCCGCGATGCCGGCGCCGCCGGCCGGGCCGCGGCGATAGCCACCATAGTAACGCGGGCCATAGCCGTAGCGGCGCCATTGCACGGTCTGGACGAGGTCGCTGCCCACTTGCGCCGTGGCGACGGCGGACGCAGCGGGAGCGAGAGGCGCGGCCGATGCAGGAAGGGCGAGTAAGGTGCCCCCGGCAAGGGCGGCAGCGACGGCGAGCGTCCTGATCATGACGAAACTCCTCTGCGATACCAGGCGAGCGGAACTCCGCATGTTCCCCCGTTTGGATTCGAATGTAGCGGTCCAGTGACCGCAGGGGAAGCTAGCAGTCAATCCAGGCATAAATGGGCCGTCATGCTCCCGTCGTTTTTGCCCGCGAAAGCAACGTCGAACCGCTTGCGCGGGCGGAATTTCCTCGCCATCTAGCGTTGCACCGCACACCACACCTGATCGAAGGATCGAGACGCCCATGGCGCAACCGCGCGACCCGTCCGCCCAGCCTGCCGCGCTTGGCCCCCTCAGGCCGCTGCCGGCCTTGATCTTCAGCTCACGCTGGCTGCAGTTGCCGCTCTATATCGGCCTCATCGTGGCGCAGTGCGTCTATGTCTTCCTGTTCCTCAAGGAGCTCTGGCATCTCGTCACCCATGCCTTCGATTTCAGCGAGCAGCAGATCATGCTGGTCGTGCTCGGGCTGATCGACGTGGTGATGATCTCGAACCTGCTCATCATGGTGATCGTCGGCGGCTACGAGACCTTCGTCTCGCGCCTGCGGCTGCAGGGGCATCCCGACCAGCCGGAGTGGCTGAGCCATGTCAATGCGAGCATCCTCAAGATCAAGCTCGCCATGGCGATCATCGGCATCTCGTCGATCCATCTGCTGCGGACCTTCATCGAGGCCGGCAATATCGGCATCGTCGGCAAGACCGCGAGCTACACCGAGGCCGGCGTCCTGCTGCAGACGCTGATCCATGTCGTCTTCATCCTCTCGGCCATCGGCATCGCCTGGGTCGACAAGATGACGGCGACGCCCGGCAAGGGCCACTGACCGAGCGGCCGTGAAACGTAAAACGCCCCGCCGGACCGGCGGGGCGTTCTGCTTTTGGGGGCATACTGTTTTTTGGCGGAGCCTCGCCGTCATCCCGGA